>JBQCHF010000182.1:0-47109 GCA_051954955.1 Motilibacteraceae bacterium
CATGGCCGGCGGCACCAGCGGGGACGACAGCAGCACGGACGGCAGCAGCGGGGACGGCACGGCGGCCGGAGAGCAGCCCGAGCACCCCCGGCCGGAGCAGAGCCGGGTCCCGCGCCGAGCCGCCAGGGTGCTGCTGCTCGACCCCGACGACCGGCTGCTGCTCTTCCGCGGCGGCGACCCGGACCGGCCCGACCAGACCTTCTGGTTCACCCCGGGCGGCGGGATGGAGCCGGGCGAGACCAGCGAGCAGACCGTGCGCCGCGAGCTGGCCGAGGAGCTGGGGCTGACGCAGGTGGCGGTCGGTCGGCATGTCTGGGACCGGCGCGCGCAGTTCACCTTCCGCGGCGTCGACTACGACCAGCACGAGGTCTACCACCTGGCGCGCTGCGCCCCCTTCGCCGTCGACGTCTCGGGCATGAGCGAGCTGGAGCGTTCGGCTCATGTCGAGCACCGCTGGTGGACGCTCGACGACCTCCTCGCTGCGCAGGCGGGCGGGACGGACGTCTTCGCACCGCCGGACCTGGCCCCGCGGCTGGCCGAGCTGCTGCACGACGGGGCGCCGGCCGCCCCGGTGCGCGTCCTCGGGTCGGTGCTGCCGTGACCTCGCGCCGGCCGGCAGCCAGCGGCGCCGCGATCGTCCCGACCCTGCGCACCGAGCGGCGGCTGCTGCGCGAGAGCGGCGGCACGCTGCTCGCCGCGGTCGACGAGGTCGGTCGCGGCGCGCTGGCTGGACCGGTCACCGTGGGTGTCGTGCTCGTCGACCTGGAGGTCACCACCGCCCCGCGCGGGCTGCGCGACAGCAAGCTGCTCACGGCGGCCGCCCGCGAGGCGCTGGTGCCGCGGCTGCGGCGGTGGGGGCGGGCCCGGGCGGTGGCGCACGCCAGCGCGGCCGAGATCGACGCCATCGGCATCCTGCGCGCGCTGCGGCTGGCCGGCGAGCGGGCGCTGGCCCAGCTGCCGGCCCGCCCGGACCTGGTGCTGCTGGACGGCAACTACGACTGGCTCACCCGCCCCGCCGAGCCGCCGACCCTCTTCGACCTGGCACCGCTGGAGCTGCCCGCGCCGCGGGGCGCCCCCGCCGCCGCGCCGCGCGACGCCGCCCCCCGCCCGCTCGGGCGCGCTCCCGAGGCTTCCGCGCCGGTGCCGCTCGAGGTCCGCACGCTGATCAAGGCCGACCTGCGCTGCGCGGCGGTGGCCGCGGCCAGCGTGCTGGCCAAGACCACCCGCGACGCCCTCATGGTCGAGCTCGCCGCCCGCCACCCCGGATACGGGTGGGAGGAGAACAAGGGCTACGCGAGCCCGAGCCACCAGGAGGGGCTGCAGGCACTGGGCCCGTGCGCCGAGCACCGCCGCAGCTGGAACCTGCGTACGCTCGCCGGGGAGGGGCACTGGCAGGGCCGGCGCGGCCACGTTGCGGCGGCCGGTCGGGCCGGGCTGGAGGAGGTGCTCGCCGCGGACGGCGGGCCGCCGGACCTGCTCGACCCGGACGGACCCGACCTGGACACTCCCGACCTGGACACTCCCAACCTGGACGTGCTGGACGAGCTGGAGAGGGCATGAGCGCCGAGGACCTCGAGCGGTACGAGACCGAGATGGAGCTGCAGCTCTACCGGGAGTACCGCGATGTCGTCGGCCTGTTCAGCTACGTCGTGGAGACCGAGCGCCGGTTCTACCTCACCAACACCGTCGACCTGCAGGTGCGCACCACCAGCGAGGGCGAGACCTACTTCGAGGTCACCATGTCCGACGCCTGGGTCTGGGACATGTACCGCCCGGCCCGCTTCGTCAAGAACGTCAAGGTGCTCACCTTCAAGGACGTCAACGTCGAGGAGCTGGCCAAGGCCGACCTGGAGCTGCCCCGCGACGGGATGGCCGGCTAGCCCGCAGCCGGCGGCCCTGTCGAACTCGGACCGTAGGGGCTTGGCCGGGCGGGAGGGTGGGAAGCATCCGGTCCCGTGCCGGTGGGGGGAACGGATGGGGCGAAAGGCGCCCCTGCCCGCCGCCGCGCGCCTACCGTGCCAACGCGATGCTGCAGCCCGAGCGTCCCCCCGGATCGAGCGCCGCCCTGCTCCGCCAGGCGCGGCTCTTCGAGCGGCTCTGGACCGCCTCCGCCGCCATGCTCGACGCCGACAGCGAGGCCGAGGTGGCGCTGCTGGTCCTGCGCGCCGGCATGGACGCCTTCGACGCCGACACCGGGTTCGTGGCGCTCTCCCCGCGTCCGGGCGCCTCGCTGCAGGTGCTGCACGTGGCGCGCCTGTCGGCCCCGCCCGAGCCGCTCGAGGTGCCGCCGGAGGCGCCCTACCCGCTGGCCGCCGCCGTGCGCACCGGGCGGTCGCTGTTCATCGCCAGCAACGAGGAGCTGCGCTGCGCCCATCCGGGCATGGTGCGGCTGCGCGGGGAGGACCACGCCTGCGCCTCCATCCCGATGCGGGTCGACGACGAGGTGCAGGGGGCGCTCAACCTGTCCTGGGACGAGCCCCGTCCCTTCGACGAGGACGAGCGCGCCCTGCTCGAGGCGCTCGGCGTGCAGTGCGCGGCCGCGGTGCTGCGGGTGCGCGAGGCCAGGGCGACGCAGGAGACGCTGCGCCTGCACAGCGCCATCGCCGCCAACATGGCCGAGGGAGCCTGCCTGGTGCGGGTGGCCGACCAGGTGGTGGTGCACGCCAACGACCGCTTCGGCGACCTGCTCGGCTACCGGGCGGAGGACGTCGTCGGACTGGCCCTGCCCCGCCTGCTGCAGGCCGAGGCCGACTGCGCCGACGACCTGCTGCTCCAGGCCGAACGGTCGCTGGCCCAGGGCGGCCCGGGCTCCTGGGAGGGGGAGCTGCGCTGCGTGCGCGCCGACCGCTCGCTGGTCTGGATGCGGGCGCACGTGTCCGCCTTCGAGCACCCCGAGTTCGGCGACGTCCTCGTGGTCGTCGTCTCCGACGTCACCCCGCGCCGCCTGGCCGAGGAGCGGCTGCGCCACCTCGCCGACCACGACCCGCTCACCGGGCTGCCCAACCGACGGGCCTTCACCGAGGCGCTGGAGGCGTACGTCCTCGGCGCGGGGCAGCCGCTCGCTGCCGCGGGGGCGGGGGCAGCCGGCGCGCTGGGCGGACCGGGCGCCGGCGGCTGCGTGCTGGCCATCGACCTGGACGAGTTCAAGGCGGTCAACGACACCCGCGGGCACCGGACCGGGGACGCGCTGATCACGGTGGTCGCGGCCACCCTGGCCGCGCAGGTGCGCGGCGGGGAGATGGTGGCGCGCACCGGCGGGGACGAGTTCGCCGCGCTGCTGCCGGGCAGCTCGGTGACGGCCGCGGCCGCGGTGGCCGAGCGCCTGCGCCGCGCCGTCCGCGACGCCGCCGTCGGAGCCGTGCCGACCGGCCGGCGCATCACCGCCAGCGTCGGCATCGCGCCGGTGCTGCCGGGCGCGAGCGCCGAGCAGCTGCTCGTCAACGCCGACCTTGCCATGTACGACGCCAAGGAGGCCGGCGGGGACCGGTTCGCCGTCTACGACGGCGCGCCGGGGCGCACTCCGCTGCTCCAGCAGCGGCTCGGCCGGCTCGAGCAGGTGGAGCAGGCCCTGGTGCAGGACGGGTTCGTGCTGCACGCCCAGCCGCTGGTGGACCTGCACGACGGCCGGGTGGTGAGCCGGGAGCTGCTGCTGCGGATGCGGGCGGGCGGCCACGGGCCGGACGGCCCCGGTCCCTCCACCGACCCGGTCGGCGAGGCGCTGGTGCCGCCGGGGGAATTCATGCCGGTGGCCGAGCGCTACGGGCTGGCCACCCGGATCGACCGCTGGGTGGCGGGGCAGGCGGTGGAGCTGCTGGCCCGCTTCCCCGCCCTGCACCTGTCGGTGAACCTGTCCGCGCAGTCCCTGGACGACGACCGCTTCGCCGTCGACCTCGGTGGCCTGCTGGCCCGCCACCGCGTCGAGGGATCGCGCCTGTGCGTGGAGCTCACCGAGACCGCCGCCCTGTCCAGCATGGGACTGGCCCGTCAGCTCACCGAGCAGGTGCGGGCCCTGGGCTGCGAGCTGGCCCTGGACGACTTCGGCGCCGGCTTCGGCTCGTTCGCCTACCTCAAGCACCTGCCCTTCGACGTGATCAAGATCGACGGGGAGTTCGTCCGCGGAGCGGTGGGCTCGCGCGACGACCAGCTGGTCATCAAGGCCGTCGTGGACGTCGCCCGCGGCCAGGGCAAGCGGACGGTGGCCGAGTTCGTCGAGGACGAGGCGACCGCGCGCCTGCTGCGAGCTCTCGGGGTGGACGCCGCGCAGGGCTACCACCTGGGCCGTCCGGTGCCGCTGCACCACGGTTGACACGGACTGCGGCGGGCCTCCACGCCGTCGACCCGTGCCCTCGTCCACACCCCGCGGGCCCCCCTTCGTCACCGTCCACAGGTGAGCGGCGGTGATCCACCCGGTGACCGGCCGCTGCGGCACGGTCGGTGCGGGAGGTGGTGCCCGTGCGGGCGACCGATGCGGTGGGGCGGTACGGCGAGGACGTGGCGGCACGGCACCTCGCCGGGGCCGGGCTGGTGGTGCTCGAGCGCAACTGGCGGTGCGCGGCCGGCGAGATCGACATCGTCGCCCGCGACGGCGGCACCCTGGTGGTCTGCGAGGTGAAGACCCGCCGCAGCACCGCCTACGGGCCGCCGGCCGGGGCGGTCACCCCCGTCAAGGCGGCTCGCCTGCTCGACCTCGCCGCCCGCTGGGTGGCCGCCCGCGGCGTCCGACCGGCCGCGATCCGGATCGACGTCGTGGCGGTGCTGCGCCCGCAGCGCGGCCCGGCGCGGGTCGAGCACCTGCGGGGGGTGGCCTGATGGGACTCGCACGCGCCTTCGGGGTGACCCTCGTCGGGGTGGAGGGGCACGTGGTCAGGGTGGAGGCGGACCTGTCCCCGGGCCTGCCCGGCTTCGTGCTGGTGGGCCTGCCGGACGCCGCGCTCACCGAGGCCCGGGACCGGGTGCGCGCCGCGATCGTCAACTCCGGTGCGCCGTGGCCCGAGCACCGCATCACCGTCAGCCTGTCGCCGGCGTCGCTGCCCAAGCGCGGCTCCCACTTCGACCTGCCGATCGCCCTGTCGGTGCTGGCCGCCGCCGGGTCGGTGCCGCGCGAGCGGCTCGAGGAGGTCGTCGTGCTCGGCGAGCTCGGGCTGGACGGTCGGGTCCGCGGCGTCCGGGGCGTGCTGCCGGCGGTGCTGGCCGCGGCCTCGGCCGGTGTCGGGACGGTGGTCGTGCCGGCCGCCAACGCCGAGGAGGCCGCCCTGGTGCCGGGCGTCGAGGTGCTCGGGGCGGTCACGCTGCGCTCGCTGTTGGCCCGCCTGTCCGGCGAGGAGCCCGACGCCGAGGCGCTGCCCCCGGACCCTGGGCCGCCCACCGGGGCGCCCGCGGGCGTCACCGGGCCCCCGCCCCCGCCCAAGGACCTCGCCGACGTGCTCGGCCAGCCGGAGGGGCGCCACGCCCTCGAGGTCTGCGCGGCCGGCGGGCACAACCTCTTCCTGCTCGGCCCGCCCGGGGCCGGCAAGACGATGCTCGCCGAGCGGCTGCCCGGGCTGCTGCCGGACCTCGAGCACCCGGCCGCCCTGGAGGTCAGCGCCGTCCACTCGGTCGCCGGCACGCTGCCGGCCGGGACGCCACTGGTCCGCCGCCCGCCGTACCAGGATCCCCACCACACGGCCACGCAGGCCGCAGTGGTCGGGGGAGGGGCCGGCGTGCCCCGGCCGGGCGCGGTGAGCCTGGCCCACCGCGGGGTGCTGTTCCTGGACGAGGCACCCGAGTTCGGACGTCACGTCCTGGACGCGCTGCGCGAGCCGCTCGAGTCCGGCGAGGTGATGGTGAGCCGGTCCGGCGGCACGGCGCGCTACCCGGCCCGCTTCCTGCTGGTCATGGCCGCCAACCCGTGCCCCTGCGGGCGGTCCGGCGACCCGTCCGCCTCGTGCACCTGCGCCCCGTTCACCCGCACCCGCTACCTCGCCCGGCTGTCCGGGCCGCTGATGGACCGGATGGACGTGCGGGTCGATGTCGGCCCGGTCGACCGGGCCACGCTGCTGGCCGACCGGTCCTTCGTCGAGGGCAGCGCGACGGTGGCCGAGCGGGTGCGCGCCGCCCGCGATCGCGCCGCGGTGCGCTTCACCGGCACCCCGTGGACCACCATCTCCGAGGTCCCCGGTCCTGAGCTGCGCCGGCGCTGGCCGGTGCCGACCGGGGCGTCGGCCAGGCTCGAGCAGTTCGTCGAGCGGGGCCGGCTCTCCGCGCGCGGTGTCGACCGGCTGCTGCGGGTGGCCTGGACGCTCGCCGACCTCGCCGGGCGCGACGCCCCCGGTGGCGACGACGTGTCCGCGGCGCTCACCCTGCGCCTGGCGGGGGCGACGCCCGGATGAGCGCGGACGTGCCCGAGACGATCCCCGAGCCCATCCGGGTCCCGCTGTCGCTGCCCATCGATGCCGCCGTCCGCGTGCCCGGCGACCGGTGGTCGGCGCCTCCGTTGCCGCTCGCGGTCGCCGTACCCGCCCCGACGGCCAGCGCCACCCCCGTCCCCGCCACCCAGGTGGGCACCGTCGGCAGCCCTGTGGGTACCCCCGGCAGCGGCGTCGAGTTCGACCCCGGCGGGTCGGCCGAGGTCGAGCGGGGTGCTCGGGCCGTGCTCGCGCGGGTCGCCGAGCCGGCCGACGTCGCCGTCTGCGGCCTGGTCCGCCGGCTCGGCGCGGCCGGCGCCCTGGCGGCCCTGCGCTCGGGCCGGCCGGTCGAAGGGCTGCGCCCGGCCCGGCTGGCCGGGCTGCGCCTGCGGCTGCAGGGGCTGTGCGAGGAGACCGAGCTGGGCCGGGCCGCCGGCCTGGGCCAGCGGATCGTCTGCCCCGGCGACGCCGAGTGGCCCACCCAGCTCGACGACCTCGACGCCGTCGGCGTGAACGGGGAGTCGCCGGCGCTCCCGCCGCTGGCCCTGTGGGTGCGCGGCGTGGACGACCTGCGGATGGTCGCCCTGCGCAGCGTCGCCGTCATCGGCACCCGCACCTCCAGCCCCTACGGCCGGGGCACGGCCCAGGACCTGGGGGCCGCCCTGTGCGAGACCGGCTGGACCGTCGTCTCGGGGGCGGCCTACGGCATCGACGCCTGCGCCCACCAGGGCGCGCTGTCGGTGGGCGGCACCACCGTGGCCGTGCTCGCGTGCGGAGTCGACCGGCCCTACCCGCCCTCCCACAAGCCGCTGCTGGAGCGGATCGCCGGCACCGGTGTGCTCGTCTCCGAGCTGCCGCCGGGCACCGGGGTGCACCGGCACCGGCTGCTGGCCCGCAACCGGTTGGTCGCAGCGCTCACCCGGGGCACGGTCGTGGTGGAGGCGGCGGTGCGCAGCGGCACCTCGCGCACGGTGGGGCATGCGCGCCGGCTCGGGCGGCCGGTGATGGCAGTGCCCGGCCAGGTCACCAGCCCCTCGTCGGTGGGCTGCCACACCCTGGTGCGCGACGGCGCGGTCCTGGTGCGGCACGCCGCCGACGTCGTCGAGACCGTCGGCACGCTCGCCGACGCCCTGGCCGCCCGGCAGCGGACCGCGCCGCGGGACGAGGTCACCGCCGAGGACGACCGTCCCGGGGACGGGCTGAGCGAGGTCCAGCTGCGCGTGTTCGACGCCCTGCCGGTCCGCTCCGGCGTGGGCACCGCACGCCTGGCCCATTCGGCCGGTCTCGACCTGCCCACCGTCCGCGCCGCGGTCGGGTTCCTCGTCGGGGCCGGTCTGGCCGAGCCGGACGGCTCGGGCTACCGGATCTCGGCAGCCGTCCGGCAGCGGCGCCGGGCCGATCGCGGTGCAGGGCCGGGGCGGTCGGACCCGGCGGAGCATCGCGGCGCGCTGCCTTGACCTCAGCGGGCCGGGAGGTCAGCGTGGCGGGATGACCGCGCAGCGGGCCGAGGCCGGCGAGCCGGCGCTGCCGACGGCGCTCGAGGAGGTGCTCGAGCGCTTCGAGGTGCACCTGGCGGCCGAGCGCGGCCGCTCGGCCCACACGGTCCGCGCCTATACCGGTGACCTGCACCAGCTGTTCGCGCACGCCGCCGAGGCCGGGGTCGAGCGCCTGGACGAGGTCGACCTGCCGCTGCTGCGCAGCTGGCTGGCCCGCCAGCAGGCGGCCGGTGCCTCGCGCACCACCCTGGCCCGGCGGGCCAGCGCGGCACGCGTGCTGTTCGCCTGGGCCCGGCGGCGCGGCCTGGTCGAGCGCGACCCGGCGGTGCTGCTGGCCAGCCCCAAGGCGCACCGGACCCTGCCGGACGTGCTGCGGGCCGACGAGGCGACCCAGGCGCTGGAGGCGGCGGCGGTGGCGGCCGACGACGGCGCTGCGGTGGGGCTGCGCGACCGTGCCGCGCTCGAGCTGCTCTACGCCACCGGGATCCGGGTGGGCGAGCTGTGCGGGCTGGACCGCTGCGACGTCGACCGGTCCCGGCGGGTGCTGAGGGTGGTCGGGAAGGGCGACAAGGAGCGCTCGGTGCCGCTGGGCCTGCCGGCGCTGCGGGCCGTCGAGCAGTGGCTCGAGCAGGGGCGCCCGCTGCTGGCCACCGCGCGCAGCGGCGACGCGCTGCTGCTCGGTGCCCGCGGGGGCCGGGTCGACCAGCGCGTCGTCCGCGAGGTCGTCCACCGTGCCCTCCGCCGGGTGCCCGGGGCGCCGGATCTCGCCCCGCACGGCCTGCGGCACTCCGCGGCCACTCATCTGCTGGAAGGAGGAGCCGATCTGAGGAGCGTCCAAGAGATGCTCGGTCACGCTACGCTCGCGACGACGCAGATCTACACGCATGTCACCGTGGAGAGGCTCCGAGCGACCTATGACCAGGCACACCCCCGCGCATGAGGGCGTCGCCGGCGTGAGCGTCGACATGGAGCCCGACGTCGAGCCCGGCGCGGACGAGACGGCGCCCGACCTCGCCGCGGACGAGGCCGGCGAGACCGATGGCGCCGGCGAGAGCGCGGAGCAGGACGCCGCCGAGGTCAAGGCTCGCGAGGGCGAGGAGGCCCAGCGGGAGAGCGACGAGGCGCTGCGCCGGCTCTGGACCGACTTCAAGCAGACCGGCGACGCCACCCTGCGCGAGCGGCTGATCCTGCACTACAGCCCGCTGGTCAAGTACGTCGCCGGCCGCGTGGGTGTGGGTCTGCCGCAGAACATCGAGCAGGCCGACTTGGTCTCCTACGGCATCTTCGGCCTCATCGACGCCATCGAGAAGTTCGACCTCGAGCGCGCCATCAAGTTCGAGACCTACGCCATCAGCCGTATCCGCGGCGCGATCATCGACGAGCTGCGGGCCATCGACTGGATCCCGCGCTCGGTGCGCTACAAGGCCCGCGAGGTCGAGAAGGCCTACGCCAGGCTCGAGGGCGAGCTGCACCGCAGCCCCACCGAGCCCGAGGTCGCGGCCGAGCTGGGCATCTCGCTGCGCGAGCTGCACCACGTCTTCAGCCAGGTCTCCTTCGTCAACGTCGTCGCGCTGGACGAGCTGCTCAGCGTGGGCGGGGAGCGCGGCGACAAGCTCAGCCTGGTCGACACCCTCGAGGACACCAAGGCCGAGGACCCCGTCCTCGCCTTCGAGTCCGAGGAGACCAAGTACCTGCTCGCCCGGGCCATCAACCAGCTGCCCGAGCGCGAGAAGATCGTCGTCACCCTCTACTACTACGAGGGCCTCACCCTCGCCGAGATCGGCCAGGTGCTCGGCGTCACCGAGTCCCGCATCTGCCAGATGCACACCAAGGCCGTGCTGCAGCTGCGCGGCAAGCTCGCCGACTCCTCCAGCTGAGCGCCACCCGACCGGCGCTCCTCGGCTGACCCGGCCGGCCGCTCCGGTCAGGAGCGGGGCGCGAGGGCGAGCTGTCCGGCGGCCAGCCGGGTGAGAACCTCGGCCACCAGCCCCTCGACGTCGTCGGCCTCCTCCCGTCCCGTCGGTGCGAGCACGTGCGGTGCAGGCAGCGGCGCCCCGGCGAACTCACCGTGCATGCGCTCGGCCGCCGGCAGGTCGGTGAAGCCGTGGCCGCTGCGGGACGCGACCCGTCCCAGGCACACCTCGAGCGGAGGCAGCAGCGCGAGGTAGTGGACCCGGGCCGGCCCGGCGGCGGCCACCAGCGCGGGCGTCTCGGCCCAGCGGACCAGCCCGTCGTAGACGACGACGCAGTCCGCCCGGGCGAACTCCCCGGCCGCGGCGGCGGCTGCCCGGCCCGCCACCCCGGTCTGCGGCTCGGCGTCGGGGAGCCAGGGGGCGATGGCCCCGCCCCGCCAGCGGCCGAAGAACCAGTCCGCCTGCAGCAGGACGGAGCGCTCGAAACGGGCGACCAGCTCGCCGCAGAGCGTCGACTTCCCGGCCCCCGGCGGTCCGGACACCACCACCAGCTCACCCACGACGAGCAGTCTGACCTGCGGCCGGTCCGTTCAGCGTCGGTGCCCGTCCAGCGGGAGCAGCCGGACCGGGCCGTGCCCGGCGAGCAGCGCCAGCGGGTCGAGGTAGCGCTCGGCGTCGCCGGCGCCGACGCGGGCGCCCCAGTGCAGGCAGGGGCTCGGCAGGCAGTGCGACGCGGCGGCGACCAGGGTCCCGATCGGCTGCCCGGCGCCGACGTCGTCGCCGACGGACACCGAGGGGGCGACCGGCTCGTAGGTCGTGCGCACCCCGCCGGCGTGCAGGAGGACCACCAGCGGCCGGCCGGCCACCTGACCGGCGAACACGACCCGGCCGGCCGTGGGAGCGTGCACGACCGAGCCGGCGTCGGCGGCGAGGTCCGCGCCGCGGTGACCGGCGGCGTAGGGGCCGGCGGGAGCGGTGAACGGATGCACGACGGTGACGGGCAGCCCCCCGACGGGTGGCAGCCAGGAGCCGGGGGGTCGGGCCGGCGCCGGCCACGTCTCCGGTGAGGTCACCGGTGAGGTCTTCAGTGAGGTCCCCGATGCGCGAGAGATCGCCGAGGTGCGTGCGGTCACCGTCGCCGGAGCGGTCGGCGGGGCGGTCACCAGCAGCGCGGGCGGGAGCAGAGCCGGGACGAGCAGAGCCGGGACGAGCAGCGGAGCGAGCACCTGCCGATCGTGCTCCCGCTCGAGCGCGGGAGCGGTAGGGCCGGCGCGCGCCGGTGGACGGTGGCACTGGCCCCTGTGGACACCGGTGACCATCTCCTGCGGGCGGCGACCGAGGATCCGTGCTCTCGCGCAGAGGGTGGAGCGCCGTGATGGTTTCAGCCGAGCTGGCCACGGGTGGCGACCGACGCTGGTGCCGCGGCCCAGCCGGCCCTGCAACGCCGCCCCCGACGGGCGGTCCGGCCCTCGGCGCGGCTCGGGTAGACTCCCACCGGCGCTCCAGGACCTCATCGGCCCCGGAGCGACTACGCACGCCCGGCCCCCGGACCGCGTCCTGGACGCATCCCGGGCCGCCGGCGCTCTCGGTCCCTCGCTCGCAGCGGGGGTGAGCACCGGCGGCGGGCGTCAGGCGCGGTGCACCGACCGGTGCCCGCGGGCAAACCGAGACGCGCGCCCGGGCCCGGGCGCGGGAGGAGCGCAACGGCCATGGCCGTCGTCACCATGAAGCAGCTGCTCGAGAGCGGCGTGCACTTCGGGCACCAGACCCGTCGGTGGAACCCCAAGATGCGCCGGTTCATCTTCACCGAGCGCAATGGCAACTACATCATCGACATCCAGCAGTCGCTGTCCTACATCGACCGCGCCTACGAGTTCGTCAAGGAGACGGTCGCCCACGGCGGCAGCGTCCTCTTCGTCGGCACCAAGCGGCAGGCCCAGGAGGCCATCGCCGAGCAGTCCACCCGCGTCGGCATGCCCTACGTCAACCAGCGCTGGCTCGGCGGCATGCTGACCAACTTCACCACCGTGCACAAGCGGCTGCAGCGGCTCAAGGAGCTCGAGCTCATCGACTTCGCCGACGTCGCCGCGTCGGGCATGACCAAGAAGGAGCTCCTGGTCCTCCAGCGCGAGAAGGAGAAGCTGGAGAAGACCCTGGGCGGCATCCGCGACATGGCCCGGGTGCCCAGCGCGGTGTGGATCGTGGACACCAAGGCCGAGCACATCGCCGTCGGCGAGGCCCGCAAGCTGAACATCCCGGTGGTCGCGATCCTCGACACCAACTGCGACCCGGACGAGGTCGACTACCCGATCCCGGGCAACGACGACGCGATCCGCTCGGTCACCCTGCTCACCCGCATCATCGCCGACGCCGTCGCCGAGGGCCTCATGGCCCGCGCCGGCGCCGGCGAGGCTGGCAAGAGCGCCGGCAGCGAGCTGGCCGCCGACGAGCCGCTGGCCGAGTGGGAGCAGGAACTGCTCTCCGGCCAGGCGGCCGAGGGCACCCCGGCGGCCGGCGAGACCGTCGAGAGCGCCGGCGTCGAGACCAGCGCCGAGGCCGCCGAGGCGCCCGCCGAGGCGAGCGAGAACGGCGAGGCGGCCCCGCAGGCCTGATCGACGCGCCGTCAGGGGAGGGGCACGGACCGGCGCGGTCCGTGCCCCGCTCCACGCCCGGCGCTCCCGAACGCAACGCGGGCCGCGCCCTCACCGGCGCCCCCAGCCCGCACCGCAGCACTCGCATCCACAGACGAGAAGGACAGGTAAGCCATGGCTGGCATCACCGCCGCGGACGTCAAGAAGCTCCGGGACCTCACCGGCGCCGGCATGATGGACGCGAAGAAGGCGCTGGAGGAGGCGGACGGCGACTTCGACGCCGCCGTCGAGGTCCTGCGCGTGAAGCAGGGCGCCAAGGTCGACAAGAAGGCCGCCGAGCGCGAGGCCGGCAACGGCCTGGTCGCCGCCGCCGAGGGCGCGCTGGTCGAGCTCAAGTGCGAGACCGACTTCGTGGCCAAGAACGAGCAGTTCCAGCAGCTGGCCGCCGACATCGTGGCCCACGTGGCCAAGAGCGGCACCACCGACCGCGACGCGCTGCTCGCCGAGGTGCTGGCCGACGGCCGCACCGTGGCCGACAACATCCAGAGCGTGGCCGCCGTCATCGGCGAGAAGCTCGAGCTCGGTCGGGTGGCCCGCTTCGACGGCCAGGTCGCCACCTACATGCACAAGCGGGCCTCGGACCTGCCCGCGCAGGTCGGCGTGCTCGTCGAGTTCACCGGCGACGACCTCGAGGCGGCGCGCGGCGCGGCCATGCAGGTCGCCGCGATGCGCCCGCAGTACACCACCCGCGAGGAGGTGCCGGCCGACGTCGTGGACAACGAGCGGCACATCGCCGAGGCCACCGCGCGTGAGGAGGGCAAGCCGGAGGCGGCGCTGCCCAAGATCGTCGAGGGCCGGGTCACCGGGTTCTTCAAGGACGTGGTGCTGCTCGAGCAGGCCGCGGTGCAGGACTCGAAGAAGACCGTCAAGGCGCTGCTGGACGAGAAGGGCGTCACCGTGTCCCGGTTCGCCCGGTTCGAGGTCGGTGGCTGAACCGACCGGCAGCCCGCGCAGGGCGATGGACGGGCGACGGGCCGCCTGGGGCAGACTGCCCCCGGCGGCCCGTCGTGCGAGCGGCGGCTGAGCAGGGCACGGCCGGATCAGGGCACGGCGGAGCAGGGCACGGCGGATCAGGGCGAGCGACGGCGAGCGAGCGTGGAGGCACCGGTGGAGCGGACGGCGGGACTGGCGGGAGCCGGTGTCGAGGACCTCGGTGTCGAGGCGGCCGGTGTCGAGGCGGCCGGTGTCGAGGCAGGGGTCGTCTCGGCGGTCGGGGTCGAGCCCGACGCCGCACCGGGTGCCCCGGTCTACGGCCGTGTGCTGCTCAAGCTCTCCGGCGAGGTCTTCGGTGGTGGCGCGGTCGGCGTCGACCCGCTCGTGGTGCGCAGCATCGCCCGCCAGATCGCCGCGGTGGTCCGCGCTGGCACGCAGGTCGCGATCGTCGTCGGTGGCGGCAACTTCTTCCGCGGCGCCGAGCTGTCCCAACACGGCATGGACCGGGCCCGCGGGGACTACATGGGCATGCTCGGCACCGTCATGAACTGCCTGGCCCTGCAGGACTTCCTCGAGCAGGAGGGCACCGACACCCGGGTGCAGACGGCCATCGCCATGGGGCAGGTGGCCGAGCCCTACATCCCGCGCCGCGCCATCCGGCACCTGGAGAAGGGCCGCGTGGTCATCTTCGGGGCCGGCGCGGGGATGCCCTACTTCACCACCGACACCGTGGCCGCCCAGCGTGCGCTCGAGATCGGCTGCCAGGCGCTGCTGATGGGCAAGAACGGTGTCGACGGCGTCTACGACGCCGACCCGCGCACCCACCCGGACGCGCGCAAGTTCGACCGGGTCGGCTACGCCGAGGTGCTCGGCCGGGGGCTGCGCGTCGCCGACGCCGCGGCTTTCAGCCTCTGCCAGGACAACGGCCTCCCGATCATCGTCTTCAACCTTCTGCAGGAGGGGAACATCGCGCGCGTCGTGCGCGGTGAGAGGATCGGGACGGTGGTGTCCGGCGACGCCGGCACCGGTGCGGCCTGACCGTCGTCGCGAGCCGGACGGCGGGACCAGTCCGCGCCACAGCATGAGCACCCAGAACGACAGCCCGACCCACACGGAGGAGCCGAGCGTGATCGACGAGACCCTCTTCGAGGCCGAGGAGAAGATGGAGAAGGCCGTGGGGGTCGCCCGCGAGGACCTCTCCACCATCCGCACCGGGCGTGCCACCCCGGCCATGTTCAACAAGATCCTCGTCGACTACTACGGCGCGCAGACCCCGGTGCAGCAGCTGGCCAGCTTCCACCAGCAGGAGGCCCGCTCCATCCTGGTCACGCCCTACGACAAGGGCTCCCTGGGTGCCCTGGAGCGGGCCATCCGCGACTCCGACCTCGGCGTCAACCCCACCAACGACGGCGAGAAGATCCGCGTCGTGTTCCCCGAGCTCACCGAGGAGCGGCGCAAGGAGTTCATCAAGGTCGCCCGGCACAAGGCCGAGGAGGCCAAGGTCTCCGTGCGCAACATCCGCCGGCACGCCAAGGACGCCCTGGACCGCCTGGTCAAGGACGGCGAGGCCGGCGAGGACGAGGTCGCCCGCGCGGAGAAGCAGCTCGAGGTCGTCACCAAGAAGTACGTCGACGCGATCGATGAGCTGCTCAAGCACAAGGAGTCCGAGCTCCTCGAGGTCTGAGGGACCACGAGGGGCGGGTGCGGTTCGGCAGGGTCCGGCGGGAGCGAGGTTCTCTGGTGGAGGTGGAGGTGTCCCTCTCCGACGAGCCCGTCCCCGCCGACCCGGCCGCCGGCGGCGCCGTCGGCACCCCGCAGGAGCGGCGCAGCCGGGCCGGTCGCAACCTGCCCGCCGCCATCGGCGTCGGGGTCGGCCTGGGTGCTCTGGTCCTGGCCTCGCTGTTCGTGGTGAAGGCCGCGTTCCTCGTGGTCGTCGTGATCGCCGCGCTCATCGCCCTGCGCGAGCTCTCCCAGGCGCTGGCCACCGCCGGCACCCGGATGCCGCTGGTGCCGGTGGCCGTGGGGGGCACCGCCATGCTGGTGGCCGCCTACGTGGAGGGCCTGGAGGGGCTCGCCGTCGCCTTCGCCCTCACCGGGCTGGCGGTGGTCGCCTGGCCGCTGGTGGACCAGCGGCTCGCCGACGAGCGTCCGGGCGCACCGGGGCCGGTCGGTCCGGGGTCGGGGGTGGTCCGGGACGTCACCGCCGGGGTCTTCGCCGCGCTCTACGTGCCGTTCCTGGCCGGGTTCGCCGCGCTGCTGCTGGCCGCCGACGACGGCGCCCGCCGGATCGTCGTGTTCATCGTGGTCACCATCTGCTCGGACATCGGCGGCTACGCGGCCGGGGTGCTGTTCGGCAAGCACCCGATGGCGCCCACGGTGAGCCCGAAGAAGTCCTGGGAGGGCTTCGCCGGGTCGGTGCTTGCCTGCGCCCTGGCCGGCGGCCTCGGGCTGCCGCTGCTGCTGCACGGTCAGTGGTGGCAGGGCGTCCTGCTCGGGCTGGTGGTGGTCGTCACCGCGACGGTCGGGGACCTGGGGGAGTCGATGGTCAAGCGCGACCTGGGGATCAAGGACATGGGCTCGCTGCTGCCCGGGCACGGAGGGCTGCTCGACCGGCTCGACTCGCTGCTGCCCACCGCCCCGGCGGTCTTCCTGGTGCTGGCCGCGACTGTAGGGGCGAACTGACGTGGGTGGCATCCTCAGCGCGCTGTCCGACCGGATCCTCGGCCTGTCCGGGGTGGTCGTCTACCTCGTCGTCGGCGGCCTCGTGTTCGCCGAGGACGCCATCTTCGTCGGGTTCGTGCTGCCCGGCGAGACCGCCGCGGTGCTCGGCGGGGTCATGGCCAGCCGCGGCCATGTGCACCTGTCGATCATGCTCGCCGTCGTCGTGCTGGCCGCGATCGTGGGCGACACCGTCGGCTACGAGGTGGGCAAGCACGTCGGGCCGCGGCTGCTGCAGATCGGGCCGCTGCGCGGGCACGCCCACCGGCTCGACGACGCCCAGCGCTTCCTGGCCCGCCGTGGCGGCTCGGCCGTGTTCCTCGGCCGGTTCGTCGCCTTCTTCCGGGCGGTCATGCCCGCGCTGGCCGGCATCTCCCGCATGCACTATCCCAAGTTCCTGGCCTACAACGCCGTCGGCGGCCTGGTGTGGGGCGTCGGCTTCGTCATGATCGGCTTCCTGGCCGGCAACAGCTACGCGAAGGTCGAGAAGACCGTCGGCCGCGGCGCGGCCATCGCGGTGGCCGTCGTCGTCGTGCTGGCGCTGATCGCCTGGCGGGTGCACAAGGCGCGGGCCGAGCGGCGCAGCGAGCAGGAGCCGGGCGACGAGCCGGCCCGCGAGGGCGACGAGGCCGAGCGGCGCTGAGCTCCTCCGGGTGCCAGCCGCTCAGACGGCCAGCACCTGACGGGTCTCCCGGGCCACCTCGAGGTCCTCGCGGGCGGTCACCACGACCGTCCGGACCCCAGCCTCAGGAGCGCCGATCTCGCCGTCCGACGTCGTGGCCGTGTTCGCCTGCGCGTCCACCGCGACGCCCAGCCAGGCCAGCCGCCCGGCCAGGTCCGCCCGCACCCGCGCGGAGTGCTCGCCGATGCCCCCGGTGAGCACCAGCAGGTCCAGCCCGCCGGCCGAGGCTGCCATCGCCGCGGCCTCCCGGGCCAGGCGGTGCACGAAGACGTCGTAGGCCAGCACCGCGTCCGCGTCGCCGGCGTCGCGGGCGGCCAGCACGTCGCGCAGGTCGCCGCTGGTCCCGGACAGGCCGGCCAGCCCGCTGCGGTGCTCCAGGACGTCCTCGAGCTCGTCCAGGCCCACCCCGCCGTGCCGCTGCAGCCACAGCACCAGTCCCGGGTCGATCGACCCCGAGCGGGTGACCATGACCAGCCCGGCCAGCGGGGTGAAGCCCATGGTCGTGTCCACGGACCGCCCGCCCGCCACCGCCGCCAGCGAGCAGCCCGCCCCGAGGTGGCAGGACACGACCCGCAGCTCCGGCAGCGGGCGGTCCACCAGCTCGGCCGCCCGCCGGACGGCGTAGGCGTGGGACAGCCCGTGGAAGCCGTAGCGGCGCAGGCCCCAGCGCGCGTTCCAGTCCCGGGGGAGGGCGTAGGTGGCCGCCTCCGCCGGCATGCCGGAGTGGAACGCGGTGTCGAAGCAGGCCACGGCCGGGACATCGGACAGCAGGCGTCCCACCGCACGGATGCCGGCCACCGCGGGCGGGTTGTGCAGCGGCGCGAGATCCGCCACCGACGAGAGGTAGGAGACGACGTCGTCGTCGATGCGGACCGGTTCGCCGAACCGCGGACCGCCGTGCACGACCCGGTGCCCCACCGCCTGCGCCCCGTCGGCCTCCCGGAGGAACTCCTCGAGCGGCTCGAGGTGCTCCTCGCCCTCCCATCGCTCCACGGTCGTGCCGGCGACGACCTCCTCGCCGTCCAGCAGCGAGAGCTTGAGGCTGCTGGAGCCGGCGTTGACCACGAGCACCCGTTGCGCGGTCCGCCCCATCGGCTCAGACCGGCTCGTGCAGCGGCTCGTCCGGTCCCTGCACCTGAGGCCCTGCCGCCAGGGCCTCCCACTGCCAGGTGCGCACCTCGGGCAGGTCCTCGCCGTGCTCACGCACGTACTGCCGGTGCCCGATCAGCTTGTCCTGCAGCCGCTGGCGGGCGTAGGCGCCGCGACCGCCCAGGGCGGGCAGCCGGTCGATCACGTCGATGGCGAGGTCGAAGCGGTCCAGCTCGTTCATCACCGTCATGTCGAACGGCGTGGTGGTCGTGCCCTCCTCCTTGTAGCCGCGCACGTGCAGGTCGTCGTGGTGGTGCCGGCGGTAGGTGAGCCGGTGGATGAGCCACGGGTAGCCGTGGTAGGCGAAGATCGTGGGCACGCCGGGCGGGAACAGGGCGTCGTACTCGTGGTCGGAGAGACCGTGCGGGTGCTCCGTCTCGGGCTGCAGCCGCATGAGGTCGACCACGTTGACGACCCGGACCTTCAGCTCGGGGAACTCGCGGCGCAGGATCTGCACCGCGGCCAGGGTCTCCATGGTCGGCACGTCCCCGGCGCAGGCCATGACGACGTCGGGGTCGCCGCCCTGGTCGCTGCTGGCCCAGTCCCAGATGCCGATGCCCTTGGTGCAGTGCTTGACGGCGTCGTCCATCGACAGGTACTGCAGCGCCGGCTGCTTGCCGGCCACGATGACGTTCACGTACTGCCGGCTGCGCAGGCAGTGGTCGGCCACCGAGAGCAGCGTGTTGGCGTCCGGCGGCAGGTAGACTCGGATGACGTCGGCCTTCTTGTTGACCACGTGGTCGATGACTCCCGGGTCCTGGTGGGAGAAGCCGTTGTGGTCCTGCCGCCACACGTGCGAGGTGAGCAGGTAGTTCAGCGAGGAGATCGGGCGCCGCCAGCCGATGTCCTCGGTGGTCTTGAGCCACTTGGCGTGCTGGTTGAACATCGAGTCGACGATGTGGATGAACGCCTCGTAGCACGAGAAGAACCCGTGCCGTCCGGTGAGCAGGTAGCCCTCGAGCCAGCCTTGGCACGTGTGCTCGCTGAGGATCTCCATCACCCGCCCGTCCGGGGCCAGGTGGTCGTCCTGCGGGGTGCGGCGCGCGGACCACGCCCGGTCGGTCGCCTCCATGAGCGCCCCGAGCCGGTTGGAGCTGTTCTCGTCCGGTGAGAACACCCGGAAGGTGCTCATGTTCTTGCCCATCACATCGCGCAGGAAGTTGCCGAGCACACGGGTCGCCTCCACCGCGCCGGTGCCCGGCTGGTCGACCTTCACGGCGTACTCGCGGAAGTCCGGCAGCCGCAGGTCCTTGAGCAGCATCCCGCCGTTGGCGTGCGGGTTGGCGCTCATCCGCCGCTCGCCGCGCGGGTGCAGGTCGCGGATCTCGGCCACCGGCGCGCCGTCCTCGTCGAACAGCTCCTCGGGGCGGTAGCTGCGCAGCCACTGCTCGAGCAGCTCGCGGTGCTCGACGTTTCCCCGCACGTCAGCGAAGGGCACCTGGTGCGAGCGGAACGAGCCCTCGGTCTGCAGGCCGTCGACGGTCTGCGGCCCGGTCCAGCCCTTGGGCGAGCGGAGCACGATCATCGGCCAGCGCGGACGGTCGTCGCCGGAGAGGTCCTCTCCGCCCTCGCGGGCGCGGGTCCGGATGTCGGCGATCTCGTCCAGGCAGCGATCCAGCGTGGCGGCGAAGGCCTGGTGCATCTCGGTCGGGTCCGAGCCCTCCACCACGTACGGCGCGTGGCCGTAGCCGCGCAGCAGCTCGTCCAGCTCGGCCGGGCTGATCCGGGACAGCACCGTCGGATTGGCGATCTTGAAGCCGTTGAGGTGCAGGATCGGCAGCACCGCGCCGTCGCGCCGAGGGTCGAGGAACTTGTTCGAGTGCCAGCTGGTGGCCAGCGGGCCGGTCTCGGCCTCGCCGTCGCCCACCACGGCCGCCACCACGAGGTCCGGGTTGTCGAACGCGGCGCCGTAGGCGTGGGAGAGGGAGTAGCCCAGCTCGCCGCCCTCGTGGATGGAGCCCGGCGTCTCCGGCGCCACGTGGCTGGGGATGCCGCCGGGGAAGGAGAACTGGCGGAACAGGCGGCGCAGCCCGTCGACGTCCTGGGAGACGTCCGGGTAGACCTCGCTGTAGGTCCCCTCCAGCCATGCCGACGCCACCAGCCCGGGGCCGCCATGCCCCGGCCCGATGACGTAGATCATGTCCAGGTCCCGCGCCGCGATGACCCGGTTGAGGTGGGCGTAGACGAAGTTCAGCCCCGGTGTGGTGCCCCAGTGGCCCAGCAGCCGCGGCTTGACGTGCTCGGGCCGCAGCGGGTGGCGCAGCAGCGGGTTGTCCATCAGGTAGATCTGGCCGACCGAGAGGTAGTTGGCCGCCCGCCACCAGGCGTCCAGCCGGCGCAGCTCGTCCGGGCTGAGCACCGGCCCGGCGCTGCCCGCCATGCCGTCCGCCTCGCGTGCGCTCGTCGGTCCTGTCCCGCCGGTGCCCACTGTCCTGCCGGTGCCCACTGTCCTGCTGGCACCCGTGCCGTCCGCCATCGTGCCCCCCTCCATCGTGCACCCCGCCTCTGTGTCCGCCTCGGTGCCGACCTCGCTGAACGGCGGGGACGCGTCCCCCGCCCGGAGCCCACCCTGCCAACTCCGTCGGGGGCGCACCAGCGTCGACGTGGCCGGTGGCCAGCCCGTGGGACGATGGGGAGGCCATGCCTGCACCCGGAGAGCTCACCCTCGTCGCCCCGCGCCGCGCCAAGCCGCCGCGCCACCTCGCCGACCTCGCGCCCGCCGAGCGCCGGGCCGCCGTCGCCGAGCTGGGGGAGAAGCCCTTCCGCGCCGGTCAGCTGTCCACCCACTACTTCGGCCGCCTCGTCGACGACCCCGCGGCCATGACCGACGTGCCCAAGGCCGTACGCGACCGGCTGGTCGAGGCGCTGCTGCCGCCGATCATGACGCCGGTCCGCACCCAGGAGGCCGACGGCGGCACGACCCGCAAGATGCTCTGGCGGCTCTTCGACGGCGCGCTGGTCGAGTCGGTGCTGATGCGCTACCCGGACCGGGCCACCATGTGCGTCTCCAGCCAGGCCGGCTGCGGGATGAACTGCCCGTTCTGCGCCACCGGCCAGGCCGGGCTCACCCGCAACATGTCCACGGCCGAGATCGTCGAGCAGGTGGTGGCCGGTGCCCGCTCGCTGGCCCGCGGCGAGGTCCCGGGCGGCCCCGGCCGGGTCAGCAACGTCGTGTTCATGGGGATGGGCGAGCCGCTGGCCAACTACAGGGCGGTGGTCGGCGCGCTGCGCAGGCTCACCGACCCCGCGCCGGACGGTCTGGGGCTGTCCCAGCGATCGATCACCGTGTCCACCGTCGGGCTGGTGCCGGCCATCGACCGGCTGGCCGCCGAGGGCCTGCACCCCACCCTCGCCGTGTCGCTGCACGCGCCCGACGACGAGCTGCGCGACGAGCTGGTGCCGATCAACACCCGCTTCAAGGTGGCCGAGGTGCTCGCGGCGGCGTGGCGCTACGTCGAGGCGACCGGTCGGCGTGCTTCCATCGAGTACGCACTGATCAGGGACGTCAACGACCAGGCGTGGCGCGCCGACCTGCTCGGCGAGCTGCTCTCGGGCCATCTCGTGCACGTCAACCTCATCCCGCTCAACCCCACCCCGGGGTCGCGGTGGACGGCCAGCCGTCCCGAGGCCGAGCGCGAGTTCGTCCGTCGGCTCCAGGCCCACGGCGTCGCGGTCACCGTCCGCGACACCCGCGGGCGAGAGATCGACGGCGCCTGCGGTCAGCTGGCCGCGGCCGAGTAGCCGCGCGTCGACGTCGCTGGGCCGGTGGCGGCGAGGTCGGCAGTCGGGCAGAGAGCAAGGGGCAGCAGCGTGGCGCGCAACCGGGACCGCTTCCCGCGGGCGACGGGCATGAGCAAGGGCTACCGGCGCGAGCAGGTCGACGGCTGGCTGAACCGGGTCGAGACCGCCATGCGCCTCGCCGACGGCGTCCCCACCGTCTCCAGCGCGGAGGTGCGCCGGGTGGGCTTCGACCTGGTCCGCCGCGGCTACGACGTCGCCGCCGTCGACGCGCACCTGGACCGCCTGGAGGAGGTCGCGGTGGCCGCCGAGGCCGAGGGCGAGGCGTCGATGGGCCGGCTCACCGGCTCCGATGGCGGTGCGGCCGAGGCCGAGCAGCT
This sequence comes from Motilibacteraceae bacterium, assembly GCA_051954955.1. Taxonomy (GTDB): domain Bacteria; phylum Actinomycetota; class Actinomycetes; order Motilibacterales; family Motilibacteraceae; genus JBQCHF01. Next base: position 22,044 of record JBQCHF010000182.1, read on the forward strand.
GACCCGCGACCTGCAGACCCCCGACGGCGAGCGCTTCGCGCACGCCCCGCTGCTCACCCGCGGCTACGATCCCCGCGACGTCGACGCCTTCGTCGAGGACGTGCTGCTGCCCGGCCTCACCGGCGCCGCGCCGCTGCCGGCCGTCGACCAGGTTCGCTCGGTCGTGTTCCGGGGCCGCCGGGGCGGCTACGACGAGGGCGCGGTGGACGACGCGCTCGACGCCGTGGTGGACCATCTGCTGCGCCGCGATCGGGTCGGTGCTGTCTCAGCGACCGCGTCCGTGCCCATCTACGTCGGCAGCCGCCCCGGGCCCGCCCTCGAGCGTCGTGTCGAGCCGGAGCCGGCCGGCCCGGCCACGCCCTCGGCCGCACCGCAGCCGGCGGCGATCGACCCCGACGACGCGTGGGCGGTGGACGGCTGGCTGCCCGAGCCGCACCGTGGTCGCCCGCTGCCGCCCGCGGCCGGCCGGATGGACGAGGCGCCGCGCGAGCCCGCTGCCGGGCCGGCGGCCGTCGACGACCCCGAGGCGACCGCCGTCTGGCCCGGGGGGCTGCCGGCCCAGGGGGCGGGGGAGCAGCGGCACCGCAGCGACCACAGCACCCACAACGACCACAGCGACCACCACGACCACAGCGACCACCACGGGGAGCAGCGGGAGCTCGGCGTCGGCCCCGCCGAGCCGGTCGTCGCCGCACACGACGCGCCGCGCGACGACCCCCGTGACGACCCGCAGGACCGCGAGCGGCTCCGCGGGCGGACCAGCACCGGCACCGGCTGGCCGAGCTGACGGTCGCAGGCCCACCCGCCGAGCCCATTCGGCGCAGCCGGCCGCCCACTCGTCGAGGACGGGCTCCCCACGGGGGGCCGGAGCGGGTTTGATGGCCCCATGGGCGACTCCGGCACCTACCAGTCCACCTACCGGCGCAGCCTCTCCGACCCGGAGGGCTTCTGGCGCGAGGCCGCCGGAGCGGTCAGCTGGCGGCGCGAGCCCACCCAGATCCTGGACGACGCCAACCCGCCCTTCTACCGCTGGTTCCCGGACGGGGTGCTCAACACCTGCGAGAACGCGGTGGACCGGCACGTGGCGGCCGGCCACGGCGAGCGCGTCGCCTTGATCCACGACAGCGCCATCACCGGCACCACCCGCACCCTCACGTACGCCCAGCTGCGCGACGAGGTGGCGGTGTTCGCCGGCGGGCTGGAGCGGCTCGGCGTGCAGCAGGGCGACCGGGTGATCATCTACATGCCGATGGTCCCCGAGGCCGTCGTCGCGATGCTCGCCTGCGCCCGGCTGGGCGCGGTGCACTCGGTGGTCTTCGGCGGGTTCGCCGCAGCCGAGCTCGCGCTGCGCGTCGACGACGCCCGTCCGCGGGTGGTCGTGGCCGCTTCCTGCGGGCTCGAGGCCGGCCGCGTGGTGGAGTACAAGCCGCTGCTGGACCGTGCGCTGGAGCTGTCCACCCACCGGCCCGACGCCGTCGTCGTGCTGCAGCGGCCGCAGTGCACAGCGGACCTGGTGCAGGGCCGCGACCACGACTGGCAGGACGTCGTGGCCGGCGCCGCACCGGTCGACCCGGTGCCGGTGCTGGCCACCGACCCGCTCTACGTCCTCTACACCTCCGGCACCACCGGCAAGCCGAAGGGCGTGGTGCGCGACCACGGCGGCCACGCGGTCGCGCTGGCCTGGTCGATGGCCAACGTCTTCGACGTCGGGCCGGGCGACGTGTGGTGGGCGGCCTCCGACGTCGGCTGGGTCGTCGGCCACAGCTACATCGTCTACGCCCCGCTGCTGGTGGGCGCCACCACCGTGATGTACGAGGGCAAGCCGGTGGGCACACCCGACGCCGGCGCCTTCTGGCGGGTGATCGCCGACCATCGGGTGAAGGGGCTCTTCACGGCGCCCACGGCCATCCGGGCGATCAAGAAGGAGGACCCGGAGGCCACGCTGCTCGCCTCCTACGACACCTCGTCGCTGCAGACTCTGTTCCTGGCCGGCGAGCGGCTCGACCCCGACACCTACCACTGGGCCGCCGACCGCCTCGGCGTCCCGGTCATCGACAACTGGTGGCAGACCGAGACCGGCTGGCCGATCGCGGCCAACCTGCGCGGCCTGGAGCCGATGCCGGTCAAGCCCGGCTCGCCCTCGGTGCCCGTGCCCGGCTTCGACGTGCGGGTCGTGGACGGCTCCGGCGCCGACGTGCCACCGGGGCAGGAGGGCGCCATCGTCATCCGGCTGCCGCTGCCCCCCGGCTGCCTGCCCACGCTGTGGGAGGACGACGAGCGGTTCGTGGCCTCCTACCTGTCCGCGTTCCCGGGCAACTACCTCTCCGGCGACGGCGGCTACAAGGACGAGGACGGCTACCTCTACGTCATGGGCCGCACCGACGACGTCATCAACGTCGCCGGGCACCGGCTGTCCACCGGGTCGATGGAGGCCGTGGTCGCCTCGCACCCCGCGGTCGCCGAGTGCGCCGTCGTCGGGGTGCACGACGACCTCAAGGGCCAGGTGCCGCGCGGCATGGTCGTGCTCAAGGCCGGCGTCGACGTCGACCCGGGCCAGCTGGTGAAGGAGCTGGTGGCCAAGGTCCGCGACGAGATCGGCCCGGTGGCCGCGTTCAAGCACGTCGACGTCGTCCCGGCGCTGCCCAAGACCCGCTCGGGCAAGATCCTGCGCCGGTCCCTGCGCGCCCTCGCCGAGGGGACCGAGGAGCCGGTGCCCTCCACCATCGAGGACGCCTCGGTGCTCGACACGCTCAGGACCCGCCTGTCGGCCACCCCGGCTGCCACCGACTGACCCCGCACCCGGCAGCCTCAGCCGACGCTGCCGAGGACCCGGTCGACGGCGATCTGCAGGACCACCCGCTGCGGGTTCTCCCGCGGCTGTCGGTAGCGCTGGGCGTAGCGGTTCTCGGCGTCCGCGACCGACGCGGGGTCGTCGTGCACCGTCACGCTGCCCTCGAGGCTGAGCCAGCGCCGGCCGTCGACCTGGCACACCACCGCCCGACCGCCTTCTCGCGCGTGCCGGGCCTTCTGGCTGGTCCCGCTGGTGATGACCCGAACGACCTTGGCCTCCTCGTCCCAGGTGAAGCCGACCGGCACCACGTGCGGGCTGCCGTTTGGGCGCAGCGTGGTGAGGCTGGCCAGGTGACGCTCGGTCAGGAAGTCCAGGGCGGCAGGGGGCAGGGCGGCGGGGTCGAGGGACACCTGGTGATCATCGGCGATGCGCTCGGAGGCTGCATCCCGGGATCACTAGGGTTCGCAGGGTGAGCAGAGGCGCCCTGGACGGTGTGCTCGTCGCCGACTTCAGCCGGGTGCTGGCCGGCCCTTACGCCACCATGCTGCTGGCCGACCTCGGCGCCGACGTCGTCAAGGTCGAGCACCCCGACGGCGACGAGACCCGCGCCTGGGGCCCGCCGTGGGCGGCCGACGGCACCTCCACCTACTTCCTGTCGGTCAACCGCAACAAGCGCTCGGTGGTGCTGGACCTGCGCACCGACGACGGGCTCGCCGCCGCCCGCGCGTTGGCCGCCCGCGCCGACGTCGTGGTGGAGAATCTCCGGCCCGGCGCCATGGACCGGCTGGGCCTGGGCTACGACGACGTGCGCGCCGGCAACCCGCGCGTCGTCTACGCCTCGGTCTCGGGCTTCGGCAGCGGCGCCGGGGCGGCGCTGCCCGGCTACGACCTGCTGGTGCAGGCGATGGGCGGGCTGATGAGCGTGACGGGGCCGGCGCCGGGGCAGCCGACCAAGGCCGGGGTTGCCCTCGTCGACGTCGTCACCGGACTGCACCTCGCGCTCGGCGTGGTGGCGGCACTGCGCCACCGCGACGCCACCGGCGAGGGCCAGCGGGTGGAGGTGAGCCTGCTCACCTCGCTGCTGTCCGCGCTGGTGAACCAGGCCAGCGCCTTCGCCGTGGCGGGCGTCGTGCCGGGCATCCTCGGCAACGCCCATCCGAGCATCACGCCGTACGAGCCCTACCCGACGTCGGAGGGCCTGCTCGTGCTCGCGGTCGGGAACGACCGGCAGTTCCGCGCCCTGGTCGACGCCCTGGGGTCGCCGGCGCTGGCCGACGACCCCCGGTTCGCCACCAACCCGGTGCGGGTCGCGCACCGCGAGGAGCTCAAGGCCGAGCTGGTCGCCCTGCTGGCCGCCCGGACCGCGGGGGAGTGGACCGAGCTGCTCTCGCCCGCCGGCGTCCCCTGCGGACCGGTGAACGACCTCGCGGGTGCCTTCTCGCTAGCCGAGCGGCTGGGGCTCGATCCCGTCGTCGACGCCGGCGGCGTGCCCACGGTGGCCGACCCGGTGCGGATGTCCGACACCCCGCCCACCTACCGCAGCGCGCCGCCGAGGCTGGGTGAGCACACGGCCGAGGTGCTGGCCGAGCTCGGTCTGCTCCCGCCCACCGAGCCGTGATCGTGAAGGGTCGATGGCTGTTCTCCGCCATCAACCCTTCACGATCAAGGGAATGCAGCGGGTGCGGGTCATCCTCACCCAGACAACCGCAGCGCCTCCCCACGGGGGCACGGAACCGACGTGAGCGACGACGACGCCGACACGCGGAGCAGCCAGGCGCCTCAGTGCCCCAGGAACCGCCCGAACACGGCCGCCCGCCGCGACGGGCGCCCGGTCCGCTCCTCCTCGGCGTCCGCGCCGGTCATGGTGCGCAGCCCCAGGTTCGTGCCGATCCAGCGCAGCGGCTCGGGCTCCCAGCGGGGGGACCGGTGGCCGACCCAGGGGAGCCGGGTGAGCTCGGTGTCGCGGCCCAGGATCAGGTCGGCCAGCGTGCGCCCGGCCAGGTTGGAGGTGCCGACCCCGTCGCCGACGTAGCCGCCGGCCCAGGCCAGCCCGGTCTGTGCGTCGAGGCCCACCGACGCAAACCAGTCCCGCGGCACGCCCAGCGGGCCGCCCCAGGTGTGGGTGACGGCGACGTCGCGCAGCACCGGGAAGAGATCGACCAGCGTGCGCCGCAGCTCGCCGAACACGCGCGGGTCGCGGTCGTACTCCGGGCGGACGCGGGAGCCGAGGTGGTAGGGCGCGCCCCGCCCACCGAAGGCCAGCCGGCCGTCCTCGGTGCGCTGCCCATAGATGATGAGGTGGCGGTGGTCGGCGAAGGTCTCCCGTTGGCGCAACCCGATCTGCTCCCACAGGTCGTCGGAGAGCGGCTCGGTCGCAATCATCAGGGAGTAGACCGGAGCCACTGCGCGCCGCGCCCCCGGCAGCTCTGGCGTGTAGCCCTCGGTCGCGCGCACCACGTGCCGGGCCCGGACCGTCCCTCGCGTCGTCCGCACCTCGTGCGGCCCGATGCCGACCACCGGTGTGCCCTCGTGGACCTGCACACCGCGACGCTCCACCGCGTCGGCCAGACCGCGCACCAGCCGGCCCGGGTGCACCCGCGCGCAGTGCGGGGTGTACGTCGCGCCCAGCACGCGGGTGGCGGCGACGCGCGCTGACGCCTCGGACGCGTCCAGCAGCCGCAGGTCCTCCTCGCCGAAACCCCAACTGCGGGCCTCGGCCACCTCGTCCTGCGCACGCCGCAGCTGCACCGGTGTGCGCGCCAGCACCACGGTCCCGCCCTTGCTGAAGTGGCAGTCGATGCCCTCGTCGTCGGCCACCCGCCCGACCTCGTCGACCGTCGCCTCCATGGCCCGCTGCTGCGCGATCGCCGCCTCCCGCCCGGAGAGCCGCGCCACCTTCCCTGTCGAGGCGGGGAAGAGCGCCGAGCACCAGCCGCCGTTGCGCCCCGAGGCACCGAAGCCGGCGACCTCGCGCTCCAGCACTGCGATCCGCAGCGAGGGATCCTCCGACGCCAGGTAGTAGGCGGTCCACAGCCCGGTGAAGCCCCCACCCACGATCGCGACGTCCACCTCCACGTTCCCGTCGAGCGGCGCCCGCGGCGTGATCGAGGCGGGGAGCGTGTCGTGCCAGAGGGACAGACGGCGGTAGCGATCGGTGGCAGGGCCCGCCGGGGCGGTCATCGGTGCTCCACGACGAGCTGTCGGAGGTAGTCGGGGACAGGCTGGGGTGCTCGCAGGTCGGGGGCAGGGACGGGCTCGCCCCAGACCTCGCGGATCGGCACGCTGCCGGCCCACACCGGGAGATCGAGGTCGGCCGGGTCGTCCTCCGGCGGGGCGTCGGACACCTTCACCGACCACTCCAGCAGCGGGAGCGAGAGGACCAGCGTGGCCGCCAGCTCCTTCGCGTTCGGCTGTCGTGCCTCGTCCCACCGCCCCGGCAGCCACCGCTCGGACATCGCGCGCAGCCCGTCCAGCTTGGCGGCACCCTCCAGCGAAGAGGCGCTGCCCAGCACCATCGCCGACCGGTAGTGCATGGACGACTCGAACGAGGACCGGGCGAGCACCCACCCGTCGAGCAGGGTGACGGTGAGGCAGAAGGGCGACCCCGCGGCCAGCGCACGGAACAGGCGGCTGCCGGTGGAGCCGTGCAGCAGGACCGCGTCGTCGACCCGGGCGTAGCCCACCGGGAGCACGAAGGGTTGGCCGGCGTCGAGCAGCCCGAGGTGCGCGACCCGGCCGGCGTCGAGCACCGCGTCCAGGTCCTCCCGGCTGCAGCGCTGCTTCTCCGGCAGCCGCCGTACCCGCGTGCGGCCTGCACGCGGGTCCGGCGCCGCGGTCAGAGCCGGGTCCACGCCTCGGTCAGCACCGAGCGAAGGATCTGCTCGATCTCGTCGAACTGCGCCTGGTCGGCGATCAGCGGCGGAGCGAGCTGCACCACCGGGTCGCCACGGTCGTCGGCGCGGCAGTAGAGACCGGCGTCGAACAGCGCCTTGGACAGGAAGCCGCGCAGCAGGCGCTCGGACTCGTCGTCGTCGAAGGTCGCCTTGGTGATCTTGTCCTTGACCAGCTCGATGCCGTAGAAGAAGCCGTCGCCGCGGACGTCGCCGACGATCGGCAGGTCCAGCAGCTTCTCCAGCGTGCCGCGGAAGGCGCCCTCCTTGTCCAGCACGTGCTGGTTGAGGCCCTCGCGCTCGAAGATGTCGAGGTTGGCCAGCGCCACCGCGGAGGACACCGGGTGGCCGCCGAAGGTGTAGCCGTGGGCGAAGTAGTTGTGCCCCTGCTTGAACGGCTCGAAAAGGCGGTCCGAGGCGATCATCGCGCCGATGGGGGAGTAGCCCGAGGTCAGGCCCTTGGCGCAGGTGATGATGTCCGGCACGTAGCCGAACTTGTCGCAGGCGAACATCGTGCCGACCCGGCCGAAGGCGCAGATGACCTCGTCCGAGACCAGCAGGACGTCGTACTCGTCGCAGATCTCGCGCACCCGCTGGAAGTAGCCGGGAGGCGGCGGGAAGCAGCCGCCGGAGTTCTGCACCGGCTCCAGGAACACCGCGGCCACGGTGTCCGGACCCTCGAACAGGATCGCCTGCTCGATCTGGTCCGCCGCCCAGCGGCCGAACGCCTCGAGGTCGTCGCCGTGCTCGGGGGCGCGGTAGAAGTTGGTGTTGGGCACCTTGAAGGTGCCCGGCACCAGCGGCTCGAAGTACTTCTTGGCGTCCGGGATGCCGGTGATGGACAGCGCGCCCTGCGGGGTGCCGTGGTAGGCCACCGCGCGGCTGATCACCTTGTGCTTCATCGGCTTGCCGGTGAGCTTGAAGTACTGCTTGGCCAGCTTCCAGGCCGACTCGACGGCCTCGCCGCCCCCGGTGGTGAAGAAGATGCGGTTGAGGTCTCCGGGGGCGTAGCCGGCCAGGCGCTCGGCCAGCTCGATGGCCTTGGGGTGGGCGTAGCTCCACAGCGGGAAGAAGGCCAGCTCGCTGGCCTGCTTGGCCGCGGCCTCAGCAAGCTCGGTGCGGCCGTGCCCGGCCTGCACCACGAACAGCCCGGCCAGGCCGTCGAGGTAGCGGCGACCCTGGTCGTCCCAGATGTAGGCGCCGTCGCCGCGCACGATGACCGGCACGTGCCCCCCGGCCTCGTAGGTGGAGTGCCTGGTGAAGTGCATCCAGAGGTGGTCGCGGGCGCTGTCGGCCAGGCTGTCGAGGCCGGGCTCGCTGACGTACTGCGGCGTGCTGGTCATCTGGTTCCCCAGTTGTAGAGCTGCTTCTTGAGCTTGAGGTAGACGAAGGACTCGGTGCTGCGGACTTCCGGGATGGCCCGGATCCGCCGCGCCAGCAGGTCGAGCAGGTGGTCGTCGTCCTCGCACACCACCTCGGCGAGGATGTCGAAGCTGCCCGCGGTGATGACGACGTAGTCCACCTCGGGCATCGCCGAGATCTTCTCCGCCACCGCCTCGAGCTCGCCCTCGACCCGGATCCCGATCATCGCCTGGCGGGGGAAGCCCACCTGGAGCGGGTCGGTCACCGCGACGATCTGCATCACGCCCGCGTCCAGCAACCGCTGCACGCGCTGGCGCACCGCCGCCTCGGACAGGCCGACGGCCTTGCCGATGGCGGCGTAGGGGCGCCGGCCGTCCTCCTGCAGCTGCTCGATGATCGCCTTGGAGACGTCGTCGAGCGGGCTGCCGTTGGAGCGCTCCCTCGTCACGGCCTCGATCCTGGGGCCTGCCGGGGGGCTTTGGCAAGTGATTCCGTCGTCCAGGTGGCGTTCCCGCACAGTATCCGTCGTTCAGACCCTCGCAACCTGTTGTATCCGCTGCTCGCCAGGCCTACGCTCCGGCAGCAGACCGGCCTGCCGCAGGTCCCGGTCCACCGAGCACGTCCCGTCGTCAAGGAGCCCGCGTGAGCGACAAGCGCACCCTGCGCAACTTCGTCAACGGTGAGTACGTCGACGCCCGGGAGGGACAGACCACCGGCCTGGTAGACCCGCAGACCGGCCAGGTCTTCGCGAGCGCCCCGCTGTCCACCGCGGCCGACGTCGACGCCGCCTACGCCGCGGCCGCCGCCGCGTTCGAGACCTGGGGCGACACCACGCCCAGCGAGCGGCAGAAGGCGCTGCTGCGCTTCGCCGACGCCGTGGAGGCGCGGGCGGACGAGCTGGTGGCGGTCGAGAGCGAGAACACCGGCAAGCCGGTGGCCCTCACCGCGAGCGAGGAGGTGCCGCCGATGGTCGACCAGATCCGCTTCTTCGCCGGCGCCGCGCGCGTGCTCGAGGGCAAGGCCGCGGGGGAGTACATGGCCGGCCACACCTCGATCATCCGGCGCGAGCCGATCGGCGTCATCGGGCAGGTGACGCCGTGGAACTACCCGATGATGATGGCGGTCTGGAAGATCGGCCCCGCCCTGGCCGCCGGCAACACGGTCGTGCTCAAGCCGAGCGACACCACCCCCGCGTCCACGCTGCTGCTCGCCGAGATCGCCGCGGAGTTCCTCCCGCCGGGCGTGCTCAACGTCATCTGCGGCGACCGCGACACCGGCCGCGCGCTGGTCGAGCACCCCACCCCGCAGATGGTCGCCATCACCGGCTCGGTCCGCGCCGGCATGGAGGTGGCCGGCTCGGCTGCCAAGGACGTCAAGCGCGTGCACCGCGAGCTCGGCGGCAAGGCCCCCGTCGTCGTCTTCGACGACGCCGACATCGCCGCCGCCGCCGAGGCGATCGCCATCGCCGGCTACTTCAACGCCGGCCAGGACTGCACCGCCGCCACCCGGGTCATGGCCGCCCCCGGCGCCTACGCCGACTTCGTCGACGCGCTCACCGAGCAGGCGCGCAACGTGGTCACCACCCAGGCGGTCGGCCGCGAGCACGAGGACGCCCTGCTGCCGCCGGTCAACAACGCCAACCAGCTCGCCCGGGTCTCCTCGTTCATCGACCGGCTGCCCGACCATGCGCGGGTGACCGCCGGCGGCCGGCGGACCGGCGAGGAGGGCTTCCACTACGCCGCCACCGTGGTCGCGGACCTGAACCAGGACGACGAGATCATCCAGAACGAGGTGTTCGGCCCGGTCATCACCGTGCAGCGCTTCGACGACGAGGCGCAGGCCCTGGCCTGGGCGAACGGCGTCAAGTACGGCCTGGCCTCCTCGGTGTGGACCAAGGACTTCGGTCGCGCCATGCGGATGAGCAAGAAGCTCGACTTCGGCTGCGTGTGGATCAACACCCACATCCCGCTGGTGGCCGAGATGCCGCACGGTGGCTTCAAGCACTCCGGCTACGGCAAGGACCTGTCCATGTACGGGCTCGAGGACTACACCCGGATCAAGCACGTCATGGCGAACATCGAGTCGTGAGCCCTAACAGCCCGGGCCGTACCACCCTCTTCCGCGGCGGGGTCGTCCTCACCGGTGACCCCGCCGCGCCCCGGGCCCGGGCGCTGGCCGCCCGCGACGGCGTCGTGGTGGCGCTGGACGACGACGCCCTCTCGCTGGCCGGCCCGGGGGTGGGAGAGGTCGATCTGGCGGGGGGCGCGCTGCTCGCCGGGTTCGGGGATGCGCACGCCCACCCGTGCCACGGCGGCATCGAGCTGCTCGAGGCGCCCGTGCGCGACTGCACGAGCGTGGAGGAGGTGCAGGCGGCGGTCGCCGCCTACGCCGCGCAGAACCCGGACCGCGAGTGGATCCTCGGTGGCTCCTACGACCCGTCGTTGGCGCCTGGCGGGATGTTCGACGCCCGCTGGCTCGACGCCGTGGTCCCGGACCGGCCCGTCGCGCTCACCGCCTCGGACCACCACTGCCTGTGGGTGAACAGCGAGGCGCTGCGCCGCGCGGGCATCACCCGCGAGACACCGGACCCCCCGGCCTCCAGCATCCCCAAGCGCGAGGACGGCGAGCCGCTCGGCACGCTGGTCGAGTGGGCCGCGATGGACCTCGTGCGCGACCGGATCCCGCCGCGGTCCGACGCGCACGAGATGGCGGGCCTGCGCGAGGCGCTGCGGCTGTTCGCCCTCGAGGGCATCACCTGGGTGCAGGACGCCATCACGACACCTGCCGACGTCGACCGGCTCGTCCGCCTCTCCGACGACCTGTCGGAGGAGGGCGGGCTGCCGGTCCGGGTCGCGATGGCCCTGCGTGCCGAACCGGGGCAGTGGCGGGACCAGCGGCCCCTGTTCGACGAGCTGCGCCGGACCGTGGAAGGGCATCCCCAGCTCGCCGCGCGGACCGTGAAGCTCTTCGCCGACGGCGTCATCGAGGCGGGGACGGCGGCCCTGCTCGAGCCCTACGCCGACGCGCCGCACACCTGCGGGCTGCCGGTGTGGACGCGCGAGGAGCTGATCGACGTCGTCACCGCCTTCGACGCCGATGGCTTCCAGGTGCACATCCACGGCATCGGGGACGCCGGCATCCGCAACGCGCTCGACGCGATCGAGCACGCGGCGACGGTCAACGGCCCGCGCGACCGCAGACCCGTCATCGCACACACCCAGCTGGTCCACCCGGAGGACCTTCCGCGCTTCGCCGCGCTCGGCGTGGTGGCCAACTTCTCCCCGCTCTGGGCGTGCCTGGACGACTGCCAGACCCAGCTGACCGAGCCGCGCCTGGGCCTCGACCGGTCCGCCCGTCAGTACCCGATGGCCACCCTGCTGGCCTCCGGCGCCGTCCTCTCCTTCGGCTCGGACTGGCCGGTGTCCTCCTTCCGGCCGCTCGACGGCCTGGCCGTGGCGGTCACCCGGCAGACCCCCGATGGCCGCCCGGAGGGCGGGTGGCTGCCGCACGAGCGTCTCCCGGTCCAGGCGGCGCTCTCGGCCTACACCCAGGGCCCGGCCTACCAGGCCTTCGAGGAGCACCTGCGCGGCACCCTCACCGTCGGCCGCCGCGCCGACCTGGTGCACCTGTCCGGCGACCCGACGTCCGTGCCGGCGCAGGACTGGCCGGGCCTGCGGGTGCTGGAGACGTGGCTGGGCGGGCGACGGACCGCCTGAGCCATTCGTGATCATGCAATCGGCGTGATCATGCAATCTGCGTGACCTCGACTCGGCTCCCGTCCTGCGGCTGGGGTCGGTCCGTGCACGGTCAACGGCGCTGGTGACCGCGGAGCTGGGGCCTGGGCGCTTCCTGCGGCCGGCAGTCCGGACCAGCTCGAGTGGAAGGCTGTCGGGCGACCCGCCGGCGGGTCGTGCCGCAGCCCTCCAGTCGATCTTCCGGGCAGCAGACAGTGACGCTGATGCCGCAACTCCCGGCAGGTCGGGACGACGGTCGTGCTCTCCCGCGCTGGGACCGCAGCCCGGCCGCCCGACTCGGCCCGCTGCCTGCTCCTCCGGTCACCAACGCCCTTCCATCCACCGCCGTCCACAGCCTCGGAGCGGAGCCGGCCGGAAGCCCCGCTTGTCCCACTCCTGTCCGGGTAGGCGCGCCTCACCCGAGGCAGAGGAGAACGCGATGAGCGACTACGCCGGCCCGTACAGCGGCGAGGAGCGAGACCCCGCCGAGATGATGACGCCGGAGGCGCGCGAGCGCGCCGAGGGGGACGAGGTCTCCGGCAGCGCGAAGCCGGCCGAGGAGCCGGACGGCCCGCCGCAGCACCGGTCCGAGGAGGAGCTGAGCGACTCCGGCGGCACCATCTGAGCAGAGCCGGACCGGAACCGGGTGCGGCGGTTGCCGTCGCTGATCATGGGAGACCGGCTCCGCCCGCTGTGGGATTTCGACGACCTCGCCGCCACCGAGGCACGCCTGCGCGAGCGGCTGGCGCACGAGCACGACGACGTCGGCCGCGCGGAGGTGCACACGCAGCTGGCGCGGCGGCACGGCCTGGACGGAGACCGGCACGGAGCACTGCGCGAGCTCGACCGGGCCGACCGCCTGGCGGGGACCGAGCCGCTGGTCCGCTGCCGGCTGCTGCTGGAGCGGGGCCGGATCGAGCGGTCCACCGCCGCGCACCTGCCGGCGGCGGAGGCGATGTTCGAGGCGGCGTTCGGCCTGGCCACCTCGCCGGCCGCCGCGGCCTGGCAGCCGGAGGGGACCGCTGCCTTCCTCGCCGTCGACGCCGCCCACATGGCCGCCCTGGCCGCGCACGGGCACGAGCGGCGCGACGCCTGGACCCGCCGCGCCGTGCAGCTGGCCGAGTCCTCGGCGGATCCGGAGGTCCGCGGGTGGCTGGCCTCGCTCTACAACAACCTGGCCTGGGAGCACGACGACGCCGGCGAGCCGGACCAGGCGCTGGAGCCGTTCGCCGCGGCGCTGCGCGAGCGCGAGCAGCGACCCGAACGGGCATCCGAGCTGGCCGTGGCCCGCTGGGCGCTGGCCCGCGCCCTCCGGCGCGGCGGCCGGCCCGCTGAGGCGCTCCCGCTGCTGGAGCAGGCGCTGGCCTGGACCGAGCAGGTCGATCGTCCCGACGGGTGGTTCCACGAGGAGATGGCGTTGGCGCTCGCCGCCACTGAGGAGCGCTCGCGGGCCCGTCCACACGCGGCGCTGGCGCTGACCCTCCTGCCCGAGGCCGCCCCGTCCTTCGCTGCGGACACCGCTCGGGTCCGCGCGCTCACCGAGCTGGCCTGAGCGCAGACGCAGCCCCCGCCTACGCCGGAGAGCTGGTGCCCTTCGCCGTCACCGCCCCGGTCCCGCGCACCGCCTGCAGCGCCAGCAGCGCCACGTGCAGGGAAAGGCACGACTCCACCGAGTCCAGGTCCACCCCGAGCACCTTCTCGATCCGGTGCAGCCGCTCGTAGAACGACGGCCGCGAGAGGTGCGCGGCGTCCGCCGCGGCGGACTTGTTGCGCCCGCAGTCCAGGTAGATCTGCAGCATGCGGACCAGCTCGCCGCGGTGCTTCTCGTCGTAGGCCAGCAGCGGTCCGAGCTCGCGCTCGACGTAGGTCTGGAGCCGGGCGTCGTCGCGCAGCAGGTGCAGGAGGCCCCGCACGCGCACGTCGGGCAGCCGGTACCAGGGACGCTCGTCGCCCTGGTGCTCGGCGGCCTCGGCCACCTGGCCGGCCTCCAGCAGCGTCCGGCGGGCGTCGCGGACCGAGCCGACGGCGGAGCCGGCGGCCACGACCAGCCGGGCAGGCGACCCCGGAGTCCGTGCGGCTCGCTGGCGCAGGGCGCTGGCCAGCGAGGTGAGGACCTTGTCGTCCCGGTCGCTGCTCCCCATCGCGAGGAGGACGCCCACGGCCGCGGGTCCTCCGCGCTCCTCGAGCCCGCCGACCAGGGCGGGGAGCGAGGCGTCCCGGACCGCGGCGGCCACCAGGTCGGCGAGGTCCCGCATCCGCGCCTGCTGCTCCAGGGCGGCGGGGCCGCTGGGACCGGCCGGGCGGACCACGACGCCGAGCAGCCGGCGCCCGTCGAGCGGCACCCCGAGCGCGCGAGCCCGCAGCGCGACCTCGCTGGAAGGCACCGAGTGGGCGAGGATGCCGGCCAGCAGGGTGCGGTGGGTCTGCCGCTCCAGGGACTCCAGGTCGCGCTGCACCAGGCGGTTCAGGGCCAGGGCGGAGGCCGCCCGCTCGACCAGGATCGTGTGCCGCGGCAACGGGTCCCCGTCGCACAGCAGCACCAGTCGACCCCAGTCCGTGCCGCGGGCGCCCACGGTGGTCACCAACCAGCCGGACACGCGGTCGTACTCGGTGCGGCCGCCGGTGCGCACCTCCCGCGAGCGGTTCTCCCAGCGGTCCAGCAGGGCGGCGGCGTCCACCCCGGCCGCGTCGTAGGCCAGCACCTGGTGGCCGAGGTTCTCCAGCACCGCGGGCCGCCCGGACATCCGCGCCACCTGGCGCAGCACCTCGGCCGGATCGGCGCCCTCCACCGACAGCTCGGTGAAGGTCTCGTGCACCTCCTCGGTGGCCCGCAGCTCGGCCAGCTGGGCGTCCACGATCAGGGCGTGCACCGCCTCGGTGACCGCGACGAACCTGGTCTCCCGGTGCAGCTCCACCACGGGGAGCCCGTGCTTGCGGGCCCGACCGACCAGCGCGGCGGGCAGCGCGCCGGAGAAGCGTCGCCCCAGCTCGACCACGAGGCCGGCGGCGCGCACCTCCACCAGGGTGTCGACGTAGCGGACCAGACCGGGGTCGTCGGCGGGGAGGCCGATGCCGGTCATGAGCACGAGCTCGCCGCCGCGCAGCATCTCGGCGATGTCCGGCACCTCGCCCACGTGGACCCATCGCACGGGCGTCTGCAGGCCGGCCTCGCCGGCGACCACCCGGGGTGCTCCGCGCCGCACCGGGTCGAGGGCCAGGACGTCGGCGACGGTGGGGAACATGCGGCCTGCCTATGGCGGTGGGGTCGGGAGGCGCCTGCCGGAAAGGCATCAGCCTGTCAGGCGATAGCGCAAGGCACCTGACGGTGTGCGCCTCGACATCGTGGCCACACAGGTGTCCCTGCGCAAGCACTTCCGCGGACTTACCGTCTCCGGACCGCTGTCTACGCCTGCGCGGATCACGTTCCGATCGCGATTCCGTCGTCCCCCGCGATTCTTGCGACGGAATCCCTTGTCCCGGGACCGGGGCTCTGACACGATCCCCTGCGGTACACCGAGGACGGCACGAACACGACAACCTGTCGCGACCCGACACGTCGGCCGTCCACGGCGATCACCGGCCCCACCGCGAACCGGAGGCCGGCAGCCGGCCGTCCGGTGCGACGCGGACAGCCAGGACAGACCAGTTGTCGTTCGCGGCCATCGGCCGCCCGGCCCGCAGGAGGTGCCGATGCCCTCCGCACGACCGCAGCCCGCCGACCTGCCCGCAGACCTCCGGCGGCAGGGCGAGCAGCTCTTTCAGTTCGTCGGCGGCCAACGCCGCGCCGGGTCCGGCGAGCGGTTCGAGGTGACCGATCCGGCCACTGGGGACGTGGTCGCCCACGGCGCCCTCGCCGCGGCGGCCGACGTCGACCGCGCGGTGGCGGCCGCCAAGGCCGCTCTCCCGGCCTGGGCCGGCGCCACCCCGGCCGAGCGCTCGGCCGCGCTGGCCCGCCTGGCCGCGGTCCTCGAGGACCGCGCGGACGCCCTGGCGCAGGTCGAGACCGCGCAGACCGGCAAGCCGATCCGTCTGTCCACCGGCTTCGACGTGCCCGGCACCGTCGACAACGCGGCGTTCTTCGCCGGCGCGGCCCGCCACCTGCAGGGCCTGGCCACCGCCGAGTACAGCCCGGACCACACCTCCTCCATCCGCCGCGAGCCGGTGGGCGTGGTGGGCTCGATCGCGCCGTGGAACTACCCGCTGCAGATGGCCGGCTGGAAGGTCCTCCCGGCGGTCGCCGCGGGCTGCACGATCGTGCTCAAGCCGGCCGAGATCACCCCGCTCACCGCGCTGATGCTGGCCGAGGCCGCCCGCGAGGCCGGGATCCCCGACGGCGTGGTGAACGTTGTGACGGGCACCGGGCCGGAGGCGGGGGAGGCCCTGGTCGGGCACCCCGACGTCGCCATGGTGTCCTTCACCGGCTCCACCCCCGTCGGCAAGCGGGTGATGGCGCTGGCCGCGGACACGGTCAAGCGCGTGCACCTCGAGCTGGGCGGCAAGGCTCCGTTCGTCGTGCTCGACGACGCCGATCTCGAGGCAGCCGTGCACGGGGCCGTGGCCGGATCGCTGATCAACACCGGCCAGGACTGCACCGCCGCCACCCGCGCCTACGTGCAGCGCCCGCTCTACGACGCCTTCGTCGAGGGCGTGGCCGACCTGTTCGCCTCGGTGCGTCTGGGCTCACCGCTCGACCCGGCCACCGACCTCGGTCCGCTGTCCTCCCGCCGCCAGCAGGAGCGGGTCGCCGCGTTCGTCGCCCGCGCGCGGCAGGACGGCGCGAAGGTCGTGGTGGGCGGCGAGCCGGGGACGCGCGGGCACGACGGCACCGACCTGACTCGCGGCGCGTTCTACCAGCCGACCCTCGTCGTCGACGCCGACCAGCGGTCGCAGATCGTGCAGCAGGAGGTGTTCGGCCCGGTGCTGGTGGTGCTGCCCTTCGACAAGGACGACCAGGGGCTGGAGCTGGCCTTGGACACCCCGTTCGGCCTCGCCGCGTCCGTCTGGACCGGTAGCGTCTTCCGCTCCCAGCGCTTCACCCGGGACCTGCGCGCCGGCTGCGTCTGGGTCAACGACCACATCCCCATCGTCAGCGAGATGCCGCACGGCGGCTACGGCCAGTCCGGCTTCGGCAAGGACATGAGCTCGTACTCGCTGGAGGACTACACCTCCATCAAGCACGTCATGTCCGACCGCACCGCCGCCGCTCGCAAGGAGTGGCACCGCACGATCTTCACGGCCCCTGACCAGACCGACTAGCCCGTCCCGCTCCGTCCCCCTCGTCGCCGATCTGCGTTTTCTCAGGAAGGACCCCCCAGATGCCCGAGAGCACCCCGATGCCGGTCTCGCTTCCCCTCGCCCGGGGCCTGCTCACCCGCCGCACCCTCCTCGCGGGTGGCGGTGCCCTGGGGGCTGCCGCCTTCCTCGCCGCCTGCGGCGGCGGCTCGTCCGCCGGGACGGGGACCAACGCCAAGCCGGCCGACCAGGCTGCCCCGGACAAGTCCGACACCGAGAAGGTCGTCAACTGGTCCAACTGGCCCGAGTACATCGACGTCGACGACAAGACCCAGGCCCGGCCGACCCTGGACGAGTTCCAGAAGCAGACCGGCATCAAGGTCAACTACACCGAGGACTACAACGACAACGACGAGTTCTTCGCCAAGGTCTCGCCGTTGCTGAAGAACGGCCAGGACACCGGCCGCGACACCTGGTGCAGCACCGACTGGATGGTGAGCAGGCTCATCCAGCTCGGCTGGGTGCAGAAGCTGGACAAGACCAACATCCCGAACGCGAGCAACCTCGAGGCGAGCCTGCAGAACGTCGAGTACGACAAGGGCCGCGTCTACTCCCTGCCGTGGCAGAGCGGCTTCACCGGTATCGCGTACAACCCCAAGGCCACCGGTGGCAAGAAGATCGAGACGGTCGACCAGCTCCTCACCGACCCCTCCGTCAAGGGCAAGGTCACGCTGCTCACGGAGATGCGCGACACCGTGGGCCTGGTGCTGCTGGCGATGGGCAAGGACCCGGCCAACTTCACCGACGACGACTTCGACGCAGCGATTGCCGAGCTGCAGAAGGCCAAGGACGCCGGGCAGTTCAAGGGATTCACCGGCAACGACTACGCCAAGGGCCTCGCCTCCGGCGACATCGCGGCCTGCTTCGCGTGGACCGGCGACGTCGTCCAGCTCAAGGCCGACAACCCCGACCTGGGCTACGTGCTGCCCAGCACCGGTCACATGCTCTGGTCGGACAACTTCGTCATCCCAAACAAGGCCCAGCACAAGAAGAACGCCGAGCTCCTCATCAACTACTACTACGACCCGAAGGTCATGGCCCAGGTCGAGGACTACGTCAACTACATCTCGCCCGTGAAGGGCTCGAAGCAGGCGCTGCTGAAGCAGGACCCCGAGGTCGCCAACAACGAGCTGATCTTCCCTTCCGACGCGGTGCTGGCCAAGTCGCACGTCTTCAAGGGCCTCGACGCCAAGACGGAGCAGAAGTACAACCGTGCCTTCCAGGCCTTGATCGGGGGTTGATCGATGTCCGTACAGACCACTGCGCCGGGGGGGACGGCAGGCGCCGTCGTCGAGCACAGCGGCGATCTGCAGATGGAGTCGCTCACCAAGCGGTTCGGTGCGTTCACCGCCGTCGACGACCTCGACCTGGTCATCCCGCAGAGCTCGTTCTTCGCGCTGCTCGGCCCCTCCGGGTGCGGCAAGACGACGACCCTGCGGATGGTCGCCGGCCTGGAGGTGCCGACGGCCGGTCGGATCATGGTCGGCGACCGGGACATCACGACCGAGAAGCCCTACCGCCGCCCGGTCAACACGGTCTTCCAGAGCTACGCGCTGTTCCCGCACCTCGACATCTATGAGAACGTGGCCTTCGGCCTGCGCCGGCAAGGGCGCAAGGACGTCAAGGAGAAAGTGGACGAGGCGCTGGCGCTGATCCAGCTCTCGCACGTCGCCAAGCGCAAGCCGGCTCAGCTCTCCGGCGGCCAGCAGCAGCGCGTCGCCCTGGCCCGCGCCATCGTCAACCGGCCCTCTGTGCTGCTGCTGGACGAGCCGCTCGGCGCCCTGGACCTCAAGCTGCGCCGGCAGATGCAGGTGGAGCTCAAGCGGATCCAGACCGAGGTCGGCCTCACCTTCGTGCACGTCACGCACGACCAGGAGGAGGCCATGACGATGGCCGACACCATCGCCGTGATGAACGAGGGAAGGATCGAGCAGCTCGGCTCGCCCACGGACCTCTACGAGAACCCGGTCACCACGTTCGTGGCCAACTTCCTCGGCCAGAGCAACCTGGTGAAGGCCGCGGTCACGGGCAAGAGCGGTGGCGACCTGCTCCTCGACGTCCAGGGCACCCGGCTCGCCATGCCGGCCGAGCGCTGCGCTGCCGAGTCGGACATCTGGCTCGGGGTCCGACCGGAGAAGCTGCACGCCGTCCCGCTCACCGGCGCCGACCAGGACGGGCTGCGCGGCGTGGTGACCGACGCCTCCTTCATGGGCGTGTCCACGCACTACCTCGTCCGCACCCCCTGGGGCCAGGAGCTCACGGTCGTGCAGCAGAACGACGGCACGCCGCTGCTCCGGCGCGGCGACGAGGTCGTCCTCGCCTGGAATCCGGCTCACTCCTTCGGCCTGGACGCCTCGCAGGACGCGCACGCCGGCGAGCAGCGGGTGGGGGAGGACGCGTGAGCGCGCTCGCCCACGTCGGGGGCGGGGCGGGCGCCCAGGCGTCGGCGGCGGAGAGCGGCGGGAAGCGGCGTCTCACGCCCTACCTGCTGCTGCTGCCGGGCATCGCCTGGCTGGTGGTGTTCTTCGTGGTCCCGATGATCTCGCTGGCCCGCCAGTCGCTGGAGGAGCAGACCCTCGCGGGCGACTACGCGTTCACCTGGAACTTCTCCAGCTACTCGGACGCCCTGTCCACCTACGCCTCGCAGTTCATCCGGTCCTTCGTCTACGCCGGCATCGCCACCGCGCTGGCTCTGCTCATCGCCTTCCCCTTGGCCTACACCATCGCGTTCAAGTCCGGCCGGTGGAAGAACGTGCTGTTGGTGCTGGTGATCGCACCGTTCTTCACCAGCTTCCTCATCCGCACGCTGGCCTGGCAGACGATCCTGTCGAGCACCGGCCCGGTCACTGGCACGCTGAAGTCGCTCGGGGTCCTGCATGTCACCGACGCGCTGGGGCTGACCGCCAACCAGCAGCTGCTCAACACGCCGCTTGCGGTCATCACCGGTCTGACCTACAACTTCCTGCCGTTCATGACCCTGCCCCTCTACGCGAGCCTGGAGAAGATCGACCTGCGGCTGCTCGAGGCCGCCGGCGACCTCTACGCCGTCCCGTTCACGGCGTTCCGCAAGGTGACCTGGCCGCTGGCGCTGCCCGGTGTCGTGGCCGGCACGCTGCTCACGTTCATCCCGGCAGCCGGTGACTACATCAACTCGAAGCTGCTCGGTAACCCGAACACGACGATGATCGGCCAGGTCATCGACGGGCAGTTCCTGCGCGTCCT
Organism: Motilibacteraceae bacterium; assembly: GCA_051954955.1. Classification (GTDB taxonomy): domain Bacteria; phylum Actinomycetota; class Actinomycetes; order Motilibacterales; family Motilibacteraceae; genus JBQCHF01. The sequence continues at coordinate 42,335 of JBQCHF010000182.1, forward strand.
GGACTACCCGACGGCAGCCGCACTGTCCTTCTCGCTCATGGTCGCGATCCTGGTGATCGTCATGATCTACGTGCGTCGGGCCGGCACGGAGGAGCTGCTCTGATGGCCACCACGATCGAGCGGCCCGCTGCGGCGCGGCCGAAGGCCCCCGAACCGGCTCCGCGCCGGCGGCGCAGCCCGCTCACCTGGCTGCGCCAGAACATCATCGCGATCGTCGCGGTGCTGGCCTTCGTCTACATGTTGCTGCCCAACGTCGTCGTCATCCTGTTCTCGTTCAACAAGCCCAACGGTCGCTACAACTACGAGTGGACGCGGTTCTCGCTGGACGCGTGGTTGCACCCGTGCGGTGCGGCAGGCATGTGCAAGGCCCTCGGGCTCAGCCTCCGGGTGGGTCTGGTAGCGACCGTCGTGGCCACCATCCTCGGCACGCTGATCGCGTTCGCACTGAGCCGTCACCGGTTCGCCGGGCGCAGCGCCACCAACCTGCTCATCTTCATGCCGATGGCCACGCCCGAGGTCGTCATGGGGTCCTCGCTGCTGACCCTGTTCGTGAGCCTCAAGAACCCTGCCACCGGCAACTCGCTCATCCCGCTGGGCACGCCGGCGATCCTCATCGCCCACATCATGTTCTGCCTCAGCTTCGTGGTGGTCACGGTGAAGGCCCGGCTGGCGGGCATGGACCCTCGGCTGCAGCAGGCGGCCATGGACCTCTACGCGAACGAGACGCAGACGTTCCTGCGGGTGACCCTCCCGCTGGTCGCGCCGGGCATCGCCGCGGCGGCGCTGCTCTCCTTCTCGCTGTCCTTCGACGACTACATCATCACCAACTTCAACGCCTCGCCGAGCTCGGTCACGTTCCCGATGTACGTCTGGGGCGCGGCCACCCGCGGCACACCGGTGCAGATCAACGTCATCGGCACCGTCATGTTCCTCATCGCGATCCTCGCGGTCGGCATGGGACAGCTGCTCGGCAGGAGGAAGGCTCGCGGATAGCGTGGCGACCTCATTCGTCACCAGCTCCAGCACGCGGTCGCGCCACCTGGCCTCGCTGGCCGACGCCGAGCCGGTCCCGTTCTGGCTCGACGACCCGGCCCGGCCCGAGCCGTCGCCGGCGCTCGTCGGCGACGCCTCGGCCGACCTCGTCGTGGTCGGCGGCGGCTACACCGGCCTGTGGACCGCGCTGCTGGCCAAGGAGGCCGACCCGGGCCTCGACGTCGTGCTCCTGGAGGGCCACGAGGTGGGGTGGGCGGCCTCCGGCCGCAACGGAGGCTTCTGCGAGGCGAGCATCACCCACGGCCTGCGCAACGGCCTGGACCGATGGCCGGGGGAGCTGCCCGAGCTGCTGCGGCTGGGCGCGGAGAACCTCGCGGCGATCGAGGCCACCCTGCTGCGGCACGGCATCGACGCGCAGTGGGAGCGCACGGGCGAGCTCACCGTCGCGACCGAGCAGTGGCAGGTCGCCGACCTGCGCGAGGAGCCAGAGCTCGCCGCCCGGCACGGCGGCAAGGTCGAGTGGCTCGACCGCGACGTCGTGCGCGCCCAGGTCGCCTCACCGACCTACCTGGGCGGTGTCTGGGACCGCGAGGGGGCCGCCCTGGTCCACCCGGCCCGGCTGGCCTGGGGCCTCGCCGCGGCCTGCCGGGCGGTGGGCGTCCGGCTGCACGAGCGCACTCCGGTGCGCTCCCTGCACGACGCTGGGTCGCACCTGGAGGTGCGCACCGACTTCGGCGTCGTCCGGGCCGGCAGGGTGGCGCTGGCCACCAACGCGTTCAAGCCGCTGCTGCGCCGCGTCGCCTCCTTCGTCGTGCCGGTCTACGACTACGTGCTGGTCACCGAGCCGCTCTCACCGCAGCAGAAGGCGTCGATCGGGTGGGCTCAGCGCCAGGGCGTCGGCGACGCCGGGAACCAGTTCCACTACTACCGGCTCACCGCCGACGACCGGATCCTGTGGGGCGGCTACGACGCCGTCCACCACTTCGGCGGCCGGGTGCGGGCCGAGTACGACCAGCGTCCGGACAGCTTCGCCACCCTGGCCGACCACTTCTTCACCACATTCCCCCAGCTCGAGGGCTTGCGCTTCAGCCACCGGTGGGGCGGGGCGATCGACACCTGCAGCCGCTTCAGCGCGTTCTGGGGGACCGCCCACCGCGGGCGGACGGCCTACGTCGCCGGCTACACCGGGTTGGGCGTGGGTGCGACCCGCTTCGGCGCCGCGACCCTGCTGGACCTGCTCGACGGCCGGACCGGCGCGGCCGCCACCGAGCGGACCCGGCTGGAGATGGTGCGCACCAAGCCGGCGCCCTTCCCGCCCGAGCCGTTCCGCTGGGCCGCTATCGAGGTGACCAGGCGGGCGATCGCCCGCGCTGACGCGCATCAGGGGCGCCGCGGGCCCTGGCTGCGGCTGCTGGACCGCCTCGGTCTCGGCTTCGACAGCTGAAGCCGCGCCGGGGGCGCGCCGGCAGGAGCCAGCATGTAAGGCCTGCGGCGCCCAACGCCGACACCCTGCGCCTGACGAGCAGGCATCGCTGGCGGTCAGACTCTCCTCGACCCTGATGTGCAGCCCCTCTGCAGCCCATGGCTGCAGCCTCGAGGAAGGCCACGACGTGCCCGCGAGCATCACCCACTGGATCGACGGCAAGCGCTGGGACAAGCCGGCCGAGCGGCAGGGGGAGGTGTACGACCCGGCCACCGGCGAGGTGTCCGGCCTGGTGTCCTTCGCCTCGGTCGCCGAGGTGGACGAGGCCGTGGCGGCGGCGAGCAGCGGGTTCGCCGAGTGGCGCAGCACCTCGCTGACCCGGCGCACGCAGGTGATCTTCGCCTTCCGCGAGCTGCTGAACGCCCGCAAGGAGGAGCTCGCCGCGATCATCACCGCCGAGCACGGCAAGGTGCTCTCCGACGCGCTCGGCGAGGTGACCCGCGGCCTCGAGGTGGTCGAGTTCGCCTGCGGTGCCCCGCACCTGCTCAAGGGCGGCTTCTCCGAGGGGGTCTCGACCAACGTCGACGTCTACTCGATCCGCCAGCCCCTCGGCGTCGTCGCGATCATCTCGCCGTTCAACTTCCCGGCGATGGTCCCGATGTGGTTCTTCCCGGTCGCGATCGCCGCCGGGAACGCCGTCGTGCTCAAGCCCAGCGAGAAGGACCCCTCCGCGGCCAACTTCATCGCCGAGCTGTGGGCCGAGGCCGGCCTGCCCGCCGGCGTCTTCAACGTCGTGCACGGCGACAAGGTGGCCGTGGACCGGTTGCTGGAGCATCCGGACGTCAAGGCCGTCTCGTTCGTCGGCTCCACCCCGATCGCCCAGTACGTCTACGAGACCGGCACCCGGCACGGCAAGCGCGTGCAGGCCCTGGGCGGGGCGAAGAACCACATGGTGGTCCTGCCCGACGCCGACCTCGACCTCGCGGCGGACGCCGCGGTGAACGCCGGCTTCGGGTCGGCCGGCGAGCGCTGCATGGCCATCTCGGCGCTGGTGGCCGTCGACCCGGTGGGCGACGCCCTGGTGGAGAAGATCAAGGACCGGGTGGCCGGGCTGAAGGTCGGCGACGGCCGTCGCGGCTGCGACATGGGCCCGCTGGTCACCCGCCAGCACCGGGACAAGGTGGCCTCCTACCTCGACGCCGGCGTGGCAGCCGGGGCGGACCTCGTCATCGACGGCCGGGAGACGCAGGTCGACGGCGGCGCCGACGGCTTCTGGCTCGGGCCGACCCTGTTCGACAAGGTCGCGCCGGAGATGCCCATCTACACCGACGAGATCTTCGGCCCGGTGCTCTCGGTCGTGCGCGTGCCCAGCTACGACGCCGCGCTCGAGCTGGTCAACGCCAACCCCTACGGCAACGGCACCGCCATCTTCACCAACGACGGGGGAGCGGCCCGCCGCTACCAGCACGAGGTCGAGGTGGGCATGGTCGGCGTCAACGTGCCGATCCCGGTGCCGATGTCCTACTACTCCTTCGGCGGCTGGAAGGCCTCGCTCTTCGGCGACTCCCACGCCCACGGCACCGAGGGCTTCCACTTCTTCACCCGGGGCAAGGTGATCACCTCCCGCTGGCTCGACCCCAGCCACGGCGGCCTCAACCTGGGCTTCCCGCAGAACGTCTGACCGCCCGTCCATCCGGCGCCCGGACCCCGCGCCCGTCGCCCCCACCAGGGGGTGTCGGCGCGGGCGTCCGGGCGTCCGCGTCCCGGGCCGGGGCCGACGGGGGCCCTGGGCGGGGCCACCAGAGGGCCCGCAGGCCGCTGACCTGCGGATTTGCGTTAACCCGCAGGGGTGCCTAATGTTTACCCCCGTCGCCCGGACGGGTGGAACGAACAGCGGAGACGCTGGTCGGACCCGCGGGAGACCACCCCACAGGATCGGGGCCCTCCACGAGGGGGCCTGGAGAGTTGTGGGATGCTGGACCTGCCTCGAGCGGAGGCGCCCCGGACGGGGTGGTTCTCGCGAGATGTGCGTCCGTTGTTTGAGAACTCAACAGCGTGCCGAAAGTCAATGCCATTTCTTTGACCCTCGTGTCTTGCGGCTCTTCGGGGTTGTGGGGCGTGAAGGTTTCTTTGAGTGATGGCAGGCAGACAGCTAGCTCTGTTTTGTCTGTTGTTGCTGGGATTTCTCTATGGTTCATATGCCTGCTTCGGTGGGTGAGTGGTTGAACCTTTTTGGAGAGTTTGATCCTGGCTCAGGACGAACGCTGGCGGCGTGCTTAACACATGCAAGTCGAACGGTGAACCTGCTTCGGTGGGGGATCAGTGGCGAACGGGTGAGTAACACGTGAGCAACCTGCCC
>JBQCHF010000183.1:0-33293 GCA_051954955.1 Motilibacteraceae bacterium
GTGGGTGGGGGAGGCGGGGGGGGCCCCGGGGCGAGGGGCGCGGGTGGTCGGCACCGGGCGGGGCACCGCGGCCGCGTTCGCGGAGGCCGTGCGCGGGCTCGCCGCGCGCGGCGAGCGGGGGGTGCCGGTCCTGACGGCGCCGAGGGCGATGCCGGGTGCGGCGTCGGCGGCGGTGTCGATGACCTTCGGGCTGTGCGGGCCGAACGAGCCCTTGGTCACCGCCTGCGCGGCCGGCGCGCACTCGATCGCGCACGCGGCACGGCTGGTGGCGCTCGGCGCCTGCGACCTCGCCCTCGCCGGGGGAGCCGAGGCCTGCCTCACCGACACCTACCTCGCCGCCTTCCGCGGCATGGGCGCGCTCACCCGCACCGGCGTCGCCCGGCCCTTCGACGTCGCCCGCGACGGGTTCGCGGCCGGCGAGGGTGCCGCCGTGCTCGTCCTCGAGCCGCTCGACGCCGCCCTGGCCCGCGGCGCCCGGGTGCACCTGGAGGTGCTCGGGGCCGGCTCCACCTCCGACGCCCACCACCTCACCGCCCCCCGCCCGGACGGCGCCGGTGCGGTCGCGGCCATGCGCCTCGCGCTGGCCGACGCCGGCCTCGCCCCGGCCGACGTCGCCCAGGTGAACGCGCACGGGACGTCGACGCCGCTCAACGACGTCACCGAGGCGCGGGCGATCGCGCAGGTGCTCGGCGCCCACCGGCCGCCGGTCACCAGCGTGAAGGGCGTCACCGGCCACACGCTCGGCGCCGCCGGCGCCGTCGAGGCCGTCGCGGTGGCGCTCAGCGTCCGCCACCGGGTCGTCCCGCCCACCGCCGGCCTGGTCGACGTCGACCCCGAGGTGCTCGAGACCGGCGTCGACGTCGTGCGCGGCGAGCCCCGCCCGTGGGAGCCGGGGCCGGTGCTGTCCAACTCGTTCGGGTTCGGCGGGCACAACGCGGCGGTGGTGCTGGGGCCGGTCGCCGGATCTTGAGACGAATGCACGCTGAGCAGGGTGCAAGGAGCATCAAGATCCGCCTCGGGCGCGGTCTGCTCGGCGGCAAAGGCGCTGGTGACGGAGGGAGCCGGGCGCGGGGCGGGCCTTCGCGGACGGCCGGCGGTCGAGCGGACAGAGTGACAGTCTTGCCGCGACACGCCGAGAAAGCGTGCAATGCGGTCACAGTTTGCGGGTCACGAAGATCGAGTGGAGAGCTGGTGCGCGACACGCCGGCGAGTCGTGCAAGAGCCTTCCACTCGAGCTGAAGCGCGACCGCCAGTCGGCCGCGCGACGTCCCCACCCGCTCACGGGCGCCGTCAACAGCCGCCTTTCATGTCGAGATCAGCCGGCGCCGCGGAGCAGAGACTGCCCCCGGCCCGACGGCGGTCCCTGCGAGGATCCCCCCGTGACACCTGAGGACCTCCCCAGCGTCCCCGAGTCCACCCTCTGGCCCGAGGCCCGAGCGGCCCTCCCGACCTCCTCCGCCCTCGCCCCCTGGACCACCCAGGTCCGCGCCATCCTCTGGACCCACCGAGCCACGCCCTGGCACGAGCTGGGGCGGACCGAGGGCCGGACGATCCCGCTCACCGTCGCCGCCGCCGTCGACTACCTCGACACCCCGGTGGGCCCGTACTCGGAGGTCTTCGCCAGCCCGCGCCTGCTGCGCGCGGTCGACCTGCCCACGCTGAGCATCCCGTTCATCGCGGTGGACTCGCCGGCCTCCGCGCACGGTGGGCGCACGGAGTGGGCGCTGCCCAAGACGCTGGCCCGGTTCGTGTGGTCGCGCATGGGTGCCGAGCCCAGCGGGGTCCGGGCCGAGGCCGCCCCCGACGCGCCGGCCCCGTGGTGGGTGGACGTCGAGGTCGTCCGCCGCTCGCCGCGCTTCCCGCTGGCCGGCGGTCTGCGGCTCGCGCAGCCGTGGCCGGACGGGCGGTGGCGCAAGGCGGACGTCTCGCTGCGCGGGCGGGCCCGGCTGGCGCAGGTGCGCACCGGCGCGGGCGGTCCCACGCTGCCGCGCTGGCTGCTCGCCGGCACCCACCTGGGGCTGGTCGTCGAGGGCGAGATGACGATCAGCCGGCCACGCTGAACGAGGAGCGTCAGCCCTTCAGGTCCGGGAAGTCCTCGTCCCGGTACTCACCCGCCGGGCGCTCGGTGCGTCCCTCCTCGGCGGTGCGCAGCTCGACCCGGCGGATCTTGCCCGACACGGTCTTGGGCAGGTCGGCGAATTCCAGCCGGCGCACCCGCTTGTACGGCGCCAGCGAGGTGCGGGCGTGGGCGAGGATCTCCCGCGCGGTCTCGGCGTTCGGCTCCCAGCCCTGCGCCAGCACGACGTAGGCCTTGGGCACGGCCAGGCGCACCGGGTCCGGCGCCGGCACGACCGCGGCCTCGGCCACCGCCGGGTGCTCGACGAGCACGCTCTCCAGCTCGAACGGGCTGATCCGGTAGTCGCTGGCCTTGAACACGTCGTCGGCGCGCCCGACGTAGGTGATGTAGCCCTCGCTGTCCCGCTGGGCGACGTCGCCGGTGTGGTAGTAGCCGCCGCGCATCGCCTCGTCGGTGCGCTCGGCGTCGTCGCGGTAGCCGACCATGAGGCCCACCGGGCGGGCCGACAGGTCCAGGCAGACCTCGCCCTCCTCGCCGGGCTCGCTGGTGATCGGGTCGACCAGTGCCACCGTGTAGCCGGGCAGCGGGCGGCCCATCGAGCCGGGCTTCACCGGCTGCCCGGGCGGGTTGCCGATCTGCGCGGTGGTCTCGGTCTGCCCGAAGCCGTCGCGGACCACCAGGTCCCAGGCGCGGCGGACCTGGTCGATCACCTCGGGGTTGAGCGGCTCGCCGGCGCTGACCACCTCGCGCAGCGGCGGCCGCCACGCGGACAGGTCCTCCTGCACGAGCATCCGCCACACGGTGGGCGGGGCGCAGAACGTGGTGACGCCGGCCCGCACCATCGCGTCCAGCAGCCGCTGGGCGTCGAAGCGAGCCTGGTTGACCACCAGCACCGTGGCGCCGGCGTTCCACGGCGCGAAGACGCTGGACCAGGCGTGCTTGGCCCAGCCGGGCGAGGAGACGTTCAGGTGCACGTCGCCGGGGCGCAGGCCGACCCAGTACATCGTGGACAGGTGCCCGATCGGGTAGCTGGCGTGGGTGTGCTCGACCAGCTTGGGCAGCGCGGTGGTGCCGGAGGTGAAGTAGAGCAGCAGCGTCTCGTCCGGGTCGGTCTCCACCTCCGGCACGAAGGTCTCCAGGTGCTGCTCGGCGTCGGCGAAGCGCAGCCAGCCGGGCACCGGGCCGCCGACGGCGATGCGCGTCCAGTCCCCGCCGATCCCGTCGTAGCGGGCGGTGTCCTCGCTGCGGGCCACCACGTGCTTGACGTGGCCGCGCTCGATCCGGTCGCGCAGGTCGCCCGTGCCCAGCAGCGTGGTGGCCGGGATGACGACCGCGCCCAGCTTCATCGCGGCCAGCAGGGTGACCCACAGCTCGTACTGGTTGCCCAGCACCAGCAGGATCCGGTCGCCGCGGTCCACGCCCTCGGCGCGCAGCCAGTCCGCCAGCTGCGCCGAGCGGTCGGCCAGCTCGCGGTAGCTGTAGCGGCCCTCGGTGCCGTCCTCGTCCAGGATCACCAGCGCCGGGACGTCGGGCTGCTCGTCGGCCAGGGAGTCGAACCAGTCGACCGCCCAGTTGAAGTGCTCCGGTGCCGGCCACCGGAACTCCGCGTAGGCGCGCGGCCAGTCCTCGCGCAGCTCCAGCAGCAGGTCGCGCGCCGCACGGAACTGCCGGTAGCCCTCCGACCGCTCGTCGGAGCCGGCCGTCGTCCCCGTGATCCCCTCGCTCATGCCCGGAGCCTTCCACCGGCCCGGTGCCGCGCACAACGGTTGCGCACCGATGTCCCGCCTAGGGGCGCGCTCCCAGCCGGGTGACCACCTGCGCCGCCGTCGCGCACCCCACGGACAGGGCGTCGGCGGGGGAGCGACCGGCGAGCCAGCCGGAGAGGAAGCCGGCGCCGAAGGCGTCGCCGGCGCCGGTGGTGTCCACGACGTCGACCGGCTCGGCGGCAGCCCGCGCCGACCGCTCGCCCGACGTCCACAGCGCTCCCTCGGCGCCCAGCTTCACCACCACCTCGGGATAGGTCCGCGCCAGCAGCCCGGCGGACTGCTGGGGCTCCCCGCCACCGGACAGGCCGGCTCCGGAGAGCACCGCAGCCTCCTCGGCGTTGGCCAGCAGCAGGTCGACGCCCGCGGTCCAGGCGAGGAACCGCACGACGCCGACCTCCTCCAGCCAACCCGCGGACGAGGGATCCACCGACGTGGTCGCCCCGGCCGCGCGGGCCCGGGCCAGCGCCTCCACCCCCGCCGCCCGGCTGCCCTCGTTGAGCAGCACGTAGCCGGACAGGTGCAGGTGGGCCCCGGCCGGCACCGCCGGCAGGTCGGCCACCGACAGCCGGGTGTTGGCGCCGCTGTCCGGCAGCATCGTGCGCTCGCCGCCGGGCTCGACCAGCACCACGCAGGTGCCGGTCGGCGCGCCGTCGTCCACGGCCACGTGGCAGCGCACGCCGGTGGCGGACAGCGCGGCCCGCGCCGCCGAGCCGAGGGCGTCGGCGCCGACCCGCGCCACGTAGGTGACGTCCAGCCCCAGCACGGCGGCCCACGCGGCGAGGTTGGCCGCCGATCCGCCCGGGCGCAGCGCCACCGCGGAGGGCGTGTCGCCGCCCCGGCGCAGCGGCCCGGAGAGCGCCACCACGACGTCCTCCATGACGTCGCCCACCACGAACAGCGGGCGGGGCGATGGGGTCACGCGGTGGCCAGCCTGGCGTGGGCGACGGCGATGCGGGCGGCCAGCGCCGCGTTGGCCAGCACCAGCGCCACGTTCACCCGCAGGCTCTCGCCGGCGGTCTCGCGGTGGAAGAACTCCAGCAGGAACGGGGTGACGTCCTTGCCGCGCACCCCCGCCTCCGCGGCGGCGGCCAACCCGGCGTGCAGCACGCGGTCGTGCAGCACCGGGTCCAGCTGCTCGCTCTCGGGCAGCGGGTTGGCCACCACCAGCCCGTGCCGGTCGGTGGCGAGCACCTCGCGGGCGCGCATCACCTCGGCCACCTCCTGCGCGGACTCCACCCGCCACTCCAGCGGGTGGCCGGAGTCGCGCAGGTAGAAACCGGGGAAGCGGTCGGTGGCGTAGCCGAGCAGCCCGACGTTGAGCGTCTCGAGCCGCTCCAGGGTGGCCGGCACGTCCAGGATCGACTTGACCCCGGCGCACACCACGGTGACGCCGGTGGTCGACAGGGTGGTCAGGTCCGCCGACTCGTCCCAGGTGTCGCGGGCCTCGCGGTGCACCCCGCCCAGGCCGCCGGTGGCGAAGACCCGGATGCCGACCAGGTCGGCCAGGTGCGAGGTGGAGGCCACGGTGGTGGCGCCCATGCCGCCGCGGGCGGCCACCGTGGCGACGTCGCGCACCGACACCTTGACGACGTCGTCGCGGCTCGCCACCGCGGCCAGCGCGGCGTCGTCGAGGCCGATCCGGACGTCGCCGTCGACGACGGCCACCGTGGCCGGGACCGCTCCCTCGGCCCGGACCGCGGCCTCGATCTGCCGGGCCACGCCGAGGTTCTCCGGGCGGGGCAGCCCGTGGCTGATGATCGTGGACTCCAGCGCCACCACGGCGCGGCCGGCCGCCAGGGCGGCCTCGACCTCGGGGTGCACGACGACCTCCGGCGCGCGGCGCGAGGGCGGGCGGCGGGACGGCGCGGGACGGGACTGCGAGGACGGGCCGGGGCGATGATCGGTCACGGGCGCTGACCGTACCGGCGGCCGGACGCCGGTCCGAGCCGGCTCCGGCGGGACGCGGCTGCGGGGCCCGCCCGGGCGGTAGCCTCGCGCTCGTGGAGCCGCCTGCCGATCGCCCCGACGGCGCCGCTGCGCCCGACGGTCCGCTGGACGAGGAGCCGGCCGTCGGCCCCTCCGCCGGCTCGCCGGACCTGCCGCCGACGCCGCCGTACCCCGCGCACTGGGAGGCCGACGTGGTCCTGCGCGACGGCGGCACCGCCCACCTGCGGCCGATCACCCCCGCCGACGCCGACGCGCTGCGTACCTTCCACCGGCGGCAGTCGCCGCAGTCGACCTACTTCCGCTTCTTCGCGCCCTACCCGGAGCTGACCGATCGGGACGTCGAGCGCTTCACCCGCGTCGACCACCACGACCGGGTGGCGATCGTGGCCACCATCGGACCGGACATCATCGGCGTGGTCCGCTGGGACCGCACCGCGCCGCACGAGGCCGAGGTCGCCTTCAACATCAGCGACGCCCACCAGGGCCGCGGGCTGGGCTCGGTGCTGCTCGAGCACGCCGCCGCAGCCGCCCGGGAGCGCGGCGTCACCCGCTTCGTCGCCGAGGTGCTGCCGGCCAACCGCAAGATGCTCGGGGTCTTCAAGGATGCCGGCTACCAGGTGAGCAGCGCGTTCGAGGACGGCGTGGTCTCGCTGCACTTCGACCTCGAGCCCACCGAGACCTCGCTCGCGGTCATGGCCGCGCGCGAGCACCGCGCCGAGGCCCGGTCGGTGGAGCGGCTGCTGCGCCCGACGTCGGTGGCCGTCATCGGGGCCAGCCGGGTCTACGACTCGGTCGGGCAGACGGTGCTGCGCAACCTGCTGGGCGGGTTCGCCGGCGCGGTGCACGCGGTCAACCCGGGCGTGGAGGAGGTCGCCGGGCTGCCGGCCTACGACTCGGTGCTCGACGTGCCCGGCCCGGTCGATGTCGCGGTGCTGGCGGTGCCGGCCGACGCGGTGGAGCCGGTGGTCGTCGACTGCGCCCGCAAGGGCGTGCGCGGCCTGGTGGTGCTCAGCGCCGGCTTCGCCGAGACCGGCGCGGAGGGCCGGGCCCGCCAGCGCCGGCTGGTGCGCCTGGCCCGGGCCAACGGCATGCGGGTGGTGGGCCCCAACTCCTTCGGGCTGATCAACAACGACCCGGAGGTGCGGCTCGACGCCAGCCTGTCCCGGGTCTCCCCGCCGCGCGGCCGGCTGGGCTTCTTCTCCCAGTCCGGCGCCCTGGCCCTGGCCATCCTCGAGGCGCTGGCCCAGCGCGGCCTGGGTCTGTCCAGCTTCGTCTCGGCCGGCAACCGCGCCGACGTCTCGGGCAACGACCTGCTGCAGTACTGGGAGGAGGACGCCTCCACCGAGGCCGTCCTGCTCTACCTCGAGTCCATCGGCAACCCGCGCAAGTTCTCCCGCATCGCCCGTCGGGTGGCCCGGCGCAAGCCGGTGGTCACGGTGAAGTCCGGGCGGACCACGCAGGGCGTGCCGCTGGGGCACCGGGTGCGCGAGAGCCACGCCCCGCCGGCGGCCGTCGACGCGATGTTCCGCCAGGCGGGCGTGATCCGGGTGGACAACATCCATGCCCTGTTCGACGTCGGCCAGCTGCTGGTCACCCAGCCGCTGCCGGCGGGGGACCGGGTCGCGATCCTCGGCAACTCCGACGCCCTGGGCCTGCTGGCCGCCGACGCCTGCGCCGAGTGGGGTCTGTCGGTCGTCGGCGAGCCGATCGCGCTGGGCGCCGAGGCCACCGCCGAGGACTTCCGCGCCGCGCTGGCCGCGGTGTTCGAGGACCCGGCGGTGGACAGCGTGGTGGCGGTGTTCATCCCGCCGCTGCTCACCCGCAGCGAGGAGGTGGCGGCGGTGCTGGCCAGCACCGCGGCACGCGCGACCAAGACGGTCGTCTCCACCTTCCTGGGGCTGCGCGGGGTGCCCGAGCGGCTGCGCGCCGGGGCGCCGGTGGACGACGTCGACGTGGTGGACGCGGAGGACCCCGCCCCGTTCGGCTCGGTGCCGTCCTACCCGACCCCCGAGGACGCGGTGCGGGCGCTGGCGGCGGTCACCCGCTACGCGCAGTGGCGCCGCCGCCCGGCCGGCACGGTGCCCGAGCTGGACGACGTCGACACCGACGCGGCCCGTGCGCTGGTCGAGCGACTGCTCGCGCAGTCGCCGGACGGCGTGGGGGTGACCGGCGACGACCTCGCGGCGCTGCTGCGCTGCTACGGCGTCGAGCTGGTGCCCACGGTGCCGGTGGCCGACGTCGGGGAGGCGGTGACCGCCGCGGCCGGCATCGGCTACCCGGTGGCGCTCAAGACCACCGTGCACCGGCTGCGGAACCTGCCCGACCTCGGCGATGTCCGGCTGCACCTGGACGACGAGCACGACCTGCGCGAGGCCTACGCCGAGATGGAGGAGCGCCTGGGGGACGAGGCGGCCCGCAGCATCGTGGTGCAGCGGATGGCCCCGCCCGGGGTGGCCTGCGTGGTCGGCGCCACCGAGGACCCGCTGTTCGGGCCGATCGTGAGCTTCGGCCTGGGCGGGGTGGCCACCGAGCTGCTCGGCGACCGCTCCTACCGGATCCCGCCGCTCACCGACGTCGACGCCGCGGAGATGGTCCGCTCGGTGGGGGCGGCGCCGCTGCTGTTCGGCTACAAGGAGTCCGAGCCGGCCGACGTCGGCGCGCTCGAGCAGCTGCTGCTGCGGGTATCCCGGCTGGCCGACGAGCTGCCCGAGGTGGCCGCGCTCGAGCTCAACCCGGTGCTGGCCGGCCGGCGGGGGTGCGCCGTGGTGCACGCCCGGGTGCGCCTGGCCCCGCCCACGGCCCGCACCGACCACGGCCCGCGCCGGCTGGGCTGACCCCAGCCCGCCACCGTCCAGCCCGCCACCGTCCAGCCCGCCACCGTCCAGCCCGTCACCGTCCAGCCCGTCACCGTCCACAGGGCGCGGCCGACCATCTCCCGGCTGCGCGCGGCGGTGCGAGGATGGGGGCATGGTGGACACCTCGACCGGTCCGGCCGGCGGCTCGCGCGGCGGCAGCGGATCCGACGGCGCGCGCGACGGGCACCAGCCGGCCGGGCGGCGCCTGGACCCGACGGTGCGCGCGGACATCGACCGCGCCGGCTACTACCCGGCGCTGGTGGCCGACGGGCTGGCCGTGGCGCTGGCCGGGGAGCAGGTCGAGGCGCACCTGGTGCACCAGGAGACCACCTTCGACGCCGACGAGGTCCGCCGGCACGTCACCGTGCTCGCGCTCACCCCGACCCGGCTGGTCGTCACCCACACCGACGACGCCCCCGGCGAGCGACCCGGCGACCCGGTGGTGGCCACCTCCTCCGCCGAGGCGGTGGCGCTGTCCCGGGTCTCCTCGGTGGTGGTCACCCGGGTCGTCACCGACCCGGCCCGTTGGGAGCCGGGCACGGCGCCGGGCGAGGTCACCGTCACCGTCGGCTGGGGCGCGGTGAGCCGGCTGGACCTCGAGCCCGCTGCCTGCGGCGACCCGCACTGCGAGGCCGACCACGGCTACACCGGCACCAGCACCGCCGACGACCTCTCGCTGCGGATCAGCGCCGCCGCCGAGGGTCCGTCGGCGGTCGTGCAGGCGCTGGAGTTCGCCGCCGCGCTGTCCGCGGCCACCGCCGTCGACGCCCCGGCCGGGCGCTGACCGAGGGGGAGGCCGGATCGATGCGGTCTGTCGATCCGACGGCCTCGGCTGCTGCGCTGGTCCGCCCGCGCTACGGCGAGGCCTCGCTGGCCGAGCTGTTCCCGTCCGTGCTGGCCGCGCTCGGTCACGGCCTCGCCGACCGCCCGGGCCGGCTCGCGCTGGAGCCGGTGCGCGCCGCCTGCGTCCTCCTCGTCGACGGCCTGGGCGCCCGCGCCCTGGCCGCGCACCCCGACGCCGCGCCGTTCCTGACCTCGCTGGCCCGCGGCGAGCTCACCACCGCCTTCCCGGCCACCACGGTCACCAGCAGCGCCACCTTGGGCACCGGCGCAGCCCCCGGCGAGCACGGCATGGTCGGCTTCGAGATGCTCGCCCCCGGCCTGGACGGCTCGCCCGGGCGGGTGGTGAACGGCCTCACCTGGGACCCCGACGTCGACCCGGTCGCCTTCCAGCCGGTCCCCACCGTGCTGGAGCGGGCCGCCGCCGCAGGCATCCGCACCGTCCACGTCGGCCCTGGCCGGTTCGCCGGGTCCGGGCTCACCCGGGCCGCCTGGCGGGGGGCGCGGTTCGACCGCGCGTCCACCGCCGGTCAGCGGGTGGCGGCCGTGGCCGCGGCGCTGCGCGAGCCGGGCCCGGCGCTGGCCCTCGCCTACGACGGCGACCTGGACCTCACCGGGCACCTGTCCGGCTGCGGCAGCGAGGCGTGGGCGCTGCAGCTGGCGCACGTCGACCGGCTCGCCGAGCAGCTGGCCGCCGCGCTCCCGGCCGACGGCGCGCTGTGGGTGGTGGCCGACCACGGCATGGTCGACGTCCCCCGGGAGGCGCGCCTGGACCTGGCTGTCGAGGCCGACCTCGACGCCGGCGTGGCCGCACTGTCCGGAGAGCCGCGCGCGCGGCACGTGCACGCCGTCCCCGGGGCGGCGCAGGACGTGCTGGCCGCCTGGCGCGCCCGGCTGGCCGACCGCTTCCTCGTGCTCGCCCGCGAGGAGGCGGTGGCCCAGGGGTGGTTCGGGCCGGTGGTCACCCCGGCCGCGGCGGCCCGGATCGGCGACGTCGTCGCGCTGGCGCTGGGCGACGGCGCGGTCGAGGACTCCCGCCGGATGCCGCCGCCCGCGCTGGCCCTGGTCGGCCACCACGGCTCGCTCACCCCGGACGAGGCGCTGGTGCCGCTGCTCGAGGCGCGCCCGGCCGGCTGACCTGCGCGCCGGGGCCGGGGCGGCTGCGGCAGGATGGGGCCGGACGGGACGTGATCGAAGGGGTCGTGGGCGCAGCGTGGCCGAGCTCGTGTTCTTCAGCGGGACCATGGACTGCGGCAAGTCCACCCTCGCGCTGCAGATGGACCACAACCGGCGCGCCCGCGGGCTGCGCGGGGTCATCTACACCGCCCACGACCGGGCCGGGCAGTCGCGCCTGTCCAGCCGCCTCGGGCTCGAGGTGCCCGCGGTCGAGGTGACCCCCGAGCTGGACTTTCGCGCCGACGTCGGCGACCGGCTGGTGGCCGGCGAGCGGGTGGACTACCTCGTCTGCGACGAGGCGATGTTCTACAGCCCGGAACAGGTCGAGCAGCTGGCCCGGGTGGTGGACGAGCTCGGCGTCGACGTCATGGCCTTCGGGCTCACCACCGACTTCCGCTCCCGGCTGTTCCCGGGCTCGGCCCGGCTCATCGAGCTGGCCGACCGCTTCGAGGTGCTGCAGGTGGAGGCGCTGTGCTGGTGCGGCGCGCGCGGCACCCACAACGCGCGCACCGTGGGCGGCCGGATGGTGATGGAGGGCGAGACGGTGGTGGTCGGGGACACCGTGGCCGGTCCGGACGCCGACGCCGGCGAGGTCGCCTACGAGGTGCTCTGCCGGCGCCACCACATGCGCCGGGCCACCGCGGCCAGCGCCCGCGCCGCCGAGCTCTCGCCCGAGCCGCTGCCCTTCGACGGCCGCACCACGGCGGGAGCCGCCCGGTGAGCCGGTCCGAGCACGTCGTCGACGCGGGCGAGCTGGCGCAGGCGCTGGCCGGCCCGACGCCGCCGCTGCTGCTCGACATCCGCTGGAGCCTGGCCGGGCCGCCGGGGCGCGAGGCGTACCTGGCCGGCCACCTGCCCGGAGCCGTCTTCGTCGACCTCGACACCGCGCTGGCCGCACCGCCCGGCCCCGGCGGACGCCACCCGCTCCCGGACCCGGCGACCTTCCACGCCGCGATGGTCCGGGCCGGGGTGCGGCCCGACCGCGACGTCGTGGCCTACGACGGCGGCGACGGCCTGGCCGCCGCCCGCGGCTGGTGGCTGCTGCGCCACGCCGGGCACCGGCGGGTGCGCGTCCTCGACGGCGGGCTGCCCGCCTGGGTGGCCGCCGGCGGCCCGCTCGAGCCGGGCGAGGTGGTCCCCGCGCCGGGCCGGCCGCTCACCGGGTGGGGCGAGCTGCCGGTCGTCGACGCGGACGGCGCGGAGGCCGCGGCCCGCGCCGGCGTGCTGCTGGACGCCCGGGCCGGCGAGCGCTACCGCGGCGAGGTGGAGCCGGTCGACCCGGTGGCCGGCCACGTGCCCGGCGCCGTGTCCGCGCCCGCCGCCGTCGACGTCGACGCCGCCGGCCGGCTCCTCGACGCCGCCGCGCTGCGCCAGCGCTACGCCGGTCTCGGTGCCCTCGACGCCGCCGCGGCCGGCCGGCCGGTGGTCGCCATGTGCGGGTCGGGCGTCACCGCGGCCCGCACCGTGCTCGCCCTCGCCGTGGCCGGGGTGGACGCCGCGCTGTGGCCCGGCAGCTGGTCCGAGTGGGTGGCCGACCCTTCCCGCGAGGTCGCGGTGGGGGAGGAGCGGGGCTGACCGTCTCTTCCGACGTGCACCGTCGACGGCGCTGGTGCGGTTGCGCGGGTCAAGGTCAACGGCGCTGGTGCGGTTGGGCGGGTCAAGGTCAACGGCGCTGGTGACGGGCGAGGGAAGCGGCCGGTCGCGCTCCGCTGCCGACGCACTTGGAATCTTGATGCGCTCTGCACCCTGCTGAGCGTGAGATTGCATCAAGATCCGCGCGAGCGGGCGACCGATGATCTTGGAGGTCCTAGCCCTTGACCCCCATCGCCTGCCACTGCGCCCAGCTCAGGTTCCACGCGCCGTACCCGTTGGTGAGCCCCTGCGGGCGGCCCCTGGTGCCGCTGATCGTGACGACGTCGCCGGGCTTGATCAGGCCGTAGAACTTCCCGATGTCGGCGGTGTTGAAGTGGACGCAGCCGTGCGAGGTGTCGGCGGTGCCGACGTGCTTGTTCCACGGGGCGGCGTGCAGGAACGTGCCGCTCCAGGTGAGGCGGATGGCGTAGGGGGAGACCAGGTCCCAGGTCTCGCCGCCGGTGTCGCCGTTGAAGTTCTCGCTCTGGAAGCGGAAGTTCTGCGCCTTGGCCAGCACCACCATCGTGCCGTGACGGGTCGGCCACTCCGGCGAGCCGAAGGACACCGGGTAGGTGCCGAACACCTTGCCGTCCACGGTCACGGTGGCCTTGTGGGTGCCGGCGTCGGCCCTCACCGTGACCGCGCGCCCGATCCTGAAGCGGGTGGTGCGCGGGGTGTCGTCCGAGGCCAGGACGGTCACGGTGACCTTGGTGCCGGTCGGCCAGAACTCCTTGGGCCGCCACTGGACGTGCCGGTTGGACAGCCAGGCCCACGCGCCGACCACCTCGGGCTCGGTCGTGACGGACAGCCGGCGCTGCGCCGTCGCGCGGTCGCTGACCGAGGCGGGCAGCACGACGTCGACCACCTGCCCGATCCCCACCGTGCTGCCGGACACGGGGAACACCTGCGGCACGAGGACCGGGGGAGGGGTCGGGGTGGATGGCGTGCTCGGGACCGTCGTCTCCGACGTCGAGGCGCTGGGCGACGGCGAGCCGGTGGAGGCGCGGTCGGCGGCGGTCGTGGTGGCCACCGTGCTCGGGGCCGTGGCGGTGGCACTGGCACTCGCACTCGCACTGGCCGGGGTGGAGGCGGAGGGCGTGGTACCGGCGCTGGCAGAGGCCGACGCAGCGGCAGTGGGCCGTGCGGCCTGCGCGGCCGGCGCGGCGTGCTTGCCCCCGGTGGGTCCGCAGGCGGTCAGGGTCAGCAGGAGCAGGCCCGCCAGGGCGCTCCTCGTCGTGCTCGTCATGCCTGCTCCTCGTTCACCGCCGTCGGTCCCGCCCGGCGTCCTGCCGGGGAGGAGGCGGTCCCCCGTGGTCTGGTGAGCACCGGCGGTCGCGGGTGCTCGCCCTTCCCGACGCCCGGCGCCGGTCCGTGGTTGCCGCTTACCGGTACCGAGAGTGTGCCGGGCCGGTCCGCTGTGCGGGGGCCAACTCGCCGCAACTCCGCACAGCTGCGACCGCCGGGGCCGCGCCCCCGCCACCGGGTGTGAGCACGTCCCGGACCGGACCCCTCGTCCTGGTCGCGCGGTTCGAGCGATCAGACGAGAGGAGGGGCCGCCCCGGGCCTGCTGGCTAGAGCGTGACCCAGGTGGTCGCCACCACGCGGGCGGACGGCGGCCCGAACCGGCACACGATGCTCACCGGTCCGGCCGGGATCTGCCCGGCGGTGAAGCGCCCGAGGTCGTCGGCGTCCACGGTCGTGGTCCCCCCGGGGTGACGGACCTCGATCCGGGCGGACCGCGGCTCGACCAGCTGGCCGAGCAGGCGGCGCGCGCCGCCCACTGCGCTCACCTCCACCACGACGGCGGTGTCGTCGGCCTCGAAGGTGAGCAGGCGGGGGCCGTCTCCGCGCACGCCGGCCAGCGGTCGCTCGGCGGAGTCCTCCACCAGGGCGGCCAGCTCGGCGTCCAGCGTCCGCCAGCCCAGAGCCGCTCTGGCGGCACCGAGCACGGCCTCGGGCACCGGGTCGGCCAGGGCCGCGGCGTCGGCGAGGAGCACGAGCAGCTCGTCGGCGGGCAGCGGTTCGCTGCCGGTGGCTTCACCGGACACGCCGGCCTCCCCCTGCTCGACGTCCCGCTGCCCGACGTCCCGCTGCGAGGCGGGCCGTCCGTCGATCACCCATCGACGACCTCCGCGCCCAGGGCCCGCAGCGCCGTGCGCAGGTGCCCGAAGCAGCGCGACCGGGTGGGACCGATGCTGCCGATCGGCATGTCCAGGGCGGCCGAGACCTCGGCGTAGCTGGCCTCCGGCGTGACGGCCAGCGCGCGCAGCAGCCCTTGGCAGCGCGCGGACAGCGTGGCGAGCGCCCGCCAGACCAGGGCCCGCTGCTCGTCCAAAAGGAGCAGCTCGGCCGGACCCGGATCGTCGGAGGCCCGGTCGGCGAGCAGCGGGATGTCGTCGGCGGGCAGCTCGCGGCCCTCGCGGCGCAGCACGCGCAGGCACTCGTTCCGGGTCGTCGTGGCCAGCCAGCCGGCCAGTGCCTCCGGCTCGCGCAGCCGGCCGAGGTGCTCGACGAGGCGCAGCCACACGGTCTGGCTGACATCGGACGCGGCGACGACGTCGAGGCGGTGCGTCCGCGCGATCGACCACACGAGCGGGGCGAAGCGTCCCACCAGCTCGTCCCAGGCTCGGTCGTCACCGGCCGAAGCGCGGGCCAGGAGCTGGCCGGCGCTCTGCGGTCGGGGAGCGCTGGGGCCGGGCGGAGCAGGCTCGGTGCCGGAAGCTGCCGGTGCGTCGACGGACGGGGGGTCGGCCGCTTGCCCGCGTGGGGCGGCCGAGGCGTCCACGACGACCTCCTCCTGCCCACTGCCGGCGCCGACGTCCGGATCTCGGGAAGGCTACCCGTCCGGTGCCGCGGCTCGGCAGCCGTCAGCAGGCAGGTCGGGGCCTGGCGCCGAGGCCGCGAGGGCGACGCCATGTCAGCGGACCCGCAGACCCAGGCGGCGCAACCTGCGCCGGGCCCGGCGGCGGGATGCCTGCTCGATGGCGGCCCGCCGGCGCAGCCGCAGGTCGGCATCGCTCGCTGCGTCGGCGACGTCGGCGGGGGCCGCACGAGGAGGGACGACGACGGCACCCGCTCGAGCCGAGCCGCGGCGCGCGTCGAGGTCGACGACGGCACCGAGCCGGGGAGCCCGCCGCGCGGCCTGGGGGGCAGATGCGCTGCCCACCTGCGGGCCCGCTGCTGCGGGTGGGTCGCCCCAGCCGTCCCCCCAGCACTCCCGGTCGCCGCTGACGCCGAGCAGCGAGTCCGCGACCCGGTCCAGCAGCAGGACGAGCCCGACCGGTGCGGTCGCGACGTCCGTCGTCCCCCTGCGGTCCATCGTCGGCATCGGTCCTCGCTCCCCCGTGCGGAACCGAGGGATGTCCCCGCGCTCCGATCCCTCAGAGTGCGGACCGCGCTGCTCTGATACGCCGGTGCGGGCGGGCGGGCGGGCGGGGCGGGGCCGGCGGGGTCAGTCGCGGGACTTGCGACCGAAGACGATCTCGTCCCAGGAGGGCACGGCGGCGCGGCGGCCGCGGCCGCCGGCGGCCGGCCGGGACGCCCGAGCCGGCGCGGCCTCGGCCGCCTCGGCCGCCTCGGCCGCCTCGGGCTCCGGCTCCTCCGGGACCGCAGGCTCCGGGTCTGGACCGGTCTGCTCCACCGTCCCGGTCCGGTCCGGTCCTTCCGCTCGCCACGGCTCCCGGTCCTCCGGGAGGGGCGCAAGAGGCTGAGCGGGCTGCGGGTCCTGCCGCGGCGCGCGGGGCTGGTCCGCCTGCTCGCGCGGCTCGGCCGGCTCCGCGTCCCGGGGCGGCTCCTGCCCCGCCCCGGCTGCGTCCGGCTGCGGACGATCCAGGAGTGCGGCCGGCTCGGGCCGCGCGGACCGGTCGCGCCGGCTCCGCCGGCTGCGTCGCCCGCTGGAGCCGGCCTCGAGCAGCGCGTCGAGCCCGACGACCGTGGCTCCGCCCCGCTCCTGCTCAGCGGTCGCCTCGGCCGCCTGCCGGTCTCCGCGGGCGGACCGCGGGTCGGGCTCGGCCACCGGCTCGGGACGGCTCACGGGCGGGGCCGCCGCGCCGCGCGGGAAGGGGCTGTCCTCGGACGGAGCCTCGTCGTAGGCGCGCTCGGCGAACTCCTCCGGGCTGCGCGGGTGCGCCGCCGGCGGGACGTCGGTCACCAGCTCGGCGGGCTCGCCGTCGACCAGCCAGCGAGCCTCGTCGCCACCGGGGGACAGGGCCCGGGTCCGGACGTCGAAGAGCCAGGTGGCCGAGCCGGCGGCGCTCTTGCCCTGTCCCGGGCTGCTGGTGGTCCAGCGCACGGCCACCACCCAGCGGCCGTCGTCGCGGCGGTAGGCGTCCCATCCCATCGACTCGGCGGGGACCCCGCGCCGGGCCAGCCGGGGCTCGACCACCTCGGCCAGCGGGGCGCGCTCGCCGCCGTCGCGCCGCCCCACCAGGGCCGCGCGGGCCAGCCGGGCGACGTGCTCGCGCTCGGCGACGACCGGGCCCTCGTAGCGGCGCACGCGCTCCAGCGGCACCCCGGCCTCGCGGGCGACCTCCTCGGCGGTGGCACCGGCCCGGATCCGCGCCTGGATCTCGGCCGGGCGCAGGGAGCTCTCGAGCTCGATGCTCAGCTGCCCGAGCCGCGCCCGGTCGCCGCGCACCGCGGAGAGCAGGCGCTCGTCGACGGCGAGGGAGTAGCGCTCACCCTCGCCGTCCTCGAGGACCAGGGACTCGCCGTCCTCGTGAAGGGCGACGAGGGACAGGTCGCGCACGGGATGCCTCCTGGCGGCGGTGGTGCGGTGGTGCTCGAGACGGCAACCCTGCCACACCGGCAGGGGTGCCCGAGGAACCCGCGCCGGGGAACGCCGCCCCCGATCGCCCGTCTCCGGTGGTCCCCTGCTGCCGTGCCGCCTCCGGGCCCGGTGGCGTCCTCGCTAGCCTGCGGCGGTGCTGCTCCCCGCCGGCCTGGTGCCCAATCCCGCCGTGCAGCTCGCCCTCGACCTGCTCGGCATCTTCGTGGCCGCGCTCACCGGCGGGCTGGTGGGCGTGCGCCGCCGGCTGGACCTGTTCGGGGTGCTGGTGCTCGCCGTCGTGACGGGCCTGGGCGGCGGGATCATCCGCGACCTGCTGATCGGCCGGCTGCCGCCCTGGGCCTTCGACGACTGGCGCTACGGCTTCACCGCCACCGCGGCCGGGCTCATCGCCTTCGCCCTGCATCCCGCGGTCGGGCGGGTGCCGCGCTCGGTCGCGGTGCTCGACGCCTTCGTGCTCGGCACCTTCTGCGTGACCGGGGCGGTCCGCGCCCTCGCGGCCGGGCTCGGGCCGGCGCCGGCGGCGCTGCTCGGCATGGTCACCGCCGTCGGCGGGGGAGTGCTGCGCGACGTGCTCGCCGGCGACGTCCCCGCCGTCCTGCGCAGCGGCGACCTGTACGCGGTGCCGGCGCTGCTGGGCTCGGTGCTGGTCGTGGTCTCCGCCCGGCTCGGCGTCTACAGCGAGGGCATCGCCTTCGTCGCCGTGGGGCTCACCGTGGCGCTGCGGCTGGGAGCCCTGCGCTTCGGCTGGCGAGCGCCCTATCCGCGCGGAGCGGGCGACCAGCCGCGGGTCTGAGGCCGGCGGGCAGGGCGGCGCGGCGGGCGAGGCAGTGGGCGAGGCGGTGGGCGCTCAGCTGCCGGCCGGGGCCGTCGTGGCCGCGCCCGTGGGGTCCGTCGCCGGCTCTCCCGCCGGGCGCGCCGTCCGGGCTCCGCGGCCGAGCGCCCGCCCGCCGGCCAGCACGACGACGGCGGCGAGCACCCCGCATGCGGCGGTCACCAGGAAAGCGCGCGCCGAGCCCCCGGCGTCGGCGGCGTGCCCGGCCACCGCCGCGGCCGCGGCGGTGCCCAGCCCCAGCGCGGTCGTGGCCCAGGTCAGACCCTCGGTGAGCCGGCCGGCGGGTGCGACCTCCTCGATGACCGCGAAGCCCGAGATGATCATCGGGCTGATGGCCAGGCCGGCCACGAACATGCCCACCGCGAGCAGGGGCACGGACCGGATGGCGGCGAACGGCAGGACGCCGATGGCCAGCAGCACGACGCCGACGCGGGCGCGGGTGGCCGCGGGTGAGCGGTGCGAGCGGGTCCCGAACCACAGGCCGGCCAGCATGCTGCCCCCCGCCATGCAGGCGATCAGGGCGCCCGCCCACGGACGGACACCGTGCTCGGAGGCGAAGGCCACCACGGCGACGTCGCAGCTGCCGAACAGCGCCCCGACGAAGACGAAGGCCAGCGCCAGCACTGCGACCGCCGGCACGGCGAGCACGGGCCGCCCGCGCACGTGCGCCGTGGCGTGCACCGCGGGCTCGGTCCGCCGCAGGGTGGAGAGCAGGAGTCCGCCGCACAGCCCCGCGACCAGCCCGGCCACGACCCCCGCCGGCGGGCTGACCTGGGTGGCCAGGACGGTGGCCAGCACGGGCCCGACGACGAAGATCACCTCGTCGAGCACCGACTCGAGGCTGAACGCGGTGTGCAGCTCGGCGTCGCCGAGCACGGCGCGCCAGCGCGCCCGCACCATGGAGCCCACCGACGGCATCGCGGCGCCGGCCGCTGCGGCGGCCAGGACGAGGGTCCACACCGCCGCGTGCGCCTCCGTGAGGACCACCAGGGCGGTGAGCGCGACGGCGTTGGTCACCACGACCGGGCGCAGCACCCGGCCCTGCCCGTGCCGGTCGACCAGGCCGGCGATCACCGGGGCGGCCACCGAGGAGACGGCCATGAACACCGCGCTCACCGCGCCGGCCAGCCCGTAGGAGCCGCGCTCGGCGCTGAGCAGCAGCACGATCCCGATGCCGAGCATGGAGATCGGCAGCCGGGCCAGCACGCCGACGCCGGAGAACGCCATCGCGCCCGGGTGGGCGAGGACGGCGCGGTACGGGCGCAGCACGGGGGTCTCCGCTGATCGGGGTCTGTACTGGGAACTGGTCTGGGAACTGGTGCTGGGAACTGGTGCTGGGGACTGGTCGGGACAAGGCCTGGGCCGCTCGCGGGAGGGACGAGCCGCGGGCCGGTAAGGGGCGGCAGCGCTGGTCGCAGGCTACCGGCCGCCAGGGGCCCGGCGCTCGGGCTCAGGCGGCCTCCACCATGCCCCAGCGGGCCCGGCGCGCGCGGCCCAGAGGGCGGTGCGAGGATCGAAGACCGTGAACGCACCCCAGCTGAGCGCACCCCAGCCCGGTCCCGGCCTGACCACCTACGACGCCGTCCTCCTGGTCTCCTTCGGCGGCCCCGAGGGCCCGGACGACGTCGTCCCGTTCCTGGAGAACGTCACCCGCGGGAGGGGCATCCCGCGCGAGCGGCTGGCGCAGGTGGGCGCGCACTACGGCCTGTTCGGCGGGGTGAGCCCGATCAACGGGCAGAACCGGGAGCTCCTCGCCGCGCTGCGGGCGGACTTCGACGCGCGCGGTCTGGACGTGCCCATCTACTGGGGCAACCGCAACTGGGACCCCTACCTCCCCGACGCGCTGCGCCAGATGCGCGAGGACGGCGTGCGCCGGGCGGTGTGCATCGTCACCAGCGCCTACTCGTCGTACTCCGGCTGCCGGCAGTACCGGGAGAACCTGGCCGCCGCGGTCGCCGAGGTGGGCGACGGGGCGCCCGCGCTGGACAAGGTGCGGCACTACTTCAACAACCCCGGCTACGTCGAGCCGCTGGTGGACGGCGTCGTGGCGGCGCTGGCCGGCCTCCCCGAGGACGTGCGCGCGCAGGCGAACCTGGTGTTCGTCACGCACTCCATCCCGCTGCCGATGGCGCAGACCGCCGGCCCGCACGGGGGCGCCTACGAGGCCCAGCACCGGTCGGTGGCCGACCTGGTCGCGGCCGGCGTGGCCGAGCGCACCGGCGTGGCCCGCCCGTGGGAGCTGGTCTACTGCAGCCGCTCCGGCGCTCCGAACCAGCCCTGGCTCGAGCCCGACGTCAACGACCACCTCGAGGCGCTGCACGCGCAGGGGGTGCCCGGCGTCGTCGTCGTGCCGATCGGCTTCGTGTCGGACCACATGGAGGTGGTCTACGACCTGGACACCCAGGCCAAGGAGACGGCCGAGCGGCTGGGGCTGCCCTTCGTGCGGTCCGCGACCGTGGGCACCGACCCGCGGTTCGTGGCCGCGCTGCGCGAGCTGGTGCTCGAGCGCGACGCCGCGGCGGCCGGCGGCGAGCCGGGGCGGCCGGCGCTGGGCGATCTGGGCCCCAGCCACGATGCGTGCCCGGTCGGGTGCTGCCCCAACCCGCGCGGCCCGGTCCCGGCCTGCTGCGGGGCCTGACCCGGGACGGGTCGCCGGAAGGTCAGCCGGCGGCCTGCGGGACACCGGCAGCCACGACGAGGTCGCGGCCGAGCTCCTTGGCGCGGAAGGCCGCCACGGCGGCCTGCGCCAGCAGCTCGCCGGGGTCCGTGGCCGGACCGGCCGAGGTGGCCACGCCCGCGCTCACGGTGGCCACCCCGGACGGGGTGCCGGTGTGGGCGATCTCCAGCTCGCGCACCAGCAGGCGCAGCCGTTCGGCCACCTCGAGGGCGTCGGGCAGCGACGTGTCCGGCAGCAGGCAGACGAACTCCTCGCCGCCCTTGCGGTAGACGCGGTCGGCCGTCCGCACGCCGCTGGCGAGGACCCGGGCCAGCCGGCGCAGGGCGACGTCGCCGGCGGCGTCGCCGTAGCGGTGGTTGAACTCGCTGAACCGGTCCAGATCGACGAACACGACGCTCAGCGGGCGCCCGCTGCGCCGGGTGGCGGCCGCCTGCCGCTCCAGCTCCTCGTCCAGGGCACGCCGGTTGGGCAGCCCGGTGAGCGCGTCGGTGCGGGCCTCGGAGCGCAGCCGCGCGTTGTCCCGGCGCAGGTCCACCACGGCGGCGGCCAGGTCGCGCCGGTCCTGGGCCCAGCTGTGCAGGTGCGGCCCGTACACCTCCGCGCGGCCGTGGCCGAGCGCCTGGGCGGCCAGCAGGGACAGCTCGGCGTTGCGCACCACGGCGTCCGGCGAGGGGGTCCCGGCCACCGGCGCCAGCCCGGCGCACGCGGTGACGCGTATCTGCACGGTGGAACCGCCCTCGCCGGGCAGCAGGACCGGGGCGGCCACGGCGTCGAGCAGACGCTGGACCAGCTGAGCCGGTTCGTCGGCGGCCGCCGGCACTAGGGGCCCTGCGCTCCCGGACCCGCCTGGCGGCCCTGACGTCCCTGCCGGCCCTGAGAGCCCCGAGAGCCCCGAGGGGCCCGAGAGGCTCGCGGTCTCCTCGGCGGCCAGCAGCACGGCGAAGTCGTCGGTCCCGCGACGCCCCACGGTGCCCGCCGTGCCGACCACCGCCTCCAGCCGCTCGCCGACGGCCCGCAGGACGAGGTCGCCGGCGCTGTGGCCGTGCTCGTCGTTGAGCTCGCCGAAGCCGTCCAGGTCCACCAGCACCAGCTGGCCGGTGGAGCCCGATCGATGGGCCTGGCGCAGCAGCTCCCACAGCAGCGACCAGCTGACCAGGCCGGTGAGCGGGTCGATCGTGCTGCCGGCGAGCAGCCCGCG
This sequence comes from Motilibacteraceae bacterium, assembly GCA_051954955.1. Classification (GTDB taxonomy): domain Bacteria; phylum Actinomycetota; class Actinomycetes; order Motilibacterales; family Motilibacteraceae; genus JBQCHF01. The sequence goes on from JBQCHF010000183.1 coordinate 21,790, forward strand.
CTCGCGCTCTGCCGCCGCGCTGCTGTCGTGCAGCGCGACCACCAGCGCGCCGCCGGCGCCGGCCTGCGGGCCGAGGTCGAGCGCGGCCGCCCGGGCCTCCAGCACCAGCTGGCGACCGTCCGGTGCGGTGGCGGTGCCGAGGAAGACCCGCTCCTCGCCCGGGCGCGCGCGGACGACGCCGAGGAAGGTGGCCGCGGCCGCGCGCGAGTCGTCGGAGAAGAGGTCGGCGAACCGGCGGCCCTCCACCTGCGGGCCGAACAGGGTGTGGGCGGCCGGGTTGGCGAACGCGACGGTGCCGCCGGTGACCACGAGCAGCGGCGCCGGTGCACGCTCCACGAGCGCGCGGAACGTCGGCACGTCTCCTCCACCCCACAGGGTGCCGCCAGGCCCGCACGGTGCGGGCGAGGTCCCCCCTCGTCACGCACTGTGCCTCAGGCATGACGCCGCCGCCATCCCCGAGGTCGACTCCGACCTGTTTGCCCCACTCGTCCGGCCGCCCCACTGACACATCCGGGCCCGGCCGCCGTCGTGCCGCCCGGGCGCCGACGGCAAGATGGCGCCATGACTCCCGCCCAGCCCGCCCAGCCCGCCCCGCCGGAAGGCACCGGCCGCACCCCCGGGCCGGCGGGTCTCGACGACGAGCTGCTCGGCGCCCTGCTCGGGCTGGCCGAGCGCACCGCCGCCGCGGCCGGCCATCTGCTGGTCGCCGGGCGGCCGGCCCAGGTGGAGGTCGCCGCCACCAAGACCAGCCCGACCGACGTGGTCACCGAGATGGACCGGGCCAGCGAGCGGCTGATCACCGAGCGGCTGCGGGCCGAGCGCCCGCAGGACGGCGTGCTGGGGGAGGAGGGCGCCTCCTCGGCCGGCACCAGCGGGGTGCGCTGGGTGGTGGACCCGATCGACGGCACCGTGAACTACCTCTACGGGCAGCCGGCCTGGGCGGTCAGCATCGCCGCGCAGGTCGACGGCGAGTCGGTGGTCGGAGTCGTGCACGCGCCTGCGCTGGGCTGCACCTGGACGGCGGTGCGGGGCCGGGGCGCGTGGCGGGACGGGCGTCGGCTGCGGGTGAACCAGCAGGTCCCGATGGACCGGGCGCTGGTCGGGACCGGGTTCGGCTACGAGGCCACCCGCCGCGCGCACCAGGGCCAGGTCCTCGCCGGGCTCATCGGCGCGGTACGCGACGTGCGCCGCTGGGGGTCGTGCGCCATCGACCTGTGCTTCGTGGCCGACGGGCGGCTCGACGCCTACTTCGAGCGCGGGCCGCAGGCCTGGGACTACGCCGCCGGCGGGCTGGTGGCCACCGAGGCGGGCGCCCGGCTGGGCGGGTTGCGCGGGGCCGGGGCGTCGCCGGAGCTGGTGCTGGCCGCGCCCGAGCCTCTGTTCGCCGACCTGGAGGCCGCCCTCAGCCGCCTGGAGGCGGACCGGGACTGACCCGCCCGATCCCCTCCGCCGGGCTCCCGATCGTCAGGAGGCGGCGGCCAGCGGGTCGAGGCTGCCGACGGCGACCCCGTGCGAGGCCGCCAGCCGACGCAGGCTCTCCAGCTCGCCCAGACGCACCGAGGCGGAGTACTCGTCGCCCTCGGCCTGGGCCTGCTCGAGCGCCGCCCGGGCGTCGATGACCCGCTGACGCAGCTGTGCGATGAACTCACCCATGGCCGCCTCCTCCTTGATGCGATGACCTTCGGCTCGGACAGCCCGGACGGGTTCACCTCGGCTCTCGCCGCGGTGCTGGCCGGTGCGGGTGTCGGTCATCTTGCCGGGGAGGACGCGGGACGAAACGCCCAGGTTGCCCTCGTCACAGGATCTCCACACACCGTTCACGTGGCTGTCGCTCGGCCCCGCCGGGGGGTCTTCTCATCACAACGTCCGACGATGTGGCCGGCAGGCCTCGGTTCCCGTGAGGCCAGGGCTGCTGCCGCCCGGCCGCGGCTCAGTCGATCCGGCGCAGCTCGGCGGCGTAGCGGTGCCCGTTGTCGACGTAGCGGCGCACGGAGTCCGCGAACGCGTCCGGGGCGACCGCGTCCGGCCGGATGCGGGCCGGCACCCCCAGCGCCATGGCCCGCGAGGGGACCTCGGTGCGCGGCGAGACCACGGCGCCGGCGGCCACCAGGGCCCCGGAGCGGACCAGCACCTGGTGCAGGAGCACCGAGCCGCTCCCGATCAGGCACCCGTCCTCGACCGTGCAGCCCTCCAGGTGCGCCATGTGACCGACCACGCAGTCCGACCCGATCAGCGTGGCCAGCTCCTCGGTGGCGTGCACCACCGTGCCGTCCTGGACCGACGTCCGCTCGCCGACGACCACCGTGCCGTAGTCGCCCCGCAGCACCGCGCCCGGCCAGATCGTGGACTCCGCGCCGATGCGCACGTCGCCGATCACGGTGGCGTCGGGATGGACGTAGGCGTCCGGGTGGACGTCGGGGACGCGGTCGCCGAGCGCGTAGATGGCCACGGTCTGCTCCTGTCTGCGGGTCCTGTCTGCGGGTCCTGGCTGCGGATCCTGGCTGGTGCGGACCCTGTCGGTTCCTCCCGGCCCGTGTCGGGGGCTCTCCTCCGGCCACGGCTCACCGGAGGCCATCCAAGCGTGCCCGGCACGCCGGCGCCGACCCGCCCGCGGGGGCCTGCGACGGGCGGGGGCTCCACCGGGAGGGCTGGAGAGCAGGTGCGGGAGCAGGCATGAGAGCAGACGTGCGAGCAGGCGTGAGAGCAGGCGTGAGTTCACTGACGTTCCGTTGACCGTCGCCTGATCGCGTGATGGGTGTGCGTGGTGCACAATCAGCGGCCCGGGGGCGGGCACAAAACCGGGGTCCGGGGCGTTCTCCGCCCGGCACGGGCCGCAAGGCCCCGCTGCAAGGGCGCAGCGTCCTGCCCTCCGACGTACCGGCAGGGCAGGCAGCACAGCGGTGAAGAATCCGCCGCTGACGACGACGAGAGAAAGGGTGGACCGGACGTGGCCACCGACTACGACACCCCGCGCAAGACCGACGACGACCTCAACGAAGACTCCATCGAGGAGCTGAAGGCGCGGCGGGTCGACAAGTCCTCCGGCGCGGTCGACGTCGACGAGGCCGACCTCGCGGAGAACCTCGAGCTGCCCGGTGCGGACCTGTCCAACGAGGAGCTGAGCGTCCGCGTGCTCCCGCAGCGCGCCGACGAGTTCACCTGCTCGCGCTGCTTCCTCGTGCACCACCGCAGCCAGCTGGCCAAGCAGGACGGCTCCACCTTCGTCTGCAAGGAGTGCGCGGCCTGATCGCACCCCCGATCACCGGCTGGGCACTGCCCACCCGACCCGTCGCCGACGCTCTCGCGAACCGGCCGGACCCGACGCCCACCGCGCGGGGACCGGCCGGTCCGTGCGTCCGGGGCCGCTCGCTCAGGGGCGGGGGGGCAGCGCCCGGCCGGCGCGGATCGCGGCGGCCAGCTGCTCGGGACGCCGGGAGGAGAGGTACCAGTAGGGCGTGGGGTCCTCGGGGTCGACGACGTCCACGAGCACCGCGCCCGGCACCCAGCTGCGCAGCAGGTGGAACGCGCGCGGCTCGAACGCCGGGCCGCGCAGGCGGCGGGCGGCCTCGGCGTCGAGCACCTGGGGGGCCCCGAGCAGCCGGAGGGGGATGTGCGCCCGCCCAGCCCGCAGCTCACCGGCGGCGACCTCGACCCGTGCCGCGCTGCGCACCAGCCCGGCCGCGGCCAGCGCGCCGGCGGCCACCGCCACGACCGAGCACCACAGCGGCCCGACGACGACGAGCAGGGCGAGCCAGACGCTGATCACCAGCCCCGCCCAGAGCAGCCACATCCAGGCGGCGGCGCCGATGCGCTCGCGGTAGAGGACGCCGTCCGCGGGCAGGGCCCGAGGGGTGCCGGGGTAGTAGCTCACCCGGTCACTGTCGCACCCCGGCCCGGTGCCGCGCCCGTCGCGGTAGGCCCGAGCAGCCCGAGCAGCCCGAGCAGCCCGAGCGGAGGCAGCCGCTCCGAGCCGTAGGGTCGCGCGCATGCCGTCCCTCCCCGCGCCGTCCACCCCGTTCGACCGGCTGGCCGCCGAGCTGGCCGCGGACGAGCTGGCCGCCCAGCCGGTGCATGCCTCCGCGCTCGGCCTGACCGAGCACGACCACCGCCTTCCCGACCTGTCGGCCGACGCGATCGCACAGCGCCAGCGCACCGAGGACCGGTGGTTCACCCGGTTCACCGCCCTGCCGGACGAGGAGCTCGCCGCGGACGAGCGGATCGACCGCGACCTCGTCCTCATGGTGCTGCGCGGGCGGCAGGTCATGCGGGACTGGGCGGACTGGCGACGCAGCGCCGACGCCTACGCGGGCACGGCGCTGCAGGGCGTCTTCGTGCTGCTGCTGAACCGGCTGCGCCCCGAGGCCGAGCTCGCCGCGGCGGTGGCCGCCCGGCTGCGGGCCACACCCGCGCTGCTGGAGCAGGGCGCGGCCAACCTCGACCCCGAGCTCGCCTCGCCGGAGCTGCTGCGCCGCGCGCTGGGCCAGGTGGCGGCCGGAGCGGCCTATGCGCGCTCGCTGTCCGGCCAGTTCGGCGAGGACGCCGGGCGCCGGGAGGTGGCCGAGGCCGGCGAGGTCGCCGCGCAGGCGTTCGAGCGCTTCGGCGCGGTGGTCGAGGACCTGGCCGGCCGAGCCCGCGGGGCGTGGGCCATCGGGGAGGAGCGCTACGACGGCCTGCTCCGGCTGGCCGAGGGACTGCCCTACGGCACCCGGGAGCTGCGCGAGCGCGGGCAGGCGGCCTACGCCGAGCTGCTCGCCGACATCCGCGAGCGCACCGTCGCCCTGCGCGGCGGCGACGGCGGTGACTGGCGGCAGCTGCTCGAGGAGCTCAACCAGGACCGGCCCGGCACGCCCGAGGAGATGCTGGCGCTCTACCAGCGGGCCACCTCCGCGGCCCGGCAGTTCTGCCTGGACCGGGAGCTGGTCACGCTGCCCCAGGGAGAGCAGTGCGCGGTGGTGCCGTCGGCCCCGTTCACCCGGCCCATGGTGGCCGTCGCGCACTACCAGCCCCCGCCCCCGTTCGGCCCCAGCGGCGTGGGCCACTTCTTCGTCCCCTACCCGCCCGACGGGGCCTCCGCGGAGGAGGTTGCCCAGCGCCTGGCCAGCAACAACCGGCACGGGCTGTGGTCGATCACGACCCACGAGGCGTACCCCGGCCACCACTGGCACCTGGCCCACCTGGCTGCGGGGGCCGGCACGGCGCAGGCCCGTCCCGGCGCGCGGGTGCTGCGGACGCTGTTCGCCTCGACCTACTTCACCGAGGGATGGGGTCTCTACAGCGAGGACCTCATGCGGGAGCAGGGGTTCTTCGCCACGCCCGAGCAGGAGCTGTGCCAGCGGGACTACCGGCTGTTCCGGGCGGCCCGGATCGTCGTAGACACCTCCCTGCACCTGGGGGAGATGAGCGTGGAGCAGGCGGTCGAGCACCTGACCACCCGCACCTCCCTCACCCCCGGCACCGCCCGCGCCGAGGTGCTGCGCTACTGCGCCCTGCCGACCCAGGCCTCCTCCTACCTGACCGGGTCGCTGGAGATCGCCCGGATGCGGGACCGGTGGCTGGGCGAGGGCCGCGGGTCGCTGCGCGCCTTCCACGACGCCGCGGGCGGCTCGGGCAGGCTGCCGGTCGCGCTGGTGGAACGGTCCCTGTTCGGGTGAGCCGCGCGGCCTCCGGTCGGCGGACCGGAGGGGATCCCGACGCCCGACGGTGGGCCCGGCGCGAGGGCCCGGTAAGGTCCGCGCCCGTGGCAGCCCGACCCGAGGAGAGCGCCCGGAGCAGTCTCGTGCCGCCGGAGGACGCCGAGGTGCCCCAGCCGCACCCGGACGCTCCCGCGCCGGGCAGCGTCCTGCCCCCGCACCACCGCCAGTGCTTCGGCTGCGGCGACCTGCACCCGCACGGCCTGCACCTGCAGATGACGGTGGGCGAGGGCGTGTCGGTGCACGGGGTCCTGGACGTGACCGAGTCGCAGCAGGGCGCTCCCGGCCTCGCCCACGGCGGGCTCGTGGCGGCGGCCTTCGACGACGTCCTCGGCGCGCTCAGCTGGGTGCTGCGCGCGCCCGCCGTCACCGGGCGGCTGGAGACCGACTACCTGCGGCCGGTGCCGATCGGCTCGCGCCTGTTCATCCACGCCCGCGCCACCGCGGTGCACGGCCGCAAGGTCTACGCGCAGGGCGAGGGCCACCTCGACGCCCCCGACGGTCCGGTGGCGGCCCGCGCGGCCGGGCTCTTCGTCCGCGTCCCCGCCAGCCACTTCCTCGAGCACGGGCGGCCGCAGGACGTGGCGCGGGTGCGCGAGGACCCGGTGCTGGGCGGGCAGGTCGACGCGTTCGAGGTGGGGCCGTGAGCGCCGAGGCGCCGCGCCGCCCGGTGGACGTCCTGGTGCGCCGGCTCGACCCCGAGCTGCCGCTGCCCTCCTACGCCCACCCCGGCGACGCCGGGGCCGACCTGGTGACGGCCGTCGACGTGGAGCTGGCGCCGGGCGAGCGGACGCTCGTGCCCACCGGCATCGCCCTGGCTCTGCCCGACGGCTACGCCGCCTTCGTGCACCCGCGCAGCGGGCTCGCCGCCCGGCACGGCATCAGCATCGTCAACGCCCCGGGCACCGTGGACGCCGGCTACCGCGGGGAGGTCCTGGTGAACCTGGTGAACCTCGACCCGCGCGAGACGGTACGGCTGAGCCGCGGCGACCGGATCGCCCAGCTGGTCGTGCAGCGGGTGGAGCGGGTCGCCTTCCACGAGGTGGACTTGCTCCCCGGGTCGGCCAGGGGCGAGGGTGGCCACGGGTCGACCGGCACGTCGAGCGCAGATCGACCGGCCGATCGAGCGGGGGCGTGAGGCGGCCGGCTGCGGGAAGCAGCGACCGAGGGCAGCACGAGGGACCACACGGACGAGGAGAGTGACGGTGTTCGGACGCCGCCGGCGCGAGGACGAGCCGAGGACCGAGGCTCCGGCCACCGAGGTCGAGGGTGCCGAGGTCGAGGGGGCCGAGGTCGAGGGTGCCGAGGTCGAGGGTGCCGACGGCCACCCCGCCACCGAGGCGACCGTCGGGACCGCAGCCTCCGACACGGCGTCGGAGAGTGCGCCGTTCGACCGCGCGGAGGGTCCGTTCGACGTCTCCGAGGCCGCGGCCGACGTCGACGGCATGCAGCGCATCGACATGGGCGGCCTGCTCGTGGCGCCGGTCGAGGGCATGGAGCTGCGCGCGGAGGTGGACCAGCAGAGCGGGGCCGTCACCAACATCGTGCTGGTCGTGGGGCAGAGCGCCCTGCAGCTGCAGGCCTTCGCTGCCCCGCGCTCCAGCGGGATCTGGGACGAGGTGCGCGGCGAGATCCTCGAGGGGGTCCAGGCCCAGGGCGGCGGCGGCGAGGAGGCCGACGGCCCGTTCGGCCGCGAGCTGCACGCGCAGGTCCCGGTCGTGCTCCCGGACGGCACCCAGGCGCTGCAGCCGGTGCGCTTCCTCGGCGTCGACGGCCCCCGCTGGTTCCTGCGCGGGGTGCTCTCCGGGGAGGCGGTGCTGGGCGGCGCCCCGGCCGCGCAGCTCGAGCAGGTCTTCCGGGCCACCGTGGTCGTCCGCGGCGACGAGGCGATGCCGCCCCGCGAGCCGATCCCGCTGCGCCTGCCCGCCCAGGCGGCCGCGGCGAGCGAGGAGGCCGCGGACGAGGCGGCGCTGGGCGACGACGTCGAGACGCAGGGCCCGCGCTCGGCGGACGACCTCAACCCGTTCGAGCGCGGTCCGGAGATCACCGAGATCCGCTAGCGCACGCCTGGCGCAAGGCGCGCATCCCGCGTCCTCCGATCACCGACCGGTCCGCCGCGGGCGCGCTCGCGGGCAGGACCTCCAGGGCCGCCCGTGGCAGCAGCCGCTGCCACTCCTGCGCCACCCGCACCGGGTGGAACGGGTCGTCGGCCACGGCGACCAGTCCCACCGGCACGGGCACCGCGGCCAGCTGCTCGGGGGTGGGTCCGGGGGCCGCCGCGGTGGCGCGCAGGGCACGCACCAGCCGCTCCTGCCCGTAGCCCGGCCACGCCCGCGCCAGCTCGGCACCCACCCAGCCCTGGTCCCGGAGCCGGGCCAGCACCTGGTCCATGCCGTCGCGCTCGACGTCGTCGGCGGCCAGCGCGGAGAGCGCTGCGACGTCGGCAGGCGCCCCGGTCCAGGCCGGCAGTCCCAGCAGCAGCCCGACCAGCCGGGTCGGTTCGGGGCCGTGAGCGGCCCAGCGGACCGCGGCGTGCGCGCCCAACGAGATGCCGGCCAGCAGCAGCGGACCGTCCCCGTGGGCGGCCGCGCGCCCGATCGCGCGTTCCAGCGTCTCGACGTCCCCGCTGCGGTCCTCGAGCGCGCGCACCTCCCACCCCTCCGCGCGCAGCGCCGGGCCGAGCGCCCGCTCGGCGAACTCGCCGGTGGAGCCGCTGCCGTGCAGCAGCATCGCGGTGCCGGGGGAGTCCACCGGCCCATCCTGGCGCCCCATCCGGCTCCCCACCGCCCCGTGCCCCGCGCCCCGGGTCCGGGTCGGCGTGCCCTCGCTCACAGGGGCGGTGTGGCAGGCGTGGTGCGCGGTCCTGGCGCGGGTAGCCTGGATCCCATGAGCGTGGAGACCGGCGGTCGTCTGCGGCGGGCGCTGTCGCGCCTCACCAGCAGCACGCAGGAGATCGAGGCCCAGGAGCTCCAGCGCGAGTGCCACCTGCAGGGCGGCACCCCGGTGGCCGAGCTGCCCGACCGCGACCGCGCCTGCGTGGCCGGCACCCTGCGCACCGTCACGCTGCGCCCCCGGGCGGGTGTGCCGGCACTGGTGGCCGAGCTCTACGACGGCAGCGGCACGCTGTCGCTGGTGTGGCTGGGGCGCCGGCAGATCCCGGGCATCGACCCGGGGCGGGCGCTGGTGGCCAAGGGCCTGGTGTGCCGCGACGACGGCCGCCCGGTCATGTTCAACCCGCGCTACGAGCTGCTGCCGGCGGGCGCGGGCGAGTGAGCCGGTCGGTCGTGCGGTCGGTGGTCGAGCCCGGTGGTCCCGGACGGTGACCGAGCCCCTGGGCCCGCGCTCCGCCCCGCCGGGCGGGGGGCTTCGGGCCGCGCTGTCCGACGCCGAGAACTTCGACCCGGTGGCCGTCGTCGGCGGCTGGCGCGGGCTGCTGGACAGCGGCATCCCCGGCGTGCTGTTCGTCGCGGTCTTCGGCATCGTCCGCGACCTGTCCACCGCCGTCTGGGTGGCGGTGGGGGCGGCCGCCCTGCTCACGGTGCTGCGGCTGCTGGCCCGCGAGACCGTGCAGCACGCGCTGTCCGGCCTGGTCGGCATCGCCATCTGCGCCTTCGTGGCCACCCGCACCGGGCGCGCCCAGGACTTCTACCTCCCCGGCCTGCTGATCAACATCGGCTACGCGCTGGGCTACCTCGTGTCGATCCTGGCCCGCTGGCCGCTGCTGGGCTTCGTCGTCGGGCCGCTCGGCGGCTGGGGGCTCACCGGCTGGCGCGCTCAGCCCGAGCTGGTGCGCGCCTTCTCCCGCGCCTCGTGGGTGTGGGTCGCCATGTTCCTGCTGCGGGTGGCCGTGCAGCTGCCCCTCTACCTCGCCGGCGAGGGAGCCGTGGGGGCCCTCGGGGTCGCCCGGGTGGCCATGGGGCTGCCGCTGTTCGCGGTCGCCTGCTGGTTCACCTGGCTGCTGCTGCGGCACCTGCCTCGGCCGGCGGCGGCGGAGGGGGACGGCGAGGACGGCAGTCCGGTCTCGGACGTCGACTGAGCGCAGGGGACGCCCCTGCGCTCAGGGGATCACGCGCGCGCGTGCTCCGCGCTGGCCGACCGCAGTCCCCGAGGTGGGTCAACGGCGCTGGTGACGGCGGGAGCAGGCGGCTCGCCGGGTCATGCGGCCGGACGGCGGTCGTCGTGGGCTCGAGTGGAGAGTTGTTGAGCGACACCCCCGTCGTGTCGCGCCCACAACCTTCCACTCGACCGAGCTCGCCGAGAATGTGACGCCAGAGAAGCGTTCCTCGGCGTGTCGCAGCCCTACCGTCGCACTCTGAGGAGCGAGGACCGCACCCGGCCGCGCAGCCCGCCCCGCGCCAGGCTCCCGCCGTCACCAGCGCCTTTCACCCCGAGCCGGTCCGCGCCCGACAGCAGGAGCGGCCCCGAGTGGACCGGACGGCCGGCTCAGTCCCGGTGGTGCTCCTGCGGCGCCAGCAGCCGCTCGAGCTGCGGGGCGGTCTCCGGGATCGCGACGAACAGCAGCTCGTCGCCGGCCTCGAGCGGGTCGTCCTGGGTGGGGGCCAGGGGGCGGCCCTCGCGGATGATCGCCACCAGTGCGGCGTCGGCGGGCCAGGGCACGTCGCCCACCCGGGCGCCGACCATGGGGGAGTCGACCGGCAGCGTCATCTCCAGCATGTCCGTGCCGGACTGCTGGAAGGTGAAGATCCGCACCAGGTCGCCGACGCTCACGGCCTCCTCGACCAGGGCGGTCATCAGGCGCGGGGTCGAGACCGAGACGTCGACGCCCCAGGCCTCGCCGAACAGCCACTCGTTCTTGGGGTTGTTCACCCGGGCGACCGTGCGCGGCACGCCGTACTCGGTCTTGGCCAGCAGGGACATGACCAGGTTGACCTTGTCATCGCCGGTGGCCGCGACCACCACCTGGCAGCGCGAGAGGCCGGCCTCCTCCAGCGAGGCGATCTCGCAGGCGTCGGCGAGCAGCCACTCGGCGCCGGGGACGCTGGAGACCTTGATGGCCCGCGGGTCGCGGTCGACCAGCAGCACCTCGTGCCCGTTCTGCAGCAGCTCGCGGGCGATGGACCGGCCGACGCTGCCGGCCCCGGCGATGGCGACGCGCATGGTGTTCAGGCCTCCGGACCGCGGGAGAGGACCGCCTCGACGTGCTCGACCTCGAGCTCGCGCAGCACCATGTGCACCAGGTCCCCGTCCTGCAGCACGGTCTGCTCGTCCGGCAGGATCCCCTCGCCGAACCGGGTGAGGAAGGCGACCCGCGCCCCGGACTCCTCCTCCAGCCGGCGGATCCGGTGCCCGACCCAGCGCACGTCCGGGGTCACCTCCGCCAGCCGGATGGTGCCGGTGGGGTCGCGCCAGTCCGGCTCGGCGCCGTGGGGGAGCAGCCGGCGGATCATCTGGTCGCTGGTCCACCGCACGGTGGCCACCGTGGGGATGCCCAGGCGCTGGTAGACCTCGGCGCGGCCCGGGTCGTAGATGCGGGCGATGACGTTCTCGACGCCGAACTGCTCGCGCGCCACCCGGGCGGCGATGATGTTGCTGTTGTCGCCGCTGCTGACGGCGGCGAAGGCCTGCGCCTGCTCGATGCCGGCCTCGATGAGCGTGTCGCGGTCGAAGCCGACGCCGGTCACCTGTCGGCCGCTGAAGTGCGGGCCGAGCCGGCGGAACGCCTCGGGGTTCTGGTCGATGATGGCGACCGAGTGGCCGGCGTCCTCCAGGCTGTGCGCCACCGCGCTCCCGACGCGCCCGCAGCCCATGATCACGAAGTGCACGACGACCTTCCGGTGCTCCCTCGACCCGCCG
>JBQCHF010000184.1:0-75720 GCA_051954955.1 Motilibacteraceae bacterium
GACGCCGGCGGCACCTTCGTGGACACCGCCGTGTCGTACGGCAACGGTGCCGCCGAGCAGGTCCTCGGCGGGCTGCTGGGCTCGCTCGTGCCGCGCGACCAGCTGGTGATCGCCACCAAGGCCGGCATCGACCGGCGCAGCGGCGAGCGGGTGGTCGACACCAGCCGGCGGGCGCTGCTGGAGGGGCTGGACGCCTCGCTGCGCCGGCTGGGCACCGACCACGTCGACCTGTGGCAGGTGCACACTTGGAGCGAGGCGACCCCGCTGGAGGAGACCCTCGCCGCGCTGGACGACGCCGTCCGCAGCGGCCGCGCCCGCTACGTCGGTGTGAGCAACTACAGCGGCTGGCAGACCGCGCGCGCCGCCACCCTGCAGCAGGCCAGCCCCGTCCGTGCCGCGCTGGCCTCCACCCAGGTCGAGTACTCACTGCTGGCCCGCGGCATAGAGCGCGAGGTCGTGCCCGCGGCGCAGGCGCTGGGCCTGGGGATCCTGCCCTGGTCGCCGCTGGGCCGCGGGGTGCTCAGCGGCAAGTACCGCACCGGCACGCCCGCCGACTCCCGCGCCGCCTCCCCGCACTTCGCCGGCTTCGTGGACCGCTACCTCGACGACGCCAGCCGTCGCGTCGTCGATGCCGTGGTCACCGCCGCCGACGGGCTGGGAGCGGCACCCGTGGAGATCGCGCTGGCCTGGGTTCGGGACCGGCCCGGCGTGGTCGCGCCGATCGTGGGTGCCCGCACCGCCGCGCAGCTGCGCGGCTCGCTCACCGCCGAGCACCTGGTGCTGCCGGCCGAGATCCGTCGCGCGCTGGACGACGTGTCGGCGCCGGCCACCTCCTACCCCGACCCGGCCTCCTACGTCCGGTAGGAGCTAGCAAAGGTAGCCGGTGGCGGAGTCGATCCCGGCCAGGAAGCTGCGGATCGCCCGCACCAGCTGCTCCCGGGTGAGCGGGTCGCGGGTGGAGGACCGGCTCGTGAAGCCGTAGGCGGGGGTTGGGCCCGCAGAGCCAGGTCAGGTCGTGACTCCCCTCGCCCCGGTAGGTCACCTCGAAGGTCTCGCCGTCCACCACCAGTCGCTCGACGGCGGCCAAGGCCCTCAGCCCTCGACGACCTCGTCCAGGCGCAGCAGCAGCCGGTCCTCGTCGACGTCGTCGAACGGGCCGTCGTAGATCGTGTCGTCGTCGGCGGCCTCGGAGAGCACCCACACGGTGCCGCCCACCGGCTCCAGCCCGGAGTCCTCGGCCACCTCGTCCAGCCCGTCGACGCCGTAGGTGTCGATGAGGGCGTAGACCGCCTGGCCGGCGGAGGTGACCTCGCCGTCCTCGCTCTCCTCGTCCTCGTCGGCGGTCCCGGACACGGCCCGCTCCCCCGCGGCGAGCAGCTCCTCGACGTCGCGCACGGCGTAGTCGCGCCGCACGTAGACCCCGACCCGGGTGGGCACCTCGGTGCCCTCGACGACCTCGGACACCGGGGCGGTGCTGAACTCGAACGGGGTGACCTCCTCGTAGGCGTCGAAGAGGACGTCGTCGTAGTGCTCGGCCGCCTGCCGCACCGCGTCGTAGGCGCGCTGCACCGCCGGGTCCGCCTCCCCGCTGCGGCGTTCGCACGCGGACAGGTGCTCGGTGACGGCGGCGATCAGGGCCTCGGCGGCCGCGCGCACGGCAGCGGCGTCAGGGGACATGGCCAGCAACCTAAGGCACCGCGGCGCCTGGAGCGAGAGCCTTCCGGCCCCGGGCGCCGTTCGCCCCTGCCCACTGGCTGCCACGGGGGATGATGGGCCGATGACCGAGTACGAGGTGCGGCAGCTCTACCTGCCCCGCGGCACCGACCGCGGAGAGGCGCGCCGCCTGCTCACCGAGCACGCCGAGTACGGCCACTGGGAGCTCGCCAGGCTGCGCCTCTACCCCGACGGCAGCCGCAGGGTCTGGCTGCGGCGCCGGGTCATGCGCGTGGTGCGCACCGCCTGAGCGGCCTCTCGTAGCTGGCGCGTCCGACGGAGAGTGCACGCGCGGTCAGCGGGCGAACCGCCGCCGCAGGGCCGCGCCGGCACCCACCAGACCGGTGCCGAGCAGCGCGACCCCGCCCACGGCGGCACCGGTGTGCGCGAGCAGACCACCGCCGGTCGGCGCTGCGGCGGCCTGCGCGACCGGCTGGACGACGGCGGGCGCCGGGGCACCGCCCCCGCTCGCGGCCGGGCTCGGCGCCGGCGCCGCGGCGCACCGGCCGTCGAGGATGTGGACGACCTGCTGGACCAGCTGGCCGACGGTCTCGGACCCCGGCGGCAGCTGCCCGGTCACCTGGCCGACCACCTGCGCCAGCTGGCCGACGACCTGGTCCTTGGCGTCCTTCAGCGGCGTCGGCAGCGGGTCGGAGACCTGCGCGACGGCCTGGCAGAGCGGCTCGACCAGCGCAGCGGGCAGCGGCGTGCCCGGGTCGGCGGCCCTGCTCCCACCCCCGGTGCCCGACATCGTGCCCGACGTCGTGCCCGGCGTCGTGGAGCCGGTCCCGGAGGTCGACCCACCGGTGGTCGAGCCGGGGCCCGAGGGCACACCGGCGGGCAGCGTCGGCAGGGCGGGTAGCCCCGGCAGCGAGGGCGTGCGGCCCTGGGCGGGCGAGTTCCCGTCGGCGGTGCGGGCGAGCGACCTCACCGCGTCGGTGAGAGGGGCGACGGCGCCGGTGAGAGGGGCGATGGCGTCGGTGAGCGGGCCGTCGACGCCATCGCCGGCGGGCACGGTGGGGGTCGGCGGCGTCGCGCTGCCGGGGACGGCGTCGGCGACGGATCCCGCCACCTGCTCGAGCGGAGCGGGACGCGGGGACGTCGTGCCGCCCATGCCCTGCTGCAGCTGGCCGGAGAGCGAGCCGACGGCGCTGGCCAGGGGGTCGCTGCCGTCGGCGTAGGCCGCTGACGGGGCGGCGAGAGCGAGGGCGGCGGCCGCGACGACGGTGCCGGCGGAAAGGCTCGCCGCGGTGACGGAGCTCCTGCGGATCATGCACGTCCCCCTGAGGTCGGGCGCGCGAGGATCGCGCGCTGCTGTCCGGGGAAACGAGCAGGGTGCAGAAGGGTTACGCCGACCGGGTGACGATCTGCGGGGCTCTGCTCAGCAGCTGCCCAGGAAGCGGTCGAGCACCCGGACCCCGAACTGCAGCGCGTCGACCGGCACCCGCTCGTCCACGCCGTGGAACATGCCGGTGAAGTCCAGGTCGGCCGGCAGGCGCAGCGGGGCGAACCCGAAGCCGCGGATCCCCAGCTGGGCGAAGGACTTGTTGTCGGTGCCGCCGGACAGGCAGTAGGGCACGCAGACGGCCTCGGGGTCCTCGGCGTTCAGGGCGGCGGTCATCGCGTCCACCAGCGCGCCGTCGAAGGTGGTCTCCAGCGCGATGTCGTGGACGAGCATCTCCCGGCGCACGTCCGGGCCGAGGAGCTCGTCCACGGTGGCGAAGAACTCCTCCTCGTGCCCGGGCAGGAAGCGGCCGTCCACCTCGGCGACCGCGGTCTGCGGCACCACGTTCGTCTTGTAGCCGGCCGTCAGCCGCGTCGGGTTGGTCGTGTTGCGCACGGTGGCGCCCAGGATCCGCGCCAGCGAGCCGAGCTCGGCCACCAGCTGACGCTGGTCGGAGGGGTCCAGCTCCACCCCGGTGGCCTCCGAGACGGCGTCGAGGAAGTGCCGCACCGTGGGGGTGATCCGCAGCGGCCACTCGTAGCGTCCCAGCCGCGCCACCGCGTCGCACAGCGCGGTGACGGCGTTGTCCTCGGCCACCATCGAGCCGTGGCCGGCCCGCCCCTTGGCGGTGAGCCGCATCCACGCCAGGCCCTTCTGCGCGGTCTCCACGGCGTAGAAGCGCCGGCCGCCCTGGGCGGTGAAGGAGAACCCGCCCACCTCGCTGATCGCCTCGGTGCAGCCCTCGAACAGCTCTGGCCGGTGGTCGACCAGCCAGTGCGCGCCGAGGACCCCGCCGGCCTCCTCGTCGGCGACGAAGGCGAGCACGACGTCGCGCGGCGGCCGCCGGCCCTCGCGAGCCCACTGGCGCACCAGCGCCAGCACCATCGCGTCCATGTCCTTCATGTCGACCGCGCCGCGGCCCCAGACGCAGCCGTCGCGCAGCTCGCCGGCGAACGGGTCCACCGCCCAGTCGGCGGCGTCGGCCGGCACGACGTCGAGGTGCCCGTGCACCAGCAGCGCCGGACGGCTGGGGTCCTCCCCTGCCCAGCGGGTCACGATGCTGGTCCGCCCCGGCTCGGACTCCTCCACCACGACCTCGAGGCCCACCTCGGCCAGCTTCTCGGCCACCCACTCGGCCGCCTTGCGCTCCCCCGGGCCCGAGCCATCGCCGTAGTTGCTGGTGTCGAAGCGGATGAGCTCGCTGCACAGCTGCGCCACCTCGGCCTCGGCAGCCGCGGTCCCTCCGCTGGAGGGCTGGTCGAGCTGGTCCTCGGGGCGCGTGCCGGGGCCGCTGGTCACTGGGCACTCTCCTGACGGCGACGATGTGGGAGCGACTCTGGGATGGAGCCGGTGCACCGCTGCACCGGTCCTCCGACCATCCTGCCCAACCGGTCACGCGGCTCGCACCCGCCCGAGATCGTGCGGCCCGGGCAGGGCTCTTGGGCCGTCTGGGCCCCGGCCCGCGACGGCGCCCGCCATGCGCGGGGCACCCGGCCGCCCTGCTATCGTGTGCGTCGCCGCGCCCGCGAGGCACGGTCACCTGTCCGGGTGGCGGAATTGGCAGACGCGCTAGCTTGAGGTGCTAGTGCCCGCAAGGGCATGGGGGTTCAAGTCCCCCCTCGGACACCACCCAGAACCCTCGCAGCGCACCAGCGCGAGCGGGGGTTCTGCGCGTGAGAGCCTGCCGCCCGTGCCTCTCACCTTCGTCAAGCGGCGCGATCCCGCGCCGCCCGGCTCCATCCCCGACGTGCTGCAGATGTTCGTGTCCGAGGTGCGGTTCTACCGCGAGGTCGCCTCGCACGTCGGCGTCCGGGTGCCGGTCTGCTTCCGGGCCGAGGAGCGCGACGGCGCCACGCTGCTCGAGCTCGAGGACCTGTCGGCGTGGACTCCCGGGGCCGATCCCGCGCAGGCCGCGCAGGTCCTCGCCGGGATGCACCGGCGGTGGGACAGCGGGGTGGCCGAGCGCTGGCCGTGGCTGAGGCGCCCGGGGGCAGCGGTCGACCTGGTGGCGGCGGCCTACGACCGGGTCTGGCCCCAGGTGGCGGCACGGCCGGACCTGCCGGAGCCGGTGCGTCCACTGGGTGCACGCCTGGTCGGCCGTCTCGTCGAGGCGGAGGCCGTCGCGGCGACTGCCGGCCCGCTCACGCTCATCCACGGTGACGCCGCCCTGCGCAACATGAGGACGGGCCCGGACGGCGAGATCGCCCTGCTGGACTGGGAGGACGTCGGCACGGCACCGGGGATCACCGACCTGGCCCAGCTGCTCCTCTCATCCGTCGACCCCGACGGCTGGGACGCGACGATCGCCGCCTACGGCTCTCCCGAGGGGCTGTCCGCGGCCCTGCCGGCGGCCTGCGCCCAGGGCATCTTCACGCTCTCCGACACGACGTCGGAGGTCGAGGCCCACGCACTGTGCCGGCGCCTGGAGGAGGCAGCGGGGCGGACCGGCTGATGCGTGCCGACGAGGTGGGGGTCGCGCCGGGCCGCCCGCTGGAGAGCAGCAGGACGTCCGGGTGACAGGTCACCGTTCGTCCGGTCTGGGCTGGGGCTGGCGCCTGTTCCAGTTCGCGCTCTACGTGCTCGGCGTGGCAGCCGTCCTGTTCGCCGTCGGGCTCGTGTGGGCGTTCGGGAGGCAGGTGGTCGACACCCTGGAGCTGGATCGCCACGGGGTCGTCACCGACGCGGTGGTGATGTCGGTGGACCGAGCGGGCAGCAGCCGCTATCCCGACGTGCTCCACATCCGGTACCGGACCTCCTCCGGCCAGACCTTCACCACCACGCTGAACTCGCAGGACCACGACGCCTACGCCGCGGGCGACAGCGTGTCCGTGGAGTACGACCCGGCGGAGCCGGCGCGGATCCGCCGGCCAGGCTCGCACGACCTGCTGGCCCTGGGCCTTCTCACCGCGGTGGTCCTCGCCGCTCTGACGCAGGCGGCGTGGCTGATCCGGCGACGTCGTCGCCGCGCACGGGGCTGAGCTCCTCCCGGCCCCGGCGGGATCAGGACCTCCGACGGCGCCGCCACCACCTGACGCGTCCGGGCTGGCCCGCCGATCGCGTCGCCTCGATGCCGGTCTCCCCTGCTTGCCCTGGTGCAGCCGCCGGGGCAGCCGCACCGCTGCGCTCCAGCTCCCACCGGTCCAGCACGTCCTCGACCCGCAGCGGTCGGACCACGACCGCCGGGCCGGGGTCGGGCCGGCGGGCGAGGTCGGCCACCCGCTCGTTGTACGACGCGACCAGCCGGCGCACCTGCACCTCGCTGGAGATCGTGCCCAGCGAGGCCAGCAGGTCCTCCCCGGCCTTGCGCACGGCGAGCGAGGGCGGGAGCACGCTGACCTGCTCGCGACGCAGCTTCTCCTTGACCCACCACAGCTCGTCGTAGGGACCGTCCAGCCCCTGCAGCGGCTTGCCCGCGTCGGGCAGGTCACGCAGCGGGCGCTCCTGCTCGGCGCGGCGGACCTGCCGGTCCACCCAGCTCTCGAAGCTCACCCCGGGCGGCTTGCGCTCGGTCATCACCGCCTCCTCCCCCGGCACTGCGACGGTAACCCGCGGGTCGGGGCCCCAGCGGCGGAGGTCAGCCGAGCTCGCGCAGCATCCAGGACCAGCCGAAGGCACCGCCCCGCACGAGGTAGCGATCGAGGGTGTCCGGCCCGCAGCTGGCGGTCCCCAGCCCGCGGTGGGCTGCGTCCAGGTGCACGACCACCTCCGGTGCCGGCACGAGCTCGACGTCGTGGGTGGCCAGGGCGAGGGCCGCGGCCCGGTGGTGGGTGGCCGAGACCTGGCGCGGCTCGTCCAGCTCCAGCCGCGCGCCACGGCCGTCGGCGTCTCGCAGCTCGAGCCAGCGCACCCCGGCATGGCCGCCGTTCTCCTGCGGACGCACGTAGGGGACGTACTGCTCGGCCACCGTGGACTCCCACCGCCCGACTGCGGCCAGCCGCCGGTCCGGGTAGGTCTCGTGCGGCCCGGTGCCGAACCAGGTCAGCTGCTCGAGGCCGGGGGCGAGCTCGAGCACCGTGCCGACCCGCGGCAGGTCGTCCAGCTCCGCGGGCACCTCGGCCCGCTCCTGCACGAGAATGCCGCCCGGCACGGCACGGAATCGTTGCAGGTGCCGGACCACGAGGCCGTCGGCGAGATGGTGCAGCGACTCGACCTCGACGCCGTCCTCGCCCCGGTCCACCCGCACCAGCTCCCGCTCGGGACGCGGCAGCCCCCACTGCTCCCACGTCCAGGCCATGCCGCCGATCCGGTCGTTGTCGGTGGGCGCGCGCCACAGCGAGAGCGCGGGAGCCGCGGCCAGCAGCGGGTGGACGAGCAGGCCGTCGTCGTCGACCTCGACGTCGACGACGGCGGGCGGGGTGGCGACCGCCGCGGCCCGCGGCAGGGTCGGCAGCGGCAGCTGCGACCAGCAGACCTCGTGCCCGGCCGGCGCCCAGTCCAGCGCCTCGGCGGTCGAGAAACGCAGCGTCAGCAGGCGTTCGCCCACCGGGTCTCCCTCCCGTCCGCGGGCGTCGCCGGGAACCTCGACGACACCCCGTTCCCCCGGGCCAAACGACGGCAGCGACAGCTCTCCGGAGCGGACGACGCCCTCCTCCGTCGTCAGCTCCCATCGCGCCCTCAGCCAGGACAGGTCACGGAACGTCTGCCGGTTCTCCAGCTCGATCCGGCCTTCGCGCAGCCCGTCGACGGCCGTCGCGCGCACCGGTGCGGCCAGCTGCAGGTGCTCGAACAGCGCGGGCTTGGGCGCGCGGTCCGGGAAGACGACGCCGTCGATGCAGAAGTTGACGTCGTTGGGCTGGTCGCCGAAGTCGCCGCCGTAGGCCGAGCGCTCGGTCCCGTCCGGCAGCTGCTGCACCAGCCCGTGGTCCCACCACTCCCACACGAAGCCGCCCTGCAGGCCCGGCGTGCGCTCGATCGCCTCCCAGTACTCGGCGAGGGTTCCGTTGCTGTTGCCCATGGCGTGGGAGTACTCGCACATGATCAGCGGGCGGGTCTGCCGGCCGGACTCGGCGTGCGCCACGATCGCGGAGATCGCCGGGTACATCGGGCACAGGACATCGGTGACGCCCTGCTCGCGCGTCCAGGCCGCCCGGATCGCGCCCTCGTAGTGCAGTGGCCGGCTCGGGTCGTGCCGGCGCACCCAGGCTGCGGCGGCGTCATGGTTGGCGCCGTAGCCGGACTCGTTCCCCAACGACCACAGGATGATCGACGGGTGGTTGCGATCGCGCAGGACCATGCGCGACACCCGGTCGACCCATGCCGTCAGGTAGCGCGGGTCCTCGCACAGGCTCGCGTAGTAGGCGTGGGACTCGATGTCCGCCTCGTCGATGACGTACATCCCCAGCTCGTCGCACAGGTCCAGCAGGGCCGGGTCGTTGGGGTAGTGCGAGGTGCGCAGGGCGTTGAAGCCGAACCGCTTCATCTGCACGATGTCGGCGCGCATGTCCTCCCAGGACACGACGCGCCCGGTGCGCCGGTCGAAGTCGTGCCGGTTGACCCCGCGCAGCAGCGGGCGGCGGCCGTTCACCAGCAGGTCGTTGCCCACGATCTCGACCTGCCGGAACCCGACCCGCTGCACCGTGCGCTCGACGACGTCGCCCAGCGGCGAGCGCAGCAGCACCTCGAGCTCGTAGAGGTTCGGGCTCTCCGCCGACCACGGCTGCACCCACAGCCCGGTCAGCGTCAGCCCGCGCACCTGGCCGACCGGTCCCGGCGCCAGCCGCTCCATCAGCCCGGCCACCTCGGCGGGCACCTCTCCCCCGGCGGCCAGGTCGCCGTTGACGTAGCGGCGCACCAGCACCCGCTCGTCCTCGCTCAGGTCACCCGCGCTGGTCGCGTCGACCGGCACCGCCCCGTCGGTTCTCCTCTCGCTGCCGTCGTCGTCGGTGAACCGGACCTCCACCTGCCAGCCGGGCTCTGGCGGCACCCCGGCGAAGCCGACCTGGACGGTGACGTCGAGGGTCCCGGTGGCGAGGTCGTCGGCGAGCCCGGCGTCCGCCCGCACGTCGGCCAGATGGACCGGGCCGGTGGCGTAGAGCTTCACCGAGCGGGTGATGCCGCCGTGCCACCACTGGTCCTGGTCCTCGATGAAGCTGGCGTCGGACCACTTGACCACCGTGCAGCGCACCACGTTCACCCCAGTGCGCAGCAGTGCGGTGACGTCGAACTCCGACACCAGGTGGGAGTCCTTGCCCACGCCCACCTCCTGGCCGTTCAGCGCGACGACGAGCACGCTCTCCGCGGCACCCACGTGCAGCACCACCCGCCGGCCGGCCCACCGCTCGGGCAGGGAGAACTCGCGTTCGTAGACGCCCGTCGGGTTCGCCGCCGGGGGCACCGGCGGCCGGTCCGCGAACGGCATCCGCACGTTGGTGTAGTGCGGCCTGTCCTCGACGCCCTGCCCGTCGATGCGCTGCATGGTCCAGCAGCCCGGCACCTCGGCCACCGACCACTCGTCGGCGAGCTCGCTCTCCGGTGTCGGCAGCAGCTGGAACCGCCAGGTGCCGTCCAGCGGCAGCACCTCGTGCTCGTGCCGCACCGTGCTCATCGGCAACCGCCCGATGCCGGTCACCTCGGGCTGCGCCCACACCCGTCCCTGCATCGCGGTCTCCTCGCCTCGGCGTCGGCGCCGATCATGCCGTGCCGACGAGCGATCTGGGGCGCGCGGGTCCTTCCCTTCTCACTGCTCGAGCAGCCGCACCCCCTCCGGGGCGCGCACCTCCTTCACCCGACCCTCGCGGTCGACCGCGACGTCGAGGGGCTGTCCACCCACGACCAGGCCGCGCACATCGACGGCGCCGACCGGTGCCCCGCGCAGCGGGCGCACGCTCACCGGGCCCGCCGGCACGTCCGGCCGGACCCCGACGACCGCCTGCAGCAGAGCCACCGAGGCGGCGGCCGCCCACGCCTGCGGCCGGCACGCGGCCGGGTAGGGCAGCGCAGGCTCGTCGCCGACCCGCTGCTCGCCGCCGAAGAGCTCGGGCAGCCGGAAGCCGAAGCCGGGCGCCGCGGCCAGCAGCCCCCGGACCAGCGAGCCCGCCACCTCGTGATGCCCCTCGGCGGCCAGCCCGCTGACCACGACCGCGGTGTCGTGCGGCCAGACGCTGCCGCCGTGGTAGCTGAGAGGCCCGAACCGAGGCGAGCGGGCAGACAGGGTGCGAAGCCCCGAGCCCGAGTCCATGTCCGCGCCGGCCAGGCGCGCGGCGACCACCGCAGCTTCCTCCGCGTCGAGCAGCCCGGTGCCGAGCAGGTGGCCGATGTTGGAGGTGAGCGAGTCCACCCGTCTCTTGTCCCGGTCCAGCGCCACCGCCGGATACGGGCCCAACTCGTCTTCGGTCCAGAAGTGCGCCCTGAAGCGAGCCCGCAACGACGCCGCCCACTCGCGCCAGCGGTCCGCCCCCGGCCGGCCGAACGCCTCGAGCAGGTCGGCGCCGGCCACCGCGGCCGCGTGCGCGTAGCCCTGCACCTCGCACAGGGCGATCGGCGCGTCCGCCAGCCGGCCGTCGGCCCACTGGATGGAGTCGCCGGAGTCCTTCCAGCCCTGGTTGGACAGCCCGCGGCCGGTGGCGTCGACGTACTCCAGGAACCCGTCGCCGTCGCTGTCGCCCGGCCCGGCGAGCCAGCCCAATGCCGCCTCGCAGGCGGGCAGCAGCTCGACCACGTCCTCCTCGGCCATGCCCCAGCGCCAGGCATCGGCCAGCAGGCAGACCCACAGGGGGGTGGCGTCGACGGTCCCGTAGTAGACCGGGGGCAGGACCAGCTCGCCGAGCACGAGCTCCTCGCGCCGGACCTCGTGCAGCACCTTGCCGGGCTGCTCCTCCGACGCCGGGTCGCGACGCCGGCCCTGCCGGCGCGCCAGCGTGCGCAGGGTCCCGCGTGCGAGGTCGGTCCCCAGGGGCAGGAGCATCCGCGCCGCCCAGAGCGAGTCGCGCCCGAACAGCGTGAGGAACCACGGCGCTCCGGCGGCGAGGTAGTGGTCCGCGGGCGAGTCCGGGTCCACGAGGAGCAGGCCGCGCAGGTCGTCCAGCGATTGGTGCAGCAGCGACTCCAGGCGCCGGTCGTCGGCCCGCACCTCGGGTCGCTGCCACGGCATGTCTCCGGCGCCGACCACCTCGAAGGCTGCCGGGGACGTCTCACGGATCTCGATGGAGATCACGACCTCCCACTCACCGCGCGGTGGAAGGACGACGGGCCACTCAAGCACGGCGCAGCTGCCGTCGTCAGATGCCTGCAGCGCAGGGGCCGGGTGCGCGGCGGCCGTCACCGTGGTCCCCTGCCCGGGGAAGCGGACGCCCGCGTCGACGGCTTGGGCGGGGACGGCCTCGCCCGACCCCCCGGACTTGACCACGGTCATCGCGGCGAGGTCGGCGGCGACCCGGAGCGTGACGTAGGTGCGCACCGGCACCTGCGCGGTGGAGCGCAGGCGGACGCGCTCCTCCATCCCAGACTCTCCTACAGACCGTAGGCGCTCGAGGACGACGGTCGGATCCGGCGTGGGGTCGCCGAGACCTCTGACGACCGCGAGGAAACGAGCCTCGCCCACACCCTGGTGCGTGGCCAGCACCCCTTCAGGCTCACGGCCGTCGATCGTCAGCAGCAGGGTGTGCACGCCTCGCCGGTCCCCCCGGTAGACCCCCTGTACCCCGCCGGGGCGCACCTGGCCGTCCTTGTCGGAGACGACCAGGCCCGGTGCGCGCACGCACGTCACCAGGTCGTGCAGGAACGGCTGGGTGGTTCCGGCCTGCTCGGTGCTCAACGACACCCTCCTCCAGCTCCCGCCGCCGCCTCGGCTGCCCGGCGGCCTGCTTCCCAGTCCGCCGGGCATCCCGTGACAACACATCGGTGACGACCCTTGACATCGGTTCGGGGGGAGGCTCAGAGTCTCCCTCGATCCCGGTTGGAACGTTCATATCACCGATCCGGCTGGATTTGAACGTGCAACTCACAGGGCGTCGAGATCCCGGACGGGCCGTCGGAGGCTAGGAGGAGCGGGGCGGATGAGCGCAGCGGAGGCGGGCGGCAACGTCGGCGAGCGGGCAACCCTCGAGGCCGTCGCCAGGCACGCCCGTGTGTCCCGGCAGACCATCTCCAACGCGCTCAACGCCCCCCACCGGCTCGCTCCGGACACGCTGGACCGGGTGCTCCGCGCCATCGACGAGCTCGGCTACGTGCCCAACCAGGCGGCGCGTTCCCTGCGCACCAACGCGAGCCGTCAGATCGGCTTCCGCATCGAGCCGGCTCGTGACGGCATCAACGGGTCGGTGCTCGACCGGTTCCTCCACGCCCTCTGCGACGAGGCCAAGGACCTGGGCTACAACGTCCTGCTCTTCACCGCCGCCGACGACCAGGACGAGATCTCCGCCTACGACGAGCTCCTCAGGCGAAGCGCCGTCGACGCGTTCGTCCTCTCCAGCACGCACAGCGGAGACCGGCGGACCCGGTGGCTGAGCGAGCACGGCGCACCCTTCGTGACCTTCGGCCGCCCCTGGGGCGAGCAGTCAGCTGCGCACAGCTGGGTCGACGTCGACGGCGCGGTCGGCACCCAGGCGGCGGTAGCGCACTGCGTGGCCCTGGGCCACCAGCGGATCGGCTTCGCCGGCTGGCCGCTGGGGTCAGGCGTCGGAGACGACCGGCACACCGGTTGGCTGCGGGGGCTGCGTGAGGCCGGTCTGCCGTCCCGGGGGCTCACCGTGCGGGGCGAGGACGGTGTCGCCTCGGGCGAGGCGCTGGCCGGGAAGCTCCTCGACAGCAGGACTCCTGCCACGGCGATCGTGTGCGTCAGCGACTCCTTCGCACTCGGCGCCCTCCGCGCACTGGCGGCCCGAGGTCTCGAGCCAGGTCGGGACGTGGCGGTGGTGGGCTTCGACGACACTCCGGTCGCCGCTGCCGTGCCGCCGGGCCTGACCAGCGTGCGCCAGCCGATCGAGCAGGTCGCGGCCGAGATCGTGCGGGAGCTCACCCGCCACCTCTCCGGCAGCGGGTCCGCACCCACCGGTGTCCTCATCCCTCCATCCCTCGTCGTCCGCGGCAGCAGCACCGCTGCCGTCGGCTAGCACCACCCAGCGGTCGCTCGAACCCGCAGCGACCGGGCCTGCACACCGTGCGCGAGCGCGCCCGGCGGCGGCACGTCCGACAGCAACCCCGAAAGACCCGAACACACCCTGAAAGCACGCCACCCCACCCGGTCACAGAGGAGATGCACCTCATGCTTTCCCCCAGCAGGCGAGTCCTCGCCGCAGTCGGCACCGCCGGCCTGCTCCTGCTCACCACCGCCTGCGGCGGCGGGAGCGGCGGCTCCTCGCAGGCCGCCGGCGGCGGCGCCAGCAGCGACAGCGACACCAAGAGCTCGCCGGTCAAGCTGCAGCTGATGATCGCCAGCTCGGGCGACGCCGAGACCAAGGCGGTGCAGGACGCAGCGGCCGCCTGGGGGCAGAAGACGGGCAACAGCGTCGAGGTCATCCCGGCCAAGGACATCAACCAGCAGCTCACGCAGGCGCTGGCCGGGGGCACCCCGCCGGACCTCTTCTACACCGACGCCGCCCGGTTCCCCACCCTCGCCCAGGCCGGCTCGCTGGCTGCCTACGGGGACAAGGTCCAGAACGCAGACGACTTCTACGCTCCGCTGAAGCAGACCTTCACCTACGACGGCAAGTTCTACTGCGCACCCAAGGACTTCTCCACGCTGGCGCTGGAGATCAACACGAGCATGTGGAAGGCCGCGGGCCTGACCGACGCCGACATCCCCACGACGTGGGACCAGCTGGCCGCGGTCGCCAAGAAGCTCACGACCAAGGACCACGTCGGCCTCGCCATCGGTGACACGCGCGACCGGGTCGGCGCCTTCATGACCGAGGCGGGCGGCTGGTTCGTCAACCAGGACGGCACCAAGGTGACCGCCGACGCCCCGGAGAACCTCACCGCGCTGCAGTACGTCCAGGGCCTTCTCAAGGACGGCTCAGCCAAGTACCCCAAGCAGCTCGACGCAGGATGGTCCGGAGAGGCGTTCGGCAAGCAGAAGG
The DNA here is from genome assembly GCA_051954955.1 of Motilibacteraceae bacterium. Classification (GTDB taxonomy): domain Bacteria; phylum Actinomycetota; class Actinomycetes; order Motilibacterales; family Motilibacteraceae; genus JBQCHF01. The sequence goes on from JBQCHF010000184.1 coordinate 14,173, forward strand.
CCGCGATGACCATCGAGGGCAACTGGATCCAGGGCGCCATGAAGTCCGACTTCCCGAGCGTCAAGTACCAGACGGTCGAGCTGCCGGCAGGGCCCAAGGGGAAGGGCACGCTCACCTTCACCCAGTGCTGGGGCATGGCGGCGAAGAGCAAGAACCAGGCGGCCGCCATCGACTTCGTCAACTTCCTGACCAGCGGTGAGCAGCAGCTGAAGTTCGCCGACGAGTTCGGCGTCATGCCCTCGCGGCAGTCGGTCAAGGACCAGTTCATCAGCGCGCACCCGGATGCGAAGGCCTTCGTCGAGGGCGGGGCCTACGCCCAGGGCCCGGTAGGCATCCCCGGTTGGGACGCCGTGCTGGCCGACTTCGACAGCCAGCTGCCCGGCCTGGCAAACGGGTCGACCGACCCGAAGAAGCTGCTCGAGTCCGTGCAGAAGAACGGTGAGCAGGCGCTGAACGGCTGACGCCTCGGCGTCCCCGCCGCCCTCCGGCGGCGGGAGGCTCCGGCCGCACCCGGAAGCCCCCGCCGCCGGATGGACCCCACCACCCTCGACCCAGGAGGTCGCCGATGGCCACCATGGCCACCGCCCCCGAGCGCGCGACGGCGCTGAGGCCTCGCCGAGTTCCCCGGCCGCGCCGAGGCGGGCCGCGCGGGCGCGAGGGGCTGCACGGCTGGCTCTTCGTCAGCCCGGCGCTCCTGGTGCTGGTGCTCTTCCTGCTGCTGCCCATCGTGCTCGCTCTGCTGGTGAGCTTCACCAGCTGGAACGGGCAGAGCCAGTTCCTGGGTTCGAGCACCAAGTGGGTGGGGCTGCACAACTACGACACGCTGCTGACGACGGACAGTCTGACGCGCAAGGACTTCGCCACGTCCCTGCGGAACAACTTCTACTTCGTCCTCGGAGTGGTACCGCTGCAGACCGCCCTGGCGCTGTTCCTGGCCGTGGTGGTCAACCAGAGGTTCCTCAAGGGGCGGAGCTTCTTCCGCACCGCGTTCTACTTCCCGTCGATCACCAGCTCGGTCGCTATCGCCCTGGTCTTCATCTTCCTGTTCCAGGGCGAGGGGGCGATCAACCGCGCGCTGGCCGCCCTGGGCGTGCACGGCCCGCAGTGGTTCGCGGACCCGCGCGGGCTGCTGCACCTGCTGCTGGGCGCTCTCGGTGTCGACTCACCACCCGGGTGGGCGCAGCACGAGGTCTTCAGCCTCACCGTCTGGGACTGGATCGCCGGGCCCTCGGTCGCCATGTCGGCGATCATGCTGCTGGTCATCTGGACCACCGCCGGCACTTTCATGCTGATGTTCCTCGGGGGGCTGCAGAACATCTCCGGGGAGATCGAGGAGGCCGCGCTCATCGACGGCGCCTCGGCGTGGGAGCGCTTCCGCCACATCACCCTGCCGATGCTCAAGCCCACGCTGTTCCTGGTCCTCACCCTTGGGCTGATCGGCACCTGGCAGGTCTTCGACCAGATCTACGTGATGAGCGGCGGCAATCCGTCCAAGACGACGCTGACCCCCGCCTACCTCTCCTACACGACCGCCTTCAACAACAGCCGCTTCGGAGTGGGGGCCGCGATGGCCTTCCTCCTGTTCGCGCTCATCGTCGTGCTGACGACCCTGCAGCGCCTCGCCCTGCGGGACCGGGAGGACTAGTGCCCAGCATCGGATCCACCGACGCCCAGACCGCGGCCGTGCCCGTGGCGGAGGCCCCCCGCCCCGCCAACGTCTCCCCAGCGGGCCGAGGCTCCCACGACGAGCGGCTCGCCCGCAGCGAGCGCGGCCAGTCGTGGCTGCGGCGGTACGGCAAGCGCGTTCTCGGCTACGCGGTGCTGGTGCTGTTCGCGCTCATATACCTCGGGCCCTTCGTCATCCAGCTGGTCACGTCGTTCAAGACCGACCCGGACGCCACCAACCACCCGCTGTCCCTGCTGCCCAACCCGTTCACGCTCGCCGCATGGAAGACGATCTTCGGTGTGACCGACACCGGCGTGGAGGTCCCGTTCTGGCGCTGGCTGGGCAACAGCGTCCTGGTCACCCTCTGCATCACTGCGGGAAGGGTCTTCCTGGACTCCTTGGCCGGCTACGCGCTGGCCCGGCTGGAGTTCCCCGGCCGCAAGGCCGTGTTCGCCGGCATCATCGCGGTGCTGGCCGTTCCCGGCGTGGTCATCCTGGTGCCGAAGTTCCTCGTGCTGAACCAGCTCGGTCTCTTCGACAACTACGGAGGCATGATCCTCCCGCTGGTCGCCGACGCCGCCGGCATCTTCCTCATGAAGCAGTTCTTCGAAGCCATCCCCCGCGAGATGGAGGAGGCCGCGCACATCGACGGCGCGGGCACGTTCCGCACCTACTGGTCGATCGTGCTGCCGCTGGCCCGGCCAGGTCTGATCACCCTGACGATCCTCTCCTTCCAGGGCTCGTGGAACGAGTTCACCCACTTCCTGGTCGCGACCAGCAGCCCGAAGTACGAGACCTTGACCCTCGGCCTGGCCAGGTTCCAGGGCGGGCTCGGGTCGGGCAACCAGTTCCCGATCACCATGGGCGCGGCCCTGCTGGCCACCATCCCTGTCGCGATCGTCTTCTTCGTCTTCCAGCGCCGGTTCGTCCAGGGGCAGGTCTCCGCGGGCGTGAAGGGCTGAGCCGCGGCCCGGCGTGGACCGGCGGTGGGACCTTCGCACCTGCTGCCCGCGCCCGGGCCCGCCTAGGTTCGGCTCGCAGGCGGTGGGCGCCGGAGGCGGAGCATGGGCGCAGATTCGGAGCGGACCTCGCGCGACGGTCGGCTGTCCTACGAGGACACCGCGTGGTGGCGGATGAGCCGGCCGAGCAACGTCATGGTGGTCGACTCGCTGCTCTTCCTCGACGGCGCGGTCGAACCGGCCACGATCGAGACGGTGGTCCGCGAACGCCTGCTCGCCCGCTGGCCGGTGTTCTCCTGCCGGCCGGTGGCCGCAGCGCTGCCGCTGCGGCAGCACCGCTGGGTGCCCGACCGCGACTTCGCCCTGTCCCGCCACCTCGACGTCGTCGACCTGCCCTTGCCGGGCGATGACGAGGTCCTGAGCGACCTCGTCTCCGAGCGGATGTCGGAGTCGCTGCCCGAGGACCGCCCGCCCTGGCGGATCACGCTCTACCGGGGGTACGGCGCCGGCAGCGCCCTGCACGTACGCGTCGCCCACGCTGCGGCCGACGGCTCGGCACAGGTCCAGGTCCTGCTCTCCATGACCGACCCGCTCGAGCCGGCCGTGCGTCCGGCCGTCCCGGCACCCCGGCCGGCCACCGGTCACCGCGACCGGGGCCGCCGCCCGCTGCCGGCCCTGCCGGCCGCCGTCGGCGCTGTGACGGCCGCACCGGCGTGGGTCCGCGCGGCGGCGAAGCTGCTGCTCACGCCGCCGGACTCCGGGACCGTCCTGCACGCCCGCTGCGGTCGGGTCAAGCGCGTGGCGTGGACGCGGCCGCTGTCCCTGCCCGAGGTCAGGGCGCTCGCGCACGAGAACGGCGCGACGGTCAATGACGTCCTCCTCGGAGCCCTCGCCGGCGGACTGCGCCGCTACCTGCTCGAGCGCGACGGCGGGCTGCGGGACGTGCGCACCATGGTGCCGGTGGACCTGCGCGGCGCTCCGCCCGTCCCGGGGGAGGCGCTGGGCAACCGCTTCGGCCTGGTCTACCTGGACCTGCCGGTGCTCGAGGAGGACCCCCGGGCACGTCTGGTCGAGGTGCACCGCCGGATGGAGAGGATCAAGGGCACGCCGGAGGCGCCGCTGTCGGCGATGGTGCTGTCCGCGATGGGGGCCGCCGGCCCCCTCGGCGACCGCGTCGTGGTGGCGACGTTCTCACCGAAGGCCTCCGCCGTGGTCACCGACGTCATCGGCCCGGCGCAGCCTCTGGCGCTCGCCGGGGTCCCGCTGCGCCACCTGGTCGCCTGGGTGCCGCGGGCGGGCGACATCCCTCTCGGGGTGAGCTTCGTGAGCATGCGCGGCGAGCTGGTCGTGGGGCTGGCCACCGACGCGCGCGTGGTCCCCGACCCGACGCGCCTGCTCGACGCGGTCGTGGCCGAGCTCGCGGTGCTGGCCCCGACGACCTCCCTCGCGAACCTGGAGCCGCGCCCACGGTGACGCGGATCGACGCGCGGCGCCCTCTGCATGACGCTCGCGTGACGGCGGCGTGACGAGCGCGGGACATTCGTCCCGCATCGGCGCCGCCTTGAGCGCCGTGACCGCATCGTTATCGATCGACTCGCGCGCAATGGTTGCCAGCGCGTTGCGTAAACGTTTACATGCGGTTAGCCAGGTGCGACCACGGCGGTCGCCCGGTCCAGACCCAGGAAGGAGAGCCCATGGCTCTTCGCGGAGCGGCGAAGCGCACGGTGGCGCTCGCCGGCGTCGCCAGCCTCGCGCTGGTCGTCACCGCATGCGGTGGCAGCAGCAGCGGTGGTGGTGGCGGCGGCACGGGGGCTCAGGCCTCGAGCATCAACTGCGACGCCTACAAGGCGTTCGGCGACATCAAGGGCAAGACGATCTCGGTCTACACCTCGATCGTGGCCCCGGAGGACCAGTCGCAGCGCGACTCCTACAAGCCGTTCGAGGACTGCACGGGCGCCAAGGTCCAGTACAACGGCGACAAGGCGTTCGAGGCGCAGCTGCCCATCCGCGTCGCCGCGGGCAACCCCCCGGACATCGCCTTCATCCCGCAGCCCGGCCTGCTGCAGACCCTCGCGGCCACCGGCAAGATGAAGCCGGCGCCCAAGGAGGTCGAGGCCAACGTCGACAAGTACTTCAGCAAGGACTGGAAGACCTACGGCACGGCCAACGGCACGTTCTACGCCGCACCGCTCGGGGCCAACGTCAAGTCCTTCGTCTGGTACTCGCCGAAGACGTTCAAGGACAAGGGCTACAAGATCCCGCAGACGTGGGACGAGATGCTCGCCCTCTCGGACAAGATCGCCGCGGACGACCCCAGCGCCAAGCCGTGGTGCGTGGGCTTCGGCTCCGGTGACGCCACGGGCTGGCCCGGCACCGACTGGATGGAGGACGTGATGCTCCGCCTCCAGGGGCCGGACGTCTACGACCAGTGGGTGAACCACAAGATCCCGTTCAACGACCCCAAGGTCGAGGCCGTCCTGCAGAAGGTCGGCCAGATCATCAAGAACCCGAAGTACGTCAACGGCGGCTTCGGTGACGTCAAGAGCATCGCGACCACCACGTTCCAGGACGCCGGTCAGCCGATCCTCACCGGTGGCTGCTACATGCACCGCCAGGCCTCGTTCTACGCGGCCAACTGGCCCAAGGGCACCAAGGTGGCCGAGGACGGCGACGTCTTCGCGTTCTACCTGCCGCCGATCGACCCGTCCAAGGGCAAGCCGGTCGAGGGTGGTGGCGAGTTCGTGGCCGCCTTCGCCGACCGTCCCGAGGTGAAGGCGTTCCAGACCTACCTCTCCTCCCCGGACTGGGCCAACGCCAAGGCCAAGGCCACCCCGCAGGGCGGCTGGGTCAGCGCCAACAAGGGCCTGGACATCAAGAACCTGACCAGCCCGATCGACCAGCTCAGCGCCAAGATCCTGCAGGACCCGGCCACCGTGTTCCGCTTCGACGGCTCGGACGCCATGCCGGGTGCCGTGGGTGCCGGCACGTTCTGGAAGGGCATCACCGACTGGATCATCGGGAACAAGACCGACCAGCAGTTCCTCGACTACGTCGAGCAGAGCTGGCCGAAGTCCTGACTTCCTGACCTGATTCCTGCCGTGATAGCTGCACCGTCGCCGGCCGGCCCTCCTGGTCGGCCGGCGACGGGCACCAGCCCCCGCGCCCGCCGGTGACCGTCCCTCGGGATCTGGCCCCGGCGGGCGCGGGAAGGACCCGGCGCGGTGTGCCAACCGGACATTGCGTTCCCCGCACGACCCGGGGCGCCGCCGCTCCTTCCTCTCCAGGCGAAGGGGACCCATGTCCACCGCTGAGAAGTTCGGCCAGATGTTCCTCGCCATCGCGATCTTCGCGGTGGTCTTCGTCGGCATCCTCGTCATCGCCGGCCGTGTGCGCGGTCGCTCCGCAGACTCCGTCCAGGCGGCGTCCTTCGTCGGGCCCTCGCTCCTCCTGCTCGCCGTCGGCCTGATCTACCCGGCGCTGCGCACCCTGCTCGAGTCCTTCAAGGACGCGCAGGGCAAGAGCTTCGTGGGCTTCGACAACTACACCCACATCTTCACCAGCGGCGATCTGCAGATCGTGCTGCGCAACACGATCCTGTGGGTGCTCGTCGTGCCCTTCCTCTCCACCGCCATCGGCCTGCTCTACGCGGTGCTGGTGGACCGGGTGCGCGGCGAGGCGGTCGCGAAGGCCCTGGTGTTCCTGCCCATGGCCATCTCGTTCGTCGGCGCCTCGATCATCTGGAAGTTCGTCTACGACTTCCGGCCCGCCGGGCGCCCGCAGATCGGCCTGCTGAACGAGATCCTGACCAAGCTCGGGATCGACCCGTTCAACTTCATCCTCGAGGCGCCCTGGAACACCTTCTTCCTCATGATCGTGATGATCTGGATCCAGGCCGGCTTCGCGATGACGGTGCTGTCCGCGGCCATCAAGGCGATCCCGGACGACATCGTGGAGGCCGCCCGGCTGGACGGCGTGGGCGGCATCAAGCTGTTCCGCTACGTGACGCTGCCGACGATCCGCCCTGCGGTCGTCGTGGTCCTCACCACGATCGGCATCGCGACCCTGAAGGTGTTCGACATCGTGCGCACGATCACCGGCGGCCAGTTCAACACCAGCGTGGTGGCCAACGAGTTCTACAACCAGAGCTTCCGCTACAACAACAGCGGCCTGGGCGCGGCGCTCGCGGTGCTCCTGTTCATCCTGGTCGTCCCGATCGTCGTCTACAACGTGCGCCAGCTCCGGAAGGCGGATGCCCGATGAGCACGTCCACCCCGAACGTCGTCGACACCCCGGTCACCGTCGACGCGAAGAAGCCGCAGGCGCCGACCCGGGCCCGGACGGCCCGCAAGAGCCTGACGTCGCCGGTGGCCTCGCTGGTCGCCCTCGTCATCGCGGTGCTGTGGACGACGCCCACCTTCGGCCTGCTCGTCACCAGCTTCCGCTCCCAGCTGGACATCACCCGCTCGGGCTGGTGGAACGTCTTCCAGAACCCGGCGTTCACCCTGGACAACTACAGGGAGGTGCTCGGCGGCAGCAGCAGCAACTCGATCAGCGGCTACTTCGTCAACTCGATCGTCATCACGATCCCGGCGGTGCTGCTGCCGATCCTGCTGGCGTCGCTGGCCGCCTACAGCTTCGCGTGGATGAAGTGGCGGGGACGGGACATCGTCTTCGTCGCCGTGTTCGCGCTGCAGATCGTGCCGCTGCAGGTCACGCTGCTCCCGCTGCTCTCGCTCTACGTCAACCAGCTGCACATCGCCGGCACCTACTGGTCGGTGTGGATCTCGCACACCATCTTCGCGCTCCCACTGGCCATCTTCCTTCTGCACAACTTCATGAAGGAGATCCCGGGCGAGCTGATGGAGGCGGCCCGGGTGGACGGCGCGGGGCACGTGCGGATCTTCTTCCAGGTGCTGCTCCCGCTCATCACTCCGGCGCTGGCCGCGTTCGGCATCTTCCAGTTCCTGTGGGTGTGGAACGACCTGCTCGTCGGCCTCACCTTCCTCAACAGCCCGGACCTGGCACCGCTCACCGTCGAGGTGTCGAACCTGTCCGGCACCCTCGGCAACGCCTGGTACCTGCTGTCCGCGGCGGCCTTCGTGTCGATCATCGTCCCGCTGGTGGTCTTCCTGGCCCTGCAGAAGTACTTCGTCCGCGGCCTGCTGGCCGGCGGTCTGAAGGGCTGATCCCGCACCCATCCATCCCGGCCCGGCTCCCACCTGCGGTGGCGGCCGGGTCGGGGTCCCCGGCCACTCCCCTCTCCCCTCGCACCAGCACGCCCGTGGGCTCGCCGGCGTGCAGGAAGGCCGTGCCGTGACGAGCATCCGGGAGGTCGCCCAGACCGCGGGGGTCAGCGTCGCCACGGTGTCCCGCGCCCTGCGCGGACTCCCCCGGGTGTCCGAGGAGACCCGGGTGCGGGTGGAGCAGGCCGCGCGCGACCTGGGCTACGTCGCCTCGGCGAGCGCGGCCAGCCTGGCCAGCGGGCGCACCATGACCGTCGGCGCCATCGTCCCGTTCGTCACCCGGTGGTTCTTCGCCAACGTGGTGCAGGGCGCCGAGGAGGTGCTGCGCGGCGCCGGCTACGACCTGCTCCTCTACAACCTCGGCGGCGACGAGCTGCTGCGCCGTCGGGTGTTCTCCGGCCACCTGCTGGCCAAGCGGGTCGACGCGGTGCTGGTGCTCGGCTCGCTCCCGCTGGAGGCGGTGGAGCTGGCCTCGCTGCGCGGGCTGGGCGGGCCGCTCGCGGTCGTGGGATTCGCCGCACCCGGCTACGCCAGCGTCCGCATCGACGACGTCGAGGCCGCCCGCACCGCCACCCGGCACCTGCTCGGCCTCGGGCACCGCCGGATCGCCTTCATCACCGGCAGCCGGCACGACGAGCTGCACTTCACCACCCCGCGGGACCGGCTCGAGGGCTACCGGCAGGCCATGGTCGCGGCCGGCGTGCCGGTGGCGCGGCAGGCGGTGGCGCACGGGGACTTCACGGTGGCCAGCGGCCAGGCGGCGGCCCGGCGGCTGCTCGCCCGGCCGGACCGGCCGACGGCGATCTTCGCCGCCTCCGACGAGATGGCCTTCGGCGTGCTCAGCACCGCCCGGGCCCAGGGGGTGCGGGTGCCGGAGGACCTGTCGGTCATCGGCATCGACGACCACGAGATGGCCGAGCTGTTCGAGCTGACCACGGTGGCCCAGCCCGTGCGCGAGCAGGGCCGGCTCGCGGCACGGCACCTCGTCCAGGCCCTGGCCAGCCCGCGCGGCGCGGTCGTGGACACCCCGCAGGTGGTGGTGCCGACCCAGCTGGTGGTGCGCGGGACCACCGCACCTCCCGGTTCCTGAGGCTCAGGGGCCCCGACCGCCTTCTCGCGCTGGCGCCGGTGGGTCAGGATGGAGCCATGGCGCGCAACGACCGTCCGGACGACATCGACGCCCTGCTGGCCGAGGTCGAGCAGTCGCTCTCCGGCTCGCCGGCCCCGCAGCGCGGCAAGTCACCCGCCCGCCGCGAGGAGCCGGCCGCGTCCGGCGGCACGGTGAGCCGGGCGGTGGTGGCGGGCGCGGTGGCCGCCGTCGTCGTGTTCGTGCTGTTCGCCCTGCTGCCGTTCCTCGGCGCCACCAGCGGTGCCGCCGGCGCGTTCCTGGGGGCCGCGGTCACCGCCCTGGTGCTCGGCCTCCTGCACCGCCGACGCTGAGCGGACCTGCCCGCCCCGGAGGGCGAGTGGGACGGGACGGCGGCGGGCACAGGTCCGGACGTGGCAGGGTTCTCCTCCGTGGGTCTGTTCACCGTGGCCGAGGCGCGCGCCGAGCTGGTCGAGCTCATGCCGGTCCTCGAGCAGATCGTCGCGCTGCGCGCGGACGCCACCGAGCTGTCCGCGGCGCTGAACGGCGGACCGAGCACGACGCTCGGCGGGCGCCCGGAGCTGAAGTTCGCCCAGGCCCGCCTGGACGAGCTGCTCGCCGAGGTGCAGGCCACCGGCGCCGAGCTCAAGGGCATCGCCCCGCTGCTGGTGGACTTCCCCAGCGAGCTCGACGGCCATCCGGTCGACCTGTGCTGGCTCGAGGGCGACGAGGACCTGTGCTGGTACCACCGCACCGACCTCGGCTTCGCCGGCCGCCGCCGGCTGCCTGACTAGCCCGTCGCCCGGTCGCCCGGTCGCCGACGCACGCCGCTGCGCCCCACGCCCCGGTGGGAACGATCACGGCCCCGTGATCCTTGCTCGCCCACCGAGACGAATTCTCCTGGGTGGGCGAGTCATGACCACGGTCCCGTGATCGTTCCGGGCCCGGCCCAGGGGTGTCCGGGTGTCCTGACAGCCGAGCCGAGGACAGTCGGTCCCCAGCTACCGCCCCGCACTCACCGACCGGCCGCCGCGCCCACGGCGTAGAAGGCGACGGCGGCCGCCGCGGCCACGTTGAGCGAGTCGACCCCGGCCGCCATCGGGATGCGCACGCGCAGGTCGGCGTCGCGCAGGGTGGCCGGGCGCAGGCCCGGCCCCTCCGCGCCCAGCACCAGCGCGCAGCGCTCGACGTCGGCCGGAGCCAGCCGGTCCAGCGGGACGGCGTCCTGCGCCGGGGTGAGCGCGAGCACCCGCAGGCCCGCCTCCCGCAGCAGCTCGCGGTCCCGCGGCCACCGCTCGAACCGGGCCCACGGCACGCTGAAGACCGCGCCCATCGACACCTTCACCGCGCGCCGGTAGAGCGGGTCGGCGGTCCGGGGCGTGAGCAGCACGGCGTCGACGCCGAGCGCCGCCGCCCCGCGGAAGATCGCGCCCACGTTGGTGTGGTCGTTGACGTCCTCCAGCACCGCCACCCGCCGGGCCGTCGCCAGCAGCGCGCCGACGTCGGGCAGCGGCAGGCGCCCCATCGACGCCAACGCACCACGGTGGACGGGGTAGCCGGTCACCTGCTCCAGCAGGGCGGTCGAGCCGAGGTAGACCGGTGCCCGGCAGCCGGCGGCGACGTCGGCCATCACCGGCAGCCACTTCTCCGACAGCAGCATCGAGCGCATCGGGTAGCCGGCCGCGACCGCGCGGCGGATGACCTTCTCGCCCTCGGCCAGGAACAGCCCCTCGGCCGGTTCGCGCCGCGACCGCAGCTCGACGTCGGTCAGCCCCACGTAGTCGCGCAGCCGGGGGTCAGCCGGGTCGTCGACGACCACCGGTGCGCCGTGGGCTGCGTCCTCGGTCGCTGGGGCGACCTCTGCTACCTCGGCGGCAGGGTCCGGGCCGGCTGCGCTCACGCCGTCATCCTCTCGTGCGTCCGGCCGGCCGGGCGGCGCACCCCGTCCTGTCGGACCCCACCCCTACCGTGCCGGGCATGTCCACGTCCCCGCCCCGCTCGCTGCTCGAGCGCACCCGTCCGCTGCGGTGGGCGGGCGCCGTGCTGCTGGTGCTGCTGGGCACCGCCGCGGTGGCGCTGGGCTGGGTGCGGGTGTGCACCTCGGGCGCCTGCCGGCCCCCGCAGGCCGGCGACGTCGTCGTGCTGGGCTGGCTCGCGCTGGTGGTGCTGCTGCTCGCCCCCGACCTGTCCGAGGCCTCCGTCGCCGGGCTGCTCACGCTGAAGACCCGCCTGGGCGCCCAGCAGGACACGATCGATGCCCTGTCCGCGCGCCTGGCCGCGGTCCAGACCCAGCTCCAGGCCCAGCTGCAGGCCCAGCTCGCCACCAGCACGGCCGTGGGTGGCGGCGCGGTCGTCACCGTCGTGAGCGGCACGGCGACCGCGGCCTGGGCCCGGGCCGACCTTGACGGGCTGCCGCCGGACGTCGTCCACGCCAGCCGCTACCTCGCCGGGGAGCTGCTCATGGCCCACCTCGGCGACCTCGGCAGCGGCGTGCTGGAGTCCACCAACCTGCGGCTCTACCTGCCTGGCGAGGACGGCCTGCTCCTGCCCGTGCTCGACCCGCCGCGCCAGCACTACGACGACGACGTTTGGCGCCCCGGGCAGGGCGCGGTCGGTCGGGCCTGGTCCTCCGCCGCGCTGGTCGCGGTCACCGGCGGCCAGGTGCAGGCCGACGTCGCCGACCTGCCCGAGCGGCGCCGTGCCCGCTACGCGGCGCTGCGCCAGGTGGTGGCCGTGCCGGTGCTCGCCCGGGACGGCACCGCGGTGGGTGTGCTGAGCGCCTCGAGCCGGGACCTGGAGCCGGACCTGCGCTGCGCCGACGTCGAGGACGAGCTGGTGGCCGCTGCCGAGGTCGCCGCCCGGGTCCTGGTCGACCTGCTCGGGTGGGCCACGGACGCCCCCTCCGCCCTCGCCATGTCGCCCCGGCCGACGGGCGAGGTGACCAGCAGCCCGGCGGTGAGCCGGGCCATGAACGGAGCCAACCCGATCAGCAGGAGGACACCATGAACCGGCAGCCCAGCCTCTCCGGACCGCTCGGTCCCGCCCGCTCCGCCCCGCAGGACGCCGGCCGGCTCACTGGCGAGGACCGGGCGGGAGCGGTGGCCCGCACCTACGCCCGCGGCACCCGACGCCTGCAGCTGACCGAGAGCCAGCTGCGCTACATCGCGCGCCAGGAGAGGAGCCGCCAGGAGCTGACGCGTCCGTCGGCAGCCCGGTAGGCGCAGGGGTCAGCGGCGAGCGGGGGCCGCTCGAGGTGGTGACCGGGCCGGCGGCTGACCGCTGCGGTCAGGCCAGCAGCCGGACCACCGCCACCAGACCGACCACCGCCACCAGGCCGCGCAGGGCCAGCGGGGGCAGCCGCCGGCCCACCTTGGCCCCCAGGTAGCCGCCGGCGATCGAGCCGAGGGCGATGAGCAGAGCCTGCGTCCACCGCACGTCCGCGACCACCACGAACAGCACTCCGGCCACCAGGTTCACCAGCCCGGCCAGCACGTTCTTGGCCGCGTTCACCCGCTGCAGGTCGTGGTCGACCAGCGTGCCGAGCAGCGCGATGAGCAGGACCCCTTGCGCCGCCCCGAAGTAGCCGCCGTAGATCCCAGCGGCCAGGACACCCGCCCGCACGCCCCAGCCGTAGGGGCGCAGGCCGCCGCGGCGCCCTGCCACCCAGCGGGCGATCCGCGGCTGCAGCAGGACCAGCACGACCCCCAGCAGCACCAGCACCGGCACGACGGCGTCGAACACGCTGCTGGGCAGCGTGAGCAGGAGCAGGCCGCCGGTCAGCGCGCCCAGCAGGGAGAACACGCCCAGGTCGAGCAGCCGGGAGCGCTGCCCGGACAGCTCGCGCCGGTAGCCGATGGCCGCGGTGACCGAGCCGGGGACCAGCCCCACCGTGTTGGTCACGTTGGCGGCCACCGGCGGCAGCCCCACGGCCAGCAGCGTCGGGAAGGTGATCAGGGTGCCGGAGCCGACGACGGCGTTGATGGTGCCGGCGGCCACCCCGGCGAGCACCACGCCGAGGGCCTGCAGGAGCGTCACGGTCGGGTCACCACGCCGGACACGCTATCGACCTCGCCGTTGCGCACCGCACCGGGCGGCGGGAGCTCGGGCGGGCCACGGGGCCGAGGGCCCTCAGCGGTGCAGCCCGAGGGCCCTCAGCGGTGCATCGGCGCCGCCGCCGGCGAGCGCAGATCCACCGCACCCGCCCCGCCCACTCCGCCCTGCTCCCGCAGCGAGCGCTCGATGTCCTCCAGGCTGCGGCCCTTGGTCTCGGGCAGCCGCCGGGCCAGCACGAAGAAGCCGATCACCCCGAACCCGGCGTAGAGCCAGAACAGGCCGGTGGGCGTGAGCAGCGAGATGGTCGTGAGCACGCTCAGGGAGATGGCGAAGTCCAGCGTCCAGTGCGTCACCGTCCCGCACGCGGCGGCCTTCCCGCGCACCGCGGTGGGGAAGACCTCGCTGTTGACGAGCCAGATGGCCAGGCCCAGGCTGCCGGCGAAGGCGGCGATGTAGACGCACAGGCCGACCACCAGCAGCCCCCCGGCCAGCCCCTGCTGGTCCGGCAGCAGGTAGAGCGCGCCGAGGAAGAGCAGCGCCACCACCACCGCCACGATGCCGCCGAGCAGCAGCGGGCGTCGCCCCACCCGGTCCACCAGCAGCAGCGCGACCACGGTGACCAGCACGTTGATCGCGCCGATGCCGACCGAGGCGAGGATGGCTGCCGAGCTGCCGAACCCGGCCTGCTCGAGGATGGTCGGGGCGTAGTAGATGACCGCGTTCACGCCGACCAGCTGGTTGGTGGCCGCCACCGCCATGCCGAGCACCAGCGCCGGGCGCAGTGCGGGACGCAGCAGGTCGCGGTAGGACAGCTGCTGCTCGGCCTCGGCCTGCGCCTGGATGTCGCGGACCTCCTCCTCCACCTCGGCCGGACCGCGGGTGCGGGCCAGGGCCGTCCGCGCCTCGTCCTCCCGGCCCCGCGCCAGCAACCAGCGCGGGCTCTCCACCATCCGGGTCAGCCCGAGCAGCATCACCACGGCCGGGACCGCGGCCAGTCCGAGCATCCAGCGCCAGCCCTGCAGCGGGGCGAAGGCGTAGCCGACCAGGTAGGACACCAGGATCCCGACGGTGATCATGAGCTGGTTCATCGACACCAGCCGGCCCCGGGTCTCCCGCGGGGCGATCTCGGCGATGTAGCCGGGCACCACGACCGATGAGGTGCCGATCGCGGTGCCGAGCACGAACCGGGCCAGCACCAGCACCTGCACGTCGGGAGCCACGGCGCACACCAGCGCGCCGGCCGCGAACACCGCCGCGGCCACCTGCAGGGTGCGGCGACGGCCCACGGCGTCGACGACGACGCCGCCGACGAGGACGCCCACGATGGCACCGAGCAGCAGCGAGGCGACGACCACCTGCTGCAGCAGGTTGGACAGCCCGAACGCGGGCTTGAGGTAGAGCAGGGCCGCCCCGATGACGCCGGTGTCGTAGCCGAAGAGGAAACCGCCGAGCGCGGCCACCGTCGCGGTGCCGAGCATCGCCCGCGAGCGGCCGCGGCTGGGGACGTCGCGCGTCCCGGCCGTCGTCCCGGTGGCCATGGGTCCTCCCGCCGCCCCGGCCGGCACCCCCGCGCCGTCGGGCACGCAGCGGACTACCCCGACCGGCCCAGACCAACCGCGTCCCTACGGCGCGTCGTCGCCACGGGCGGCCTCCTGCTCGCGCAGCGCGTCCAGGTCGGCGAGCCGGTCGAGCCCGCGCACGGCCTGCACCATCCGGTGGTTGCGCTCGAACGAGGGGCGGTGCCGGTCCAGGAAGGCCCAGTAGCCGGCGGTGAAGGGGCAGGCCCGCTCCCCCACCCGCACCGTCGGGGAGTAGCGGCAGCCGCGGCACAGGTCGCTCATCCGGTTGATGTAGGACCCGCCCGAGGCATAGGGCTTGGTGGCCATCGTGCCGCCGTCGGCGTGCTGGCTCATGCCGACCACGTTGGGGACCATCACCCAGTCGTAGCCGTCCACGAAGCTGCGGTGGAACCAGTCGGTCACCGCCTGCGGGTCGTAGCCGCGCTGCAGGGCCCAGTTGCCCAGCACCATCAGCCGCGGGATGTGGTGCACCCATCCGGTGTCGCGCAGGTCCCGCAGCACGGTCGACAGGCACCGGGCCTGCACCGCGTCGGCGTCCAGCTCGGCGAACCAGCGCGGCAGCGGCTTCGTCGCCCCCAGCGCGTTGCGCCGCCGGTAGTCCTCCCCCAGGTACCAGTACAGGTGCCAGACGTAGTCCCGCCAGCCGATCAGCTGGCGGACGTAGCCCTCGACCGAGGCCAGCGGCGCGTCCCCGGCGCAGTAGGCGGCCTCGGCCCGCTCCGCGCACTCCAGCGGGTGCAGCAGCCCCAGGTTCATCGGCGCCGAGAGCAGCGAGTGCGACATGGCCCAGTCGGCGGCGAGCATCGCGTCCTCGTAGGGCCCGAAGGTGGGCAGCCGGTCCGCCGCGAAGCGCTCGAGCGCGGCCAGCGCCTCGGCGCGGGTGGCGGCGAAGCGGCGCGGCCCGTCCACGCCGACGAAGGACACGTCGCCCTCGCGCTCCCAGCGGTCCAGGTCGGCGCGCACCTGCTCGTCGACGTCGTCCTCCTGCGGCCACCACGGCTCGGGCACCGGCAGCGTCGAGACCTTCCTGGGCGGGGGCTGGCGGTTCTCGGCGTCCAGGTTCCAGGTTCCGCCGGTGGGCTCCTCGCCGTCCATCAGCAGGCCGTGCCGGCGCCGGGCCTCGCGGTAGAAGTCCTCCATGAGCAGCCGCCGGCTGCCGCGGCCGTCCGCCCAGCGCCGGAAGTCCTCCCGCGAGGTGGCGAACCCGCGCGGGGGCAGCACGCTCACGCGTCCCTCGTCGGCCAGCCGCCGGACGAACCGGTCCGCGGACCAGGTGGTCGGCGCGCACACCGACAGGTTGTCGGAGACCGCGCGCGGCAGGCCGTCCAACGCCTCGCCGTAGGTGCGGGCCTGGACCAGGACCGCGCGGTCGCCGAGCTCACGGGCCCGGTGGCGCAGCGCGGAGAGGACCAGGTGCGCCTTCTGCCGGTGGAAGCGCCGGCGGGCGAACACCGACCGCGCCTCGACGAGCAGCACCGGCTCGTCCTCGGCCGTGTCGTCGAGGAACTCCGGGCCGAGCTGGTCGGCGAACAGCCAACGGGTCACCGGCCCACCCTGGTGCAGCGGGGGCGGGGTCGCACCCCGACGGCCGCGGGGCGTCAAGGAGGGTGCCTGCCCGGCCGAGGACTCCAGCGTGGGAGCGCGCTCGGCGGACCGGCGCGGCGGGCGCGCACGGGCGGTCACCGCGCTGCTGCCGCTCGCCCTGACCGCCGGCGCGCTGGCCGGCCCGGTCCCGGTGGCGCGCGCAGAGTCGGTCGACCAGGCCCGGCGCGCCGCCCAGCAGGCGGCCGCCCAGGTCGACGCGCTGAGCCCGCAGCTGCGGGCTGCGGTGGCCGCCTACGACGTCGCCCTGGACGGCCTGGCCCGCAGCACCTCGCGGGCCCTGAGTGCCAGCGCGGAGGCGGACGACGCCCGCCGCTCCCTCGAGTCCGCCGAGGCCGCGCACCGCGCGCAGGTGCGGGCGCTCTACATGTCCGGCGGCACCGCGGGGCTCGCGGTCACCGTGCTCGAGGCGCAGTCCCCGCACGACCTGCTGCTGCGGCTGTCCTCGGTGCAGCGGGTGGTGGCCGGCGGCGACGGCCGGGTGCAGCAGGCCCAGCAGCAGGTGGCCGCCCTGAGCGCCGCCGCCACCGGTACCACCGCCACCGCGGTGGGGACGGTGACCACCGCCCGCGACGTCGAGGAGCAGTACGCGCGGCTGCAGTCGCTGCTGGCCGCGGCCCAGGCCCGGCTGGACCAACTGTCCGCCCGGGCCCGCTCGCTGGAGGAGGCCGAGCGGGCCGCGGCCGAGCTGCGCGCGGCCCAGCTGGCCGCCGACCGCTCGATGATGGACCGGGCCGCCCGGGCCCGGGCCGCGCTGCCGCCGTCGGCCTACCGGGCGCTCTACCAGGCCGCCGCGCCCACCTGCCCCGGCCTGCCGTGGTCGGTCCTGTCCGCGATCGGTCAGGTGGAGTCCGGGCACGGCCGCAACCCGGGCGTGTCCTCGGCCGGCGCGATGGGCCCCATGCAGTTCCTGCCGGCCACCTTCGCCCGCTACGCCGTCGACGGCGACCGCGACGGCCGGGCCGACATCCTGTCCCCCGCCGACGCGATCTTCACCGCCGCCCGCTACCTGTGCGCCAACGGCGGCAGCTCACCGGCCGGGCTGCCCGGCGCGCTCTGGCACTACAACCACGCCCAGTGGTACGTCGTCATGGTGCTGCGGATCGCCGCCCAGCTCGACCCGGCCTCCGTCGCCGGCGTGCCCGATCCCACCACCCCCGGGCTGCTCCCCAGTTAGCCGCCGCGGATCTTGATGCACCCGCACCCGGCTGAGCGTGCACTTGCATCAAGATCCGCAGGCAGCCGGCCGCACGGGTCGACCCACCGCTCACCCCTCCCGTCACCGGCGCCTTCGAACTGGCGACGGGACTCAGGCGTCGTAGCTGTCCGGCCGATCCGGCGGCAGAGGTGCCGCGACCGGAGCCTGGTCGACGATCTCCTCCACGCTGGCGGCGTCGACGTGCGGCACCTCGACGTGCTCGACCTCCACCGGCGGCGCCTGCACCAGGGGCTCGGGGGCGGGACGGCGCCGGGGCGGCGTCGCGTGGGGCTCGGCCCCGTTGGACGACGCCGACGACTCGCCGGCCGCCGCGCCGGCCACGTTGCCCAGCACACCGCCGAGGCCCTTGAGGGCGTCGCCGAGCTCGCTGGGCACGATCCACAGCTTGTTCGAGGACCCCTGGGCGATCTGCGGCAGCGTCTGCAGGTACTGGTAGGCCAGCAGCTTGGGGTCGGGGTCGCCGGCGTGGATGGCGTCGAAGACCTTCTGGATGGCCTGCGCCTCGCCGTCGGCGCGCAGGATGGCCGCCTGCGCCTCGCCTTCGGCGCGCAGGATCGCGGCCTGCTTCTCGCCCTCGGCGGTGAGCACCTGGCTCTGCTTGACGCCCTCGGCGGTGAGGATGGCCGCGCGGCGGTCGCGCTCGGCGCGCATCTGCTTCTCCATCGAGTCGCGCACCGACGGCGGCGGCTCGATCGCCTTGATCTCCACCCGGTTCACCCGGATGCCCCACTTGCCGGTGGCCTCGTCGAGCACCCCGCGCAGCTGGGCGTTGATGTGGTCGCGCGAGGTGAGCGTCTCCTCCAGGTTGAGGTTGCCGACCACGTTGCGCAGCGTGGTGACGGTGAGCTGCTCGACGCCTTGGATGTAGTTGGCGATCTCGTAGGAGGCCGCCTTGGCGTCGGTCACCTGGAAGTAGATGACCGTGTCGATGCCCACCACGAGGTTGTCCTCGGTGATCACCGGCTGCGGCGGGAACGAGACGACCTGTTCGCGCAGGTCCAGCAGCGGCCGGAGCCGGTCGACGAACGGCACCAGCACGGTGAGGCCGGGGTTGAGGGTGCGGTGGTAGCGCCCGAGCCGCTCCACGATGCCCGCGCGGGCCTGCGGGATGATCCGGACAGTGCGCGCGAGCGTGATCAGCACCATGAGCACGATCGCGACGAGGACGACGAGGGTGACGATCTGCCCGTCGGACAACTCAGGGCCTCGATTCGTAGACGAGAGCGGTGGCGCCGTCGATCTCGACGACGTCGACGGTGGCGCCCGGCTCGATAGCCTCCCCGGGCAGGTAGCTGCGGGCCGACCAGACCTCGCCGGCGAGCTTGATCCGCCCGCCGTGCTCGTCGACCCGTTCCAGGACCAGGGCGCTGCGCCCGACCAGGCCGGCGACACCGCTGCGCAGCTCGGCCCGCGAGCCCTTGAGGTGGCGCAGGGCGATCGGCCGCACGGCCGCGAGCATCCCGACGGCGGCGGCCGCGGCCACCAGGACCTGCACGACGACGGCGTCGGTCGCCACGGCGGTGAGCGCGCCGGCCAGCGCGCCGACGGCGAGCATGATGAAGATCAGGTCGAGGGTGACGACCTCCACCCCGGCCAGCACCAGCGCCGCGACGAGCCAGATCAGCCAGTCGTAGCCCCCGTCCATGGCGTCAACCTACGACGCTTTGGCCGCCTTCGGGGGGACCGGACGGTCACGACACGGAGTCGGAGCAGCGGCCTCTCGGGGACGCGCAAGGGAGCGCGGTCACACGGCGCGGGCCGCCCACCGCCGGCCGCGGCGCTCGAGCTCCAGCGGGATGCCGAAGCACGCGGCCAGCGAGGCCGCGGTGAGCTGCTCGTCGATCGGCCCCCGGGCCACCACCCGACCCCCGCGCAGCAGCAGCACGTGGGTGAAGCCCTCGGGGATCTCCTCGACGTGGTGGGTGACCAGCACCATCGCCGGGGCGGCCTCGTCGGCGGCCAGCGCGCCCAGCCGGCGCACCAGGTCCTCCCGCCCACCCAGGTCCAGCCCGGCAGCCGGCTCATCGAGCAGCATCAGCTCGGGGTCGGTCATGAGCGCGCGGGCGATCTGCACGCGCTTGCGCTCGCCCTCGGACAGCGTGCCGAACCGGCGCTCGGCCAGCCCGCCGACACCGAGCGCGTCCAGCAGGGCCGCCGCCCGGGCATGGTCGAGGTCGTCGTAGGCCTCGCGCCAGCGCCCCATCACGGCGTAGGAGGCGGTGACGACGACGTCGCGGACCACCTCCCCGCGCGGCAGCCGCTCGGCCAGGGCCGCGCTGGACAGGCCCACCCGCGGACGCAGCTCGAAGACGTCGACCAGGCCGAGCTGCTCGCCCAGCACCCAGGCGCTGCCCTGGGTCGGGTGCATCAGGGTGGCGGCGATCTGCAGCAGGGTGGTCTTGCCGGCCCCGTTCGGCCCGAGCAGCACCCACCGCTCGCCCTCGCGCACGGACCAGTCGATCGAGTCCAGCAGCGTGGAGCGGTCGCGCACCACGCTAACTCCCTCGAGCCGCAGCACCTCGTCCGCCGAGCGGGCGCCGATCGGGGCCGGGGCGGCGGGCTGCGGCACGGGCTGCGGGACGGCGGAGGTCGCGGGCTGGGTGGGGCTGCTCACGGCGGGCCAACCTACGCCAGGCCGCCTACGCCAGGCCGACGGGACCACGTCGGCACCGACCGCCACGACCGGGCCCGCCGCGCACCTCCTACCCTGACCGGGTGCCACCCGAGCCCGACGCCGTGCTGTCCGCCGCCCGCGCGGCGCGGCTGACCGTCCCCCGGTCCGCCCGCCTGGTCGCCTGGGGCAACGCCGTCCTGGCCGGCGCCGTCTCGCTGGACGCCGCCGCCGACGCCGTGGTGGGCGAGGACGTGCGCCACCGGGTGGCCGGTCTGCCCGGCGAGGACACCGAGGTGTCGCTGCCGGTAGCGCTGGGCCGGCTGCGGGCGATGGGCGTGCGCGCCCTCCACCTGGCCCTGCCAGTGCCGGGCGACCCGTTCGGGCTGGCCGGTCCCCCGGCGTTCACCGAGGCCGCGGTGCAGGCCGGTGAGGCCGTCGTCGTCACCGGCGCCGCCACCGGTGTGCCCGCCTGGGGCCTGCTCCCCGCGGTCACCGCGCTCGGCTCCTCGGGCTGGGCCGTGCTGTGGTCGGTCACCGAGGTCGCTCCCCCGCGCACCGGCGACACGCCCTCGCTGGCCGAGGCCGAGCGGGCCCTCGCGGTGGCGGTCCGCGAGGCGACCGAGGAGCTCTCCGCGCTGGACGTCTCCCGCGCCGACCCGGCCGCGCTGCTGGTCCTGCGCGCCGTCAGCGAGGACGGCGCCGGCGAGGACACCCTGCCGCCGGGCACCCCCGGCCGCGCCGAGCGGGTGCTGGCCCAGGCCCGGCGCACCCTGGTGCTGGCCGACCTCGCCCGCCGCGGCGACGGCGGCGCCCTCACCGCGGCGGCAGCGGACACCCGGGCCCGCGCCCTCGACCCGCTCGAGCGCGCCGCTCGCCGGGCCATGGCCGCCGCCTGCCAGGTGCTGCTGGAGCCCCCGCGCGACTGAGCCGGGCACGCGACCTCCCGGCCGGGCCCGGCCCGGAACGATCACGGCCCCGTGATTTTGACTCGCCTACCGAGACGAATTCTCCTGGGTCGGCGAGTAGAGATCACGGCCCCGTGATCATTCCGACGCCGGCCCGCATGCCGCCGCGGCCGAGACACGCTCCGCTCACAGCACCGAGCGGTAGACCTCCATGGTCCGGTCGGCGATCGCCGCCCAGGAGAAGTGCTCGACGGCCCGACGCCGGCCGGCCACGCCCATCGCCTGGGCCCGGTCGCGGTCCTCGACGACCTCGGTGAGCCGGGCGGCGAGGTCGGCCACGAAACGGTTCGGGTCCACCGGGGTGCCCGAGCCGTCGGCGACCTGCTCGATCGGCACCAGCAGGCCCGTCTCTCCGTCGGCCACGACCTCCGGGATGCCGCCGGTGGCGGTGGCCACCACCGGCACCTCGCAGGCCATCGCCTCGAGGTTCACGATCCCCATCGGCTCGTAGACCGACGGGCAGGCGAACACCGTGGCGTGGGTGAGCACCTGGACCACCTCGGCCTTGGGCAGCATCTGCTCCACCCACACCACCCCGGACCGCTCGGCGCGCAGCTCGGCCACCAGGCCCTGCACCTCCGCGGCGATCTCGGGGGTGTCCGGCGCCCCGGCCAGCAGCACCAGCTGCACCCCCGCCGGCAGCGACCGCGCCGCGCGCAGCAGGTACGGCAGCCCCTTCTGCCGGGTGATCCGGCCGACGAAGACCACGCTCGGCTGGTCCGGATCCACTCCGATGCGCCGTAGGACGTCGGTGCCGTGGTCCGGCTGGTACTGCTCGGTGTCGATGCCGTTGTGCACCACGGCGACGCGCGCCGGGTCGACGTCGGGATAGGCGGCCAGCACGTCGCGGCGCATCCCGGCCGAGACCGCGACGACGGCGTCGGCCGACTCCAGCGCCTGCCGCTCGCACCAGGAGGACAGCGCGTAGCCCCCGCCCAGCTGCTCGGCCTTCCACGGCCGAAGCGGCTCGAGCGAGTGGGTGGTCACCACGTGCGGCACGCCGTGCAGCAGCTTGGCGACGTGCCCGGCGAGGTTGGCGTACCAGGTGTGGCTGTGCACGACGTCGGCGCCGGCGCACGCGGCGGCCATCTCCAGGTCCACGCCCATCGTCTGCAGCGCGGCGTTGGCGCCCTGCAGCCCGGCCACCACGCCGAAGGCGGTCACCCCGGCCTCCTCGCGGGGCGCGCCGAAGCAGTGCACCCGGACCTCGGCCAGCCGGCGCAGGTCCCGGGCCAGGTACTCGACGTGGACGCCGGCCCCGCCGTAGACCTCCGGCGGGTACTCGCGGGTCAGCAGGTCGACGCGCAGCTCGCTCACGTTGGTCAACCTAGGGCACCGTGGTGGGCACGGTCAGCCCTCTGCCGGTGCGGGATGCAACTCGAACTGCGGACAGTGTCTGGAACTCCTCGCCGCAGGTCAGTAGCGTCCACCCGTGGCTTCCACCAAGGTGCTTGCGATCGTCCTGGCCGGCGGTGAGGGGAAGCGGCTGATGCCGCTCACGGCGGACCGGGCCAAACCGGCCGTGCCCTTCGGCGGCATCTACCGCCTGGTCGACTTCGTGCTGTCCAACCTGGTCAACAGCGGCTACCTCAAGATCGTCGTGCTGACCCAGTACAAGAACCACAGCCTGGACCGGCACATCTCCAAGACCTGGCGCATGTCCACGCTGCTGGGAAACTACGTCACGCCGGTGCCGGCGCAGCAGCGCCTGGGCCCCTACTGGTTCGCCGGCTCGGCCGACGCGATCTACCAGAGCCTGAACCTGGTCAACGACGAGCGCCCCGAGCACGTCATCGTCTTCGGCGCGGACCACATCTACCGGATGGACGCCCGGCAGATGCTCGAGCAGCACATCGCCTCCGGCGCCGGGGTCACCGTGGCCGCCATCCGCCAGCCGCTGAGCATGGCCGACCAGTTCGGCGTCATCGAGGTGGGCGCGGAGAACCGGCGGATCGCGGCGTTCCGGGAGAAGCCCAAGGACGCCATCGGGCTGCCCGACGCGCCGGACCAGATCTACGCCTCGATGGGCAACTACATCTTCCGCACCGACGCGCTCATCGACGCCGTCACCCGCGACGCGCAGGACGAGAGCAGCAAGCACGACCTCGGCGGCAACATCATCCCGTTCTTCGTCGAGCGCGGGGACGCGGAGGTCTACGACTTCCAGGACAACGAGGTGCCCGGCTCCACCCCGCGCGACCGCGGCTACTGGCGCGACGTCGGCACCCTCGACGCCTTCTACGAGGCGCACATGGACCTCATCTCGGTCCACCCGGTCTTCAACCTCTACAACTACGAATGGCCCATCTACACCCTCGACGAACCGCTGCCGCCGGCCAAGTTCGTGCACGGCTGGCAGGGACGGGTGGGCCGCGCGGTCAGCTCGATGGTCTCCTCCGGCGCGGTCGTGTCCGGCGCACTGGTGGAGAACTCCGTGCTCTCGCCCCGGGTCCACGTGCACTCGTGGGCTCACGTCGACGGCTCGGTGCTGCTGGACGGCGTCGACGTCGGCCGGCACGCGGTGGTCCGCAACGCCATCATCGACAAGAACGTGGTCATCCCGGAGGGCGCGCAGATCGGCGTCGACCTCGAGCGCGACCGCGAGCGCTTCGCGGTGAGCGACGGCGGCATCGTCGTCATCGGCAAGGGGCAGAAGGTCGACCCCTGACCGACCATGGAGCACCGACGCCGGTGCGAGGCCGGTGACCGAGGACCGGACGCCCGGTCCCGGCCTCGCCGGCCGCCGGTAACCTGCGGGGCATGGCCGCGAGGACCCTGCTCGTCACCCTCAGCGGGCGCGACCGGCCGGGGGTCACCTCCGCGCTGCTGGCCGCCATGAGCGGGCACCGCGACGTCGAGGTCGTCGACGTCGAGCAGGTCGTCATCCGCGGGCACCTCGTGCTGGGCGTGCTGGTCACCACCGGGCGGGACGAGTCCGGGCTGGTGCGCAGCGTGCGCGATACCGCCGCGCGGCTCGGCCTGGCGGTGGAGGTCGCCACCGGCGAGGACGACGACGACACCCGCCGCCGGCACCGCAGCCACGTCACCGTGCTCGGCATGCCGCTGCGCCCGGACGCGCTGGCGGCGATGGCCGGGCGGATCGCGGACCTCGGCGGCAACATCGACCGGATGGTGCGCCTGGCCCGCTACCCCGTCACCGGCATCGAGCTCGAGGTGTGCGGGGTGCCCAGCGAGGTGCTGCGCCCGGCGCTGGCCGCCGAGGCGGCGCGCCAGCAGGTCGACGTCGCGGTGCAGCGCTCGGGCCTGGCCCGCCGGGCCAAGCGGCTGGTCGTCATGGACGTCGACTCCACGCTCATCCAGGGCGAGGTCATCGAGCTGCTCGCCGAGCACGCCGGCTGCGGCGACGAGGTGGCCCGGGTGACCGAGGCGGCGATGCGCGGCGAGCTGGACTTCGCCGAGTCCCTGCGGGCTCGGGTCGCGCTGCTGGAGGGGCTGCCGGCCACCGCCGTGGACGAGGTGCGCCGGCAGGTGGAGCTGACGCCCGGTGCGCGCACCCTGGTGCGCACCCTCAAACGGCTCGGCTACGAGGTGGCCATCGTCTCCGGCGGCTTCACCCAGGTCACCGACCAGCTGGTGGCCGACCTGGGCATCGACTACTCCGCGGCCAACGTGCTCGAGATCGTCGAGGGCCGGCTCACCGGGCGGGTCCTTGGCGAGGTCGTCGACCGCGCCGGCAAGGCCGCGGCCCTGGTGCGCTTCGCCGCGCAGGCGGGGGTGCCGGTCTCGCAGACCGTCGCGATCGGCGACGGCGCCAACGACCTGGACATGCTGGCCCGGGCCGGTCTCGGGGTGGCGTTCAACGCCAAGCCGGTGGTGCGCGCCGCGGCTGACGCGGCGGTGAACGTGCCCTACCTCGACGCCATCCTCTACCTGCTCGGGATCACCCGGGACGAGGTGGAGGCCGCCGACGCCGAGAGCGACGCGCCGCTCGAGCCGTCCGCCCGGGGCTGACCGCCCAGCAGCGACGCGCCCTTCCCATCCCGAATCACCGCTCTGCGCCGTGAATTCACGGCGGGAAGCGGCCAATGGTCACGTGAACGTGATCGTTGGCAGCGGGGCGGGCTCGGTGGCTGGCCGGGGCGCGGACTCAGCCGCGCGGGACCTCGAAGGACTCCAGCCGGCAGCAGCCGGTGGTCCACGAGTCCCACGACGCGTCGGAGGTCAGGGTGACCAGGCCGGCGGTGGGCAGCTTCTCGGCCAGCGCGGCCAGTGCCGGGGTGGGTCCGGAGCCGGCCAGGCTCAGGGCCAGGTCCTGCAGGCCCGGGTTGTGCCCGACGACGAGGAGCCGCCCCACCGCGGCCGGGGTGGCTCGGGCCAGCCCGAGCAGGGCGCGGGCGCTGGCCAGGTAGACGTCCGGCTCGTAGCGGACGATCGCGCCGTCTCCCCCGCCGGCCTCCAGGGCCCGTTCGACCCGCGCCCAGGTGGCCCGGGCCCGGGCCGCCGAGGAGCAGAGCACCAGCTCCGGCACCGGTCCGGCCGAGAGGACCTTGGCGACCGCGGCGGCGTCGCGCTCCCCTCGCTCGGCCAGCGGCCGGTCGTGGTCGGGCACGCCCTCGGGGTAGTCGGACTTCGCGTGCCGGAGCAGGACCAGCGTGGGCATGGGAGGCAGCCTGCCAGACCGCGCGGGCGGCGCGGTCCCCTGCCGGTGCCGCGCGGCACGTCGTCAGGGAGGCGGACTCACCCGGACGGAGCACGAGAGACCTGCTGCGCCCCCCGGGTCCAGGCGGCTACGCTGCGTGAGCACCAGCGGGTGACGGTCGTGACCAAGGGTGAGGATGGAGGTCCAGTGGTGTCGCTGCGCGCGGGAGCCTTCGCCGCCCTGCTGACCGCGGGCCTCGTCGCCGGCCTGACCGGCTGCGCGGGGAGCACCGGCACCACGCTGGCCGGGGCGCGGCCCGCCGCCGCCCAACCGGTGTCGGCCACCGCCGCCTCGGGCGGGTTGCGGGTCGAGGCCGAGGTCGAGCCGACGGTGGTGCACGCCGGGCACCCGGCCACCCTCACGGTCCGCTGGCAGGACGACGACGGGCTGCTGCTCGGAACGCTGCAGGAGTGGGGCGACGGCGTCGGCGCCGGGTCGCAGGTGCCTCTCGAGGCGTGCACCGGCGTGCGCCCTGGCCAGGGCACCGACCGGCCGGCCCACACCTGGGCCACCCCCGGCACCTACACGGTGCACCTGCAGGTGAGCACGGCGGCGTGCGCGGGGCCGCAGGAGAGCGTCGACCTCACCCTCCCGGTCACCGTGGTGCCCTGACCCTCCCCCGACCCACCCCCATGATCATGAAGGGCTGATGACCGGATCCGGTCACCAGCCCTTCACGATCACACCCGCAAGGCGGTACTCAGGCGCCCATCGCGTGCGCGCCGCCGTCCACGTGCACGATCTCGCCGCTGGTGGCGGGGAACCAGTCCGACAGCAGCGCCACCGCGGCCCGCGCGGCCGGCTCGGCGTCGTTGACGTCCCAGCCCAGCGGGGCGCGGGTCTCCCAGATCGTGGACAGCTCGTCGAAGCCTGGGATGCTCTTGGCCGCGGTCGTCCGCAGCGGCCCGGCCGAGACCAGGTTCACCCGCACCCCAGCCGAGCCGAGGTCGCGGGCGATGTAGCGCGCGGTGGACTCGAAAGCGGCCTTGGCCACGCCCATCCAGTCGTACTTGGGCCAGGCCACCGCGGCGTCGAAGTCGAGGCCGACCACCGCCGCCCGCTCGCCGAACAGCGGCCGGCAGGCCACGGTGAGCGCCTTGAGCGAGTAGGCCGAGACGTGCACCGCGGTGGCGACGTCCTCCCACGGGGTCTCCAGGAAACGGCCGCCCAGCGCCGACTCCGGTGCGAACCCGATCGAGTGCAGCACGCCGTCCAGGCCGTCAACGTGCTCGCGCACCCGATCCGGCAGCGCGGCGAGGTCGTCGGTGCTGGTGACGTCGAGCTCGACCACGGGCGCGGCCTGCGGGAGCCGGCGGGCGATGGTCTGGGTGATCTTCAGCCCCCGGCCGAAGCCGGAGAGCACCACCGAGGCGCCCTCCTGCTGCGCGATGCGCGCCACGTGGAAGGCGATCGAGCTCTCCATGAGCACGCCGGTGACCAGCACGCGCTTGCCCTCGAGGATCCCCACGGTCTCGCTCTCCTACGGTCTGTCGGTCCTACGCTCTGTCGGAAGAACTACTGCTCGTCGCAAGCAGCGGGTGCGGGCTCAGTGGCCCATGCCGAGGCCGCCGTCGACGGGGATGACCGCGCCGCTGATGTAGCCGGCCTCGGGCGAGGCGAGGAACCGCACCACGCCGGCGATCTCCTCGGCGGCGGCGAACCGGCCGGCCGGGATGGCCGCCTTGTAGGCCTCCTGCCGCTCGGCCGGCAGCGCCGCGGTCATGTCGGTCTCGACGAAGCCGGGCGCGACGACGTTGGCGGTGATGCCGCGCCCGCCCAGCTCGCGGGTGAGCGAGCGGGCCAGGCCCACCAGCGCCGCCTTGCTCGCGCCGTAGTTGGTCTGCCCGGGCGCGCCGTAGAGCCCGACCACCGAGCCCACGAGCACGATCCGCCCGCGCTTGAGCCGCAGCATCCCCTTGGACGCTCGGCGGGCCACCCGGAACGCCCCGCCCAGGTTGGTGTTCACCACCAGCTCGTACTCGTCGTCGGACATCCGCAGCAGCAGCTGGTCGGCGGTGACGCCCGCGTTGGCCACGGCCACCTCGACCGGCCCGTGCGCGGCCTCGGCCTCGGCGAAGGCGGCCTCCACCGACGCAGTGTCGGTGACGTCGCAACGCACGGCGAGGACGCCGTCGGGCAGGTCCTCAGGAGCGGCCGAGCGGTAGGTGACGGCCACCGAGTCGCCCGCCTGCGCGAACGCGGTGGCGATGGCGAGGCCGATGCCCCGGTTGCCCCCGGTGACCAGCACGCTCCTGCCCACGTCGACGTCCTCCTCGCACGGTGCGCATCAGGCCCGGGCGCACGCCCGGATCGAGCAGCGAACCTATCCGGCTACCCGTCGGTAAGGCGATCGGCCCCCGTTAGCCCTACGGTGCGGTGACGTGAGAGCCATCCAGATCACCGAGTTCGGGGGCCCCGAGGTCCTCACCCTGACCGACCTGCCCGCACCGGAGCCGGCCCCCGGCCATGTGCTGATCCAGGTCTCCAGCGCCGGCGTGAACTTCGCCGACACGCACCAGACCGAGGATTCGTATCTGGCCAAGCAGACGCTGCCGATGGTGCCCGGCTCGGAGGTGGTCGGCACCGACCCGGACGGACGACGGGTGGCCGGGTTCGCCACCTCGGGCGGCTACGCCGAGCAGGCCCTGGTGCCCACGTCGTTGGCGTACCACGTCCCCGACGGCGTGTCGGACGGCGAGGCGCTCGCGCTGCTGGTGCAGGGCACGACGGCCTGGCACCTGCTGCGCACCAGCTCCCACCTCGCTCCCGGCGAGACGGTGGTCGTGCACGCCGCGGCCGGCGGGGTGGGCACGATCGCCGTTCAGCTGGCCAAGGCCTGGGGTGCGGGCCGGGTCATCGGCGTCGCCTCCAGCCCCGAGAAGCGCGCGCTGGCCGAGCAGCTCGGCGCCGACGCGACGGTCGACGCCGGCGCCGAGGACCTCAAGGCGGCGCTGGAGGAGGCCAACGGCGGGCGCAAGGTCGACGTCGTGCTGGAGATGGTCGGCGGGGAGACCTTCGACGCCTCGCTGTCCGCGCTCGCGCCGTTCGGCCGCCTGGCCACCTTCGGGATGGCCTCGCGCCGCCCGGCCCGGCACCTCGCGCCGGGCGAGCTGATGGGCCGCAGCCGCACGGTGGCCGGGTTCTGGCTCGCGCACTGCTTCAACCGGCCGGAGATGCTGGCCGGCCCGATGACCGAGCTGATGCAGATGGTGGCCGAGGGACGGCTCACGGCCGTCGTCGGCGGCACCTGGCCGTTGGCGCAGGCCGCGCAGGCCCACCGCGCCCTGCTCGGCCGCGGCAGCACCGGCAAGCTCGTCCTGGACTGCCGCGCCTGACCAGCGCACCGACATTCGCTCGTTGCCAGGCGAGGGCAGCGTGGTCCCGCGGAACGGACCGCGCTGCCCTCGGCGTGCCTCAGCCGACGGCGGAGCAGGGAACGCCCAGGTTCAGCTGTCCTCGAGCCGGAAGCCCACCTTCAGGCCCACCTGCACGTGCTCGACCTCGCCGTCCACGATGTAGCCGCGGATCTCGGTCACCTCGAACCAGTCGAGGTGGCGCAGCGTCTCGCTGGCCCGCTTGACGGCGTTGCGCACGGCGGCGTCCACGCCGTCCGGCGAGGTGCCCACGAGCTCGGTCACCCGGTAGGTGCGGTTGGTCACGACGGCCTCCAGTGCCTCGTCGACGGCGGGGCCAACGCCGCGCGCGGAGCGCCGCAGCCCCCGTGCCCGGCACCGTAGCCGCGCCGTGCCCCGCCCGAGCCCCGTCCGCCTCCACTTCCTTCGTGGTCGAGCAGGAATGGCGGAGCACTCGCCATCTCCCCGTGATCACGCCGGACGGGCCGGCGGGCGGCCAGACCGGCTCTGTCCCCGGTCGCCGGGGCGGCATCCTGGTCGTACCGTGGACAGGTGACCGAGAGCCCACGGCGGCCCCGTTCCCGCCGCGGCGACGAGGACGTCTTCCAGATCACCGCCGCCCCCAAGCCGCTCACCGAGGACGTCGGCGGCCGGACCCGGCGCTACCTGATCTCGATGGCGGTGCGCACGGTCTGCGTGGTGGGCGCGGTGCTGGTCGGCGGCTGGCTGCGCTGGGCCTTCCTGGCCGGGGCCGTGCTCCTGCCCTACGTGGCCGTGGTGCTCGCCAACGGCGGTCGCGAGCCCAACCGGGACCTGCCCACCGCGTTCATGGGGCCGCAGCGGCCCATGCTCGAAGCGCCGCGCCCCGAGGCGGACCGGCGCGACGGCGGCGGGCCGGCCGGCGCCCGGCCATCCCGCGACGACGCCGCCTGAGCCACCTGGACCGGCGCCCGGAGCCGGCCCCGCACCGGTCTGTGACAGCCCGTCGCCGCACGGCTCCGCACCGTTCCACCGATCCCCTTGCAATCACTGCACGGGATGGTGCAATACTCGCTCCCGCGTCCCGCCCCCCGTCGGGGCGCCGCCGATGCGGTGCCGGGCAACTCCCCCCGTGGTTGCCCGGTACCGCTCGGTCGGACCGGCAGCGTCAGGCAGGCCGCAGCGCTCTCCGGGTAGCGGCCGGACGCGGCGCCTGCGGTCCGCTCGGTCAGACTGGGCCGCATGAATTCCATCCCAGAAAATCCCACCTCAGTGAATCCCACCCCCGCGCCCAGCGATCCCGTGCCGCAGCCACCCGACCCTGGCCCCACCGGCCCGGTCCAGTGCTCGGCCAAGGGCTGCCGGTCCGATGCCACCTGGGTGCTGGTGTGGGCCAACCCGCGCATCCACACCGACGGGCGCACCAAGACCTGGGCCGCCTGCGACGAGCACCGCGGCAGCCTGGGCGACTTCCTGGGCGTGCGCGGGTTCCTGCGCGAGGTGGTGGCGCTGCCGGAGTGGCAGGCGGGGCAGGCCGACCGCTGAGGGGCGGCACGACGGCTGAGCGGAACCGCGGGCGCGGAGCTCAGCCGCCGATGGCCGACATCGGCCGGTCCGGCTGCAGGAAGCCCGGGTCGTCGATGCCGTGGCCGGCCTTCTTGGCCCGCAGCGAGGCACGGAACCGCTCGGCCAGCTCGACGTCGGTGGCGCCGGCGCGCATCGGCCCGCGCAGGTCGGACTCCTCCCGGGCGAACAGGCAGTTGCGGATCTGCCCGTCGGCGGTGAGCCGGACCCGGTCGCAGGTGCCGCAGAACGGCCGGCTGACCGAGCCGATGACCCCCACCCGGCCGGGGCCGCCGTCCACCAGCCAGGTCTCGGCCGGCGCGCTGCCGCGCACGACCTCGCCCTCGGGGGTGAGGTCGAAGGCCGCAGTGAGCCGCTCGAGCAGCTCGTCGGCGGACACCATCTCCTCGCGACTCCAGGCGTGCTGGGCGTCCAGCGGCATCTGCTCGATGAAGCGCAGCTCGTAGCCCCGCTCGAGGCACCAGCGCAGCAGCGGCACCGCCTCGTCCTCGTTGACCCCGCGCATGACCACGGCGTTCACCTTGACCGGGCGCAGGCCCGCGGCGTCGGCGGCAGCCAGGCCGGCGAAGACGTCGTCGATCCGGTCGCGGCGGGCGAGCTTCGTGAACAGCTCGCGGTCCAGGGTGTCCAGCGAGACGTTCACCCGGTCCAGGCCGGCCTGGGCGAGCGGCTCGGCCAGCCGGGCCAGCCCGATGCCGTTGGTGGTGAGCGACAGGCGCGGGCGCGGCTCGAGCTCGGCCACCCGGCGCACGATGTCGACCAGCCCGCGACGCAGCAGCGGCTCCCCACCGGTGAAGCGGACCTCGTCCACTCCCAGGGAGACCGCGATGGAGACCAGCCGCACGATCTCGTCGTCGGTGAGCAGCTCGGGCGAGGGCAGCCAGTCCAGCCCCTCGGGCGGCATGCAGTAGGCGCAGCGAAGGTTGCAGCGGTCGGTGAGCGAGACCCGCAGGTCCGTCGCCACCCGCCCGAAGCGGTCCACCAGACCGCCGACGTGCGCGCCCATGCCGCTCCTTCGCGATTCCCGCTCCGATGGACGGGCCGGCCGGCGCCCGTTCGCACCAGCCTACGTCGCTGGCGCCCGCCCGCACCGGTGGGACGGGGGACGCCGGCGCGTGGGTGTCGCGCGCTCGCGTTACCGTCGTCCTCGTGCACCGGCTCCTCGCCACCCGCCGCTGGCTCGGGTTCGTCGCCTTCGCCGTCGTGGTCTCGGTCGGCTGCCTGCTGCTGGCCCGCTGGCAGGTCTCCCGGGCGCACGAGCACGGGGCCCAGCGCGAGCTCCTGTCCACCAACCTCGCCCGCCCGGTCGCCCCCCTGACCGAGGTCCTGCAGGTGGGGCAGCGGGCCGACGCCCAGCAGTACCGGCAGGTGCGGGTGGACGGGCGCTACGACCCCGACCGCACGGTGCTGGTGCGCAATCGCCCCTACAACAGCGTGGCGGGCTACGAGGTGCTCGTCCCGCTGGTCACCGCCGACGGCTCGGCCGTGCTGGTCGACCGCGGCTGGGTGCCGCGCGCCGGTGCGGCCCTGGGCTCGGTCGACGTGCCGGCACCCCCGGCCGGGCAGGTCTCGGTCACCGGCTGGGTGGAGCCGGGAGTGAGCACCACCGGCGGGCAGCAGGAGCGCACCGAGGGCGCTCAGGTGTCGGTCGCCCGGGTCGACCCGCTGCGCCTGGCCGGCACGCTGCCCTACCCGCTCTACGGCGGCTACGTCGACGCCGGCACCGAGAGCCCGGCGCCCACCGCGGCCATCCAGCGGCTGGACGCCCCCACCCTGGACGGCTACCAGGTCGACCCCGGCCGCAACTGGTCCTACGCCCTGCAGTGGGTGGTCTTCGGGATCATCGGCGTCGTCGGGTCGATCGTCCTGCTGCGCCGCGAGCTGGACGAGGACACCGACGACGTGGACGAGCCGGGTGACGGCCAGGTGCCCGCTTCGGGCCGGCCGGGCCTGCGCTCGCGGCTGGCCGCCTTCGGGGCGAGCCTGGGCACCGGCGAGGACGAGGACCTGGACGAGCGCGAGCTGGACGAGCACGGGCTGGACGACGTCTCCCGGGGTACCACCGGGGCCAGCAGCATCAGCAGCAGCACCGGACGTGGATCTGATCGTTCCAGCGGGTAGGCCAGTGACGTCGTAGATGCAGCGTGCATCGGTCTCGGCCGCCCCTGGCCGTCCCGGTGCACCGGACCAGGAGGGTGACGTGCCGGGCCGGATCGAGGATTACGCCGTCGTCGGGGACATGCACTCGGTAGCGCTGGTCTGCCGGGACGGCTCGGTCGACTGGCTCTGCCTGCCCCGGTTCGACTCCCCCGCCTTCTTCGCCGCCCTGCTCGGCGGGGACCGCAACGGGCACTGGCGGGTGGCGCCGATGTCCGGCGGCCCGGCCAGCCGCCGGCGCTACCGCGAGAACACCCTCGTGCTCGAGAGCGAGTGGGACACCCCGGACGGCACCGTGCGGGTCGTCGACTTCATGCCCCCGCGCGACGGGCAGCCCAACCTGGTGCGGATCGTGGAGGGCGTCAGCGGCCGGGTGCGGATGAAGAGCGAGCTGCGGCTGCGCTTCGACTACGGCCACATCCTGCCGTGGGTGCGCCGCGTCGGAGAGGGCCTGCATGCCGTCGCCGGCCCCGACGCGGTCTGGCTGCACGGGGACGTCACCCACCACGGCCAGGACGACATGTCCTCCGGTGCCGAGTTCGAGGTGGGCCCCGGCGACCGGGTGGCCTTCGTGCTCACCTGGGCCCCCTCCCACGAGCCGCAGCCCGACCCCACCGACGCCCTCGCCCAGCTCGACCTCACCGAGCGCTTCTGGGCCTACTGGATGACCGACTGCCGCTACCAGGGCGACTACGAGGAGGCCGTGCGCCGCTCGTTGATCACCCTCAAGGCCCTCACCTACGAGCCCACCGGCGGCATCGTCGCGGCTGCCACCACCAGCCTCCCCGAGGACATCGGCGGGGTCCGCAACTGGGACTACCGCTACTGCTGGCTGCGCGATGCCACCCTCACCCTGCAGGCGCTGCTGCACAGCGGCTACACGCAGGAGGCGTCGGACTGGCGCGAGTGGCTGCTGCGTGCGGTGGCCGGCGACCCGGACGACCTGCAGATCATGTACTCCATCACCGGCGAGCGGCGCCTCACCGAGACCGAGCTGGACTGGCTGCCCGGCTACGAGGGCTCCAGCCCGGTGCGGATCGGCAACCAGGCCGCCGAGCAGCTCCAGCTCGACGTCTACGGCGAGCTGATGGGCGCGCTCGCGCTGGCCCGCGCGCAGGGCCTGGACTCGGACCAGAACAGCTGGAACGTCCAGAAGGCGATCATGGACTGGCTGGAGGGCAACTGGTCCCAGCCGGACGAGGGCCTGTGGGAGATCCGCGGCGACCGGCGCGAGTTCGTGCACAGCAAGGTGATGGTCTGGTCCGCGTTCGACGCCGCGGTGCGAGCGGTGGAGAAGAGCGGCCTGGACGGCCCGGTCGACCGCTGGAAGCAGTGCCGCGACGACGTCCACCAGCAGGTGATGCAGAAGGGCTTCGACGCCGACGCCAACACCTTCGTGCAGTACTACGGCGCGTCGGAGCTGGATGCGAGCTTGCTGCTCATGCCGCAGGTCGGCTTCATCGACCCCAAGGACGACCGGTTCGTCGGCACGGTCGAGGCCATCGGCAAGCGGCTGCGCCAGGACGGCGGCCTGCTGCTGCGCTACGAGAACCACGGCGACATCGACGGCCTGCCCGGCAAGGAGGGCGCCTTCCTGGTCTGCACCTTCTGGTACGCCGACGCCCTGCACGCGATCGGCCGTGACAAGGAGGCCCGCGGGGTGTTCGAGCACCTGCTCTCGCTGCGCAACGACGTCGGGCTGCTGGCCGAGGAGTACGACGTGCGCTACAGCCGCCAGGTCGGCAACTTCCCGCAGGCGTTCAGCCACGTCGGCCTGGTCAACACCGCGCACAACCTGGCGGACGGCTCCGTCGCCACGCCCAAGGCCTGAGCCCGTGCGCGCGGGCCCGGCCCGGGGGCTGACCGGCACGTTGGCCACGGCCGTCGAGGGCGGCGCCGACGTCGACGCCGCCTGGGCCCGCTACGCCAGCCCGAGCCGGTGGCCGTCCTGGTCGCCGCAGCTGCGCGCCGTCGACGTCGCCGGCGGCTCCGACGTTCAGGACCGGCTGCTGCCCGGGCTGCGCGGCACCGTGCGCGGCCCGGTGCCGCCCGCGCTGCCGTTCGAGGTGACCGCCGTCGACGACGTGGCGCGCGCCTGGTCCTGGACCGTGCACCTCGGCCCGGTCCCGCTGCACCTCGAGCACGGCGTCGAGCCGCTCCCCGGCCGGACCGGCTGCCGAGCCACTCTGCGGATGACCGGCCCCTGGCCGCTGGTCCTCGGCTACCTGCCACTGGCCCGCCTCGCGCTGGGCCGCCTGGTCCGGCCCTGACACCCCGCTCTGGTCGGGGTGAGGGTGGCCTTCAGTCACAGAGAGGGAGTGAGGGTCACCCTCATCCACTCTTGGGCCGCCGCCGGGCGCGTGGGGCGGGCGGTCCCAGCGGCTGCGGCTACGAGCACCAAGGTCATGGCGCTGGTGACGGCGGGAGCAGGCGCGGCGGCGGCTTCCGCTGCCGACCTCCGTTGCTGCGTGGGATTGGGTGAAGGTGCCCTTCTGCCAATAGGTTCGTCGGAAGGGCACCTTCATCCGATCCCGACGATCTTGCGGCCGCGCAGACCGGCAGCGGGGCACCGAACCCGCCTGGCGCCTCGCTCCCCCGTCACCAGCGCCTTTTCCTCCACCCCCTCGGCCGACGCCGCCAGACCCAACCGCGCACCACCTCAGCCGCGCCCCTTTCACCACCTCTCCACGACACGCCGCCACCGATCCGTGACCCTCTGCAACCGCAGCCGGCCCGGAAGCGGCAGGATGGGCGGCATGGATCTCGGGCTGGACGGACGCGTCTTCATCGTCACCGGGGGCACCCGCGGACTCGGGTTCGCCGGGGCGCGCGCGCTGGTGGCCGAGGGGGCCCGGGTGGTGGTGTCCTCGCGCGACGAGGAGGCCGTGGCCCGCTCCGCGGAGGAGCTCGGCGGGCGCGAGGTGGCTCTGGGCATCCCCGCGGACCTGTCCGAGCCGGGCACCGAGACGATGCTGGTGGCCGCGGCGCACGCCCGATGGGACCGCCTCGACGGCGCGCTGGTGAGCGTGGGCGGCCCGGCCCCCGGCACGGCCATGGGCATCGGCGACGCGCTGTGGCGCTCCGGTTTCGAGCAGGTGTTCCTCGGGCCGCTGCGCGTCGCGCGCGCGGTGGCGACGCAGTGCGGCGCCGAGGGCGGCAGCATCGCGCTGGTGCTGTCCAGCTCGGTCAAGCAGCCGCTGGAGGGGCTGGCCATCTCCAACGGGCTACGCCCCGGCCTGGCCATGGTGGCCAAGACCCTCGCCGACGAGCTGGGCGGCCGCGGGATCCGGGTGAACGGGCTGCTGCCCGGCCGCATCGACACCGACCGGGTGCGCGAGCTCGACCAGGCCACCGGGCGCCCGGTCAGCCCGCGCCGCGAGCGCGAGGCGGCCATCCCGCTGGGCCGCTACGGCGACCCGGCCGAGTTCGGCGCCGTGGCCGCCTTCGTGCTCTCCCCCGTCGCCTCCTACGTGACCGGGGCGATGATCCCGGTCGACGGCGGCCTGATCCGCGGCCTCTGAGCCTCCGGCGCGCCGCTACGTCCGAAGGATCGACACCTATAGGTGCCGATCCTTCGGACGTAGCGAGAAGCAGCGGGGCGACCGGCTCAGACGACGGCGTCCTCCTGCTCGGCCCGCGCCTGGCCTTCGAACTGCGTGCGGTAGAGGTCGGCGTAGACCCCGCCGTGGGCCAGCAGCTCCTCGTGCCGCCCGCGCTCGACGACCCGGCCGCCGGAGATGACGAGGATCTGGTCGGCCTCGCGCACGGTGCTGAGCCGGTGGGCGATGACCAGCGCGGTGCGGTGCTCCAGGGCGGTCCGCAGCGCCTCCTGCACGAGCTTCTCGGACTCGGAGTCCAGGTGCGCGGTCGCCTCGTCGAGCACGACGATCTGCGGCGCCTTGAGCAGCAGCCGGGCGATAGCCAGCCGCTGCTTCTCCCCGCCGGAGAGCCGATAGCCGCGGTCGCCGACGACGGTGTCCAGGCCGTCGGGCAGCGACTGCACCAGGTCCCAGATCTGCGCCGCCTGGCAGGCCGCGACCAGCTGGGCCTCGGTGGCGCCCGGGTGGGCGTAGAGCAGGTTGGCCCGGATCGTGTCGTGGAACATGTGCGCGTCCTGGGTGACGACACCCACCGAGTCGTGCAGGGACTCCAGGGTCACCTCGCGCACGTCGCGACCGCCCACGCGGACAGTCCCGCCGGTGACGTCGTAGAGCCGGGACACCAGGCTGGTAATGGTGGTCTTCCCAGCACCGGAGGGCCCCACCAGGGCCACGGTCTGCCCGGCGGCCACCTGGAAGCTGACGCCGTCGAGCACCTGCGTGGTCGGGGTGTTGTCGAGCACGGCCACCGACTCCAGCGAGGCCAGCGAGACCTCGTCCGCGGTCGGGTAGCGGAAGTGGACGTCGTCGAACTCGACGGTGGCCGCGCCGGGCTCGAGCGCAGTGGCGCCGGGCTTGTCGTCCACCATGGGCGGCAGGTCGAGCACCTCGAAGACCCGCTCGAAGCTGACCAGCGCGGTCATGACGTCGACGTGCACGTTGGACAGCGCGGTGAGCGGGCCGTAGAGCCGGCCGAGCAGCGCGGTCAGCGCCACCAGGGTGCCGACCGCGAACGAGCCGGAGATGGCCAGCAGGCCGCCGACGCCGTAGACGACCGCGGTGGCCAGGGCCGCGATGAGGGTGAGCGCGGTGAAGAACACCCGGCTGTACATGGCCGAGGTGATGCCGATGTCGCGCACCCGGGAGGCCTTGGCGCTGAACTGCTCGGTCTCCTCCGGCAGCCGGCCGAAGATCTTGACCAGCAGCGCCCCGGCCACGTTGAACCGCTCGGTCATCGTCTGGCTCATCGCCGCGTTGAGCTGCATCGACTCGCGGGTGATGACAGCCAGCCGACGGCCCACGATGCGTGCGGGGACGACGAACACCGGGAGCAGCAGCAGCGCGACCAGGGTGACCTGCCAGGACAGGAACAGCATCGTGGCCAGCACCAGCACCAGGCTGACCACGTTGGAGACGACCTGGGACAGCGTGGAGGTGAACGCCTGCTGGGCCCCGATGACGTCGCTGTTGAGGCGGCTGACCAACGACCCGGTCTGGGTGCGGGTGAAGAAGGCGACCGGCATCCGCTGCACGTGGTCGAACACCTGGGTGCGCAGGTCGTAGATGAGGCCCTCGCCGATCCGCGAGGAGTACCACCGGTTGGCCAGGGTGAGGCCCGCGTCGACCAGCGCCAGCAGGGCGATGCCGAGGGACACCGAGACGACCACGCCCCGGTCGCCCTTGAGCACGCCCTCGTCGATGATCTGCTTGAACAGCAGCGGCTGGGCCACCACGATCGCGGCGTCGAAGACCACGAGGGTCAGGAAGATCGCCAGCTCGCGGCGGTAGGGGCGGGCGAAGGCGAGGATGCGGCGGATGGTGCCGCGCGACAGCCGCTGCTTGAGGACGTCCTCGTCGCGACGGTAGGACCGCAGCATCTGCCAGTTCTGTTGTGCCACAGCTGCGGCCTCCCTCCTGCCCGCGACAGGCTCGCGCGGGCTGCTCCTGCTGCCCGGGCCGAACGCCCGGGGTGTCGGGCTGCTTCCCCGGAGACCGTCCTGTCCGCCGAGGGCGGAACGGGACGCGCTCGGACGCATCCGGTCCGACGCAGGGTCGGATGCGGCGGGTCAGGGGCGGCCCGCGGCGAGGTCCGCGATCCGCCGGGCCTGATGCGCCCGCTCGGCGGCCAGCTGCTCCTCCCGGGAGCGGTGCGAGGCGCCGGCCAGTAGCGCCTTGGTCTCGGTGACCGCTCCGTGCGGGGCGGCCATCAGCGCGGCGGCCACCTGCGCCACCGTGGCCTCCAGCCGGTCGCGGGGCACGACCAGCTCGGCCAGGCCCAGCCGCTCGGCCTCGGCGGCGTCCACCCAGCGCCCGGTGGCGCAGATCTCCAGGGCGCGGGGGTAGCCGACCAGGTCCACCAGCGGGCCGGTGCCGGCCAGGTCCGGCACGATGCCCAGGCTCGTCTCGCGCATGGCCAGCTGGGCGTCGTCGGCGAGGACTCGCAGGTCGCAGGCGAGGGCCAGCTGGAAGCCAGCGCCCACCGCGTGTCCCTGCACCGCGGCGATGCTGACGACGTCGGGGCGCGCGGACCACCAGGTGAAGCCGCGCTGGTAGCCGGCGATGGTGGCGTCCACCTCGTCGGCGGGCAGCTCGGCCATGCCGACCAGGCCGCCGCCCTCACCGGCGAACATCGAGCGGTCCAGCCCGGCAGAGAACGAGAGGCCCTCGCCGCGGAGCACCACGATGCGGGTGCCGGCCGGCAGCAGCTCCTCGACCCGGGCCAGCGCGTGCCAGGTGGCCGGCAGCTGGGAGTTGCGCCGCGCCGGGCGGTCGAGCGTCACGGTGGCCACCGGGCCGTCGACCCGGAGTCGGACGGCCGCCTCGGGCCCGTCGACCCACGCGCCCCACCGGCTGTCCTGCTCGCCGTGGTCCGGCTGGCCCTCGTGAGCCGATCCTGCCGTGGCCCCTGCCTGCATGCTGCCCATCCTCCCGCTGCCGCCGCGCACCGGCCCGTCGCCCGGGCCGGCTGACCGCGACGCTAGCCGAGGCCGCCGACACCGAGGGCGCGGACGCGCGAGGGGCGGGCACGGACCAGCCGTGCCCGCCCCTGCGCGAGGTCGGTGCTGCGATGTCTGTGCGGCGGACTCTGGTCGGTCCGTCGCGGGTCAGCTGACCTTCTTGCCCCGGGTGGCGCCGCCGCGGCCGCGCAGCTCGGTGCCGGACTCGGTGAGGATCCGGTGCACGAACCCGTAGGAGCGACCGGTCTCCTCGGCCAGGGACCGGATGCTGGCGCCGCCGGCGTACTTCTTCTTCAGGTCCGTCGCCAGCTTGTTGCGGTCGGTGCCGGTGACCCGTGCACCCTTCTTGAGGTTCTCGGGCACGCCCTTCTCCCTGCTGCTCGTGATGCCTGCTCGTGGTCCTGCTCGGGCTGGTGCTGGTCGGGCTGGTGCTGGTCGGGCTGGTGGTGCACGCGCAGCTCCATGATCCGCCCACCCGGCCGGTGCGGCCACCCGAGAACGGCCAGCCGCCTCGGCGAGCCTGGTGCGGGCCTCGCGAGCCGGTCGAGATCGGCGCCGAGATCAGCGGGTGGGCTCGAGATAGACGACCACGTTGCTGTCCCACCCGCCCTGTCCGCGGTGGTACGCCCCGCCGCAAGTGACCACGACCAGCCGCTCCGGTCCGGCCTGGGTGAAGATCTCCTGGGCTGGGAGGGTCGCCTTGAGGTAGGTGCGCAGCGCCACCACCCGGTAGGTGCGCTGCTGCCCGTCTCCGCCGCTCACCGTGGCCGTATCGCCGATCGTGAGGCGGGGGGCGCGGTACAGCGGGCCGGTGCCGTACCTCCTGCTGTCCACGTGGCCGTCCACGACGACCGTCCCGAGCCCGCTGCCGGGGCGTGCACCGCCGCGCCACCAGCCCAGCACCGACGGGTCGTCCGGCACCCCGAGCTCGCCCTCGGTGACGCCCACCGGGGTCACTGCGCTGTCGACGTCGATGGCCGGGATCTGCAGCCGGGTCGGCACGAACGAGGTGGCCGCCGCGGTCAGCGTGGGCAGCGCGGTGGGGGCCGCTGCGGCGGACTGCGTCGCCCGGCCGGCCGCCGGAGCCACCCGTGGTGCGGCAGCGGCAGCCGGCGTCGGCTCGGAGCCGGTCGTGGCGGTGGTGGCGGCCGCGGTCGGGACCCGGCCCGCCTCCGCCACCGGTCCCTCGCTCGGGGCCGCCCAGGTCCAGGCCCCGGCGCCGAGCAGCAGCGCGCCGGCGCCGAGCCCCAGCAGTGCCGCACGCGGGCCGTGCCGTCCCTCGGCAGCCCCCCTCCCCGCGCGGCGGCGGCCGCGCGGGGAGGGCCGGGACGCTGGCCCGGTCGGCGTCATCGTGAGATCTCCAGGTGTCGGCGGTCGATCACCAGCCGCTAGCGGCGGGCCCGCACCAGCTTGAAGCCCGAGCCGGCGGCCACCGCGGCGCCGGCGCCGACGAGCAGGTAGGCACCCCACGGGGTCGGCGTGCTCGAGCCGTCGCCGGCCGGGACACCCGACGGCATGGCGCTGCCGCTGCCGACGTCGATGGTCTGCAGGAGCAGGGAGTAGCCGTTGTCCGCGTCGCCGACGGCGTAGGCGTAGTACGCGGTGCCCGCGGCGAGCTTGAGGCCCTTGGCCGAGAGCCCGGCGACGTCGGCGCCGCCGGCCTGGATCGCGACGTCGTAGGAGCCCGCGGGCACCTCGGCGCCCTTCTCGGCCAGCGGCTCGAGGCCGGTGAAGGTCTTCTGGCCGTTCACCAGAACGTCGACGGCCGGAGCGTTGGCGGTGTGGCGGGCGGTGACGCGCGCCATGCCCTCGCCGGTGGCCTTGGTGTCGTTGACGAACACCTTCAGGTTCGGGTTGCCGCCGGCCTCGTTGGCGACCACGGTCGCGTTCGCGCCGCCGGGGACGGCGACGCCCTTGGCCGAGATGATCGCCTTGCTGGTGTCGGTCGCGTCCGCGGCGGTGACGTAGAGGTCGTAGGTGCCGGCGGGGACCTTCAAGGTCTTGATGTCCTTGAACTTCAGGTCCGGGATGAGCTTGTCCGAACCGGCCCAGACCGCGACGTCGGCCGCGGCCGGCAGCGCCACACCGTGGATCACGGTCACGGTGGCGTCGTCGGCGGCCTGCGCGGGAGCCGCAAACAGACCGGCGGAGGCCAGGCCGAGCGCACCGGCTGCGGCAGCGGTCTTCAGGAGGGGTCGCACAGCCTTCATCTGGGGCTTCTCCTCTCGAGTCCCCCAGCACACGGGGGGCGGTGGCGACGGCCGCCACTCACCCACCTCTTCCGGCCCGGTCCCGCGGCCGGATGCACCCCAGCGAAGAGAACTTCCCTGGTCTTCGAGTTCCTGCTTCTCGCGGGCGGGATCGGCGCGGCAGCCTCAGGCCAGCGAGACGAGCTCGCGGTAGCCCGCGCTCCACAGGTCCTCGACGCCGTCGGGCAGCAGCACCACCCGCTCCGGGTCGAGCGCCTCGACCGCGCCCTCGTCGTGCGTGACGAGCACGACCGCGCCGGCGTAGGTGCGCAGCGCGGCGAGCACCTCCTCCCGGCTGGCCGGGTCGAGGTTGTTGGTGGGCTCGTCCAGCAGCAGCACGTTGGCGCTGGAGACGACCAGGGTGGCCAGCGCCAGCCGGGTCTTCTCACCGCCGGAGAGCACGGCGGCCGGCTTGTCGACGTCGTCGCCGGAGAACAGGAACGAGCCGAGCACCTTGCGCACCTCGAGCTCGGGCAGGTCCGGGGCGGCGCTGCGCATGTTCTCCAGCACGGTGCGCTCGGGGTCGAGGGTCTCGTGCTCCTGGGCGTAGTAGCCCAGCTTGAGCCCGTGCCCGGGGACGACCTGGCCGGTGTCGGGGGTCTCGATGCCGGACAGCAGCCGCAGCAGGGTGGTCTTGCCGGCGCCGTTGAGGCCGAGCACGACGACCTTGCTGCCCTTGTCGACCGCGAGGTCGACGTCGGTGAAGATCTCCAGCGAGCCGTAGGACTTGGACAGCCCCGCGGCGGTGAGCGGGGTCTTGCCGCAGGGCGCGGGCTCGGGGAAGCGCAGCTTGGCCACCTTGTCCTTGGCCCGCACCTCCTCCAGGCCCGACAGCAGCCGCTCGGCCCGCCGGGCCATGTTCTGCGCGGCCACGGTCTTGGTGGCCTTGGCCCGCATCTTGTCCGCCTGGCTCAGCAGCGCCGCGGCCTTCTTCTCGGCGTTCTGCCGCTCGCGGTGCCGGCGCCGCTCGTCCTGCTCGCGCTGGAGCAGGTAGGCCTTCCAGCCGACGTTGTAGACGTCGATGACCGAGCGGTTAGCGTCCAGGTAGAAGACGCGGTTGACGCATTTCTCGACCAGGTCGACGTCGTGGCTGATCACAATGAAGCCGCCCTTGTAGGCGGTGAGGTAGTCCCGCAGCCAGATGATGCTGTCGGCGTCGAGGTGGTTGGTCGGCTCGTCCAGCAGCAGCGTCTCGGCACCGGAGAACAGGATGCGCGCCAGCTCCACCCGCCGGCGCTGGCCGCCGGACAGGGTGCGCAGCGGCTGCTCGAGCACCCGCTCGGGCAGGCCCAGGCTGGAGGAGATGGTGGCCGCCTCGGACTCGGCCGCGTAGCCGCCGCGGGCGAGGAACTCGGCCTCCAGCCGCGCATATCGGTTCATCGCCCGCTCGTGGGTCTCCGGGTCCACCGAGGCCATCTGGCCCTCGGTCTCGCGCAGCCGCCGGACCACCTCGTCCAGCCCGCGAGCGGACAGGATGCGGTCGCGGGCCAGCACCTCGAGATCGCCGGTGCGCGGGTCCTGCGGCAGGTAGCCGATCTCGCCGGAACGGGTGATGGTGCCGGCCAGCGGCTGGGCCTCCCCCGCCAGGCACCGGGTGAGGGTGGTCTTGCCGGCGCCGTTGCGCCCGACCAGACCGACCCGGTCGCCGGCGGCCACCCGGAAGGACG
This sequence comes from Motilibacteraceae bacterium, assembly GCA_051954955.1. Lineage (GTDB taxonomy): Bacteria > Actinomycetota > Actinomycetes > Motilibacterales > Motilibacteraceae > JBQCHF01. Next base: position 57,366 of record JBQCHF010000184.1, read on the forward strand.
CTGCGGACAGCAGGACGCGGGCGCCGGCGCGCAGCTCGACGTCGGTGGCGGTGATCATGGGTCTCCTGCGGGAAGGCTCGGACGGCGGGCGGAGGCGGCCGCCGGTCAGGGCGCGGTGCAGGACATGGCTGCCATGGTACCGGCCGGTCCCGCGCCGGCCCGAACACGACGGCCGGCCGCCGGGACGAAGGTCCCGCGTTACACCTGCGGGGCCAGGTTCACCCGCCCGGCCTAGTACCGAAGGCTCAAGCGTGCTGACCGCAGCGGTCGAAGACCGACAGGTACGTCGATAGTCGTCCGTCGTCGACCTCGGGGGTCACGTGCGCACGGTCCTGCCTCGGGGGCAGGCTCGTGAGGACGACAGCGGCACGACCCTCATCGAGGTGCTCGTGTCGCTGGTCGTCTTCTCGATCCTGGCCGCCGCACTGCTGTCGTTGCTGCTGTCCACGGCCACGATGGTCCGCACCGCCCGTCAGCGGGTGGTCGCCGGCCAGGTGGTGGCCGCCGTCGTCGACGAGGCGCGCGCCCAGGGCGCGGTCACGGTGACGCCCGGTCGCACGACGAGCACGCGCACCGTCGGCGCGACCACCTTCACGGTGGTGCGCGACGCCGCCTTCGTCGCCCGCGACGCCGCCAGCACCGAGTGCACCAGCCCGGGCAACCCGAGCTTCCTGCGCGTGCACGTCGAGGTGTCGTGGACCGGCATGGGCTCGGTGCGCCCGGTGGCCGGGGACACGCTCATCACGCCCAGCATCGGCGAGGCGGACCGGGCCACCGGCAGCCTGGCGGTGCAGGTGGTCGACCGCGACGGCAACCCCTCCGCCGGCACCCCGGTCACCATGAGCGCGGGCACCACCCCCGGACCGGGCACCACGCAGCTCACCACCGCCGACGGCTGTGCGGTGTTCGCGTTCGTGCCGCCCGGCACCTACACCGCGTCGTTGGACGAAGCCGGATGGGTGGACCCGCAGGGGCAGCCGACGCCGTCGGTGTCGACGTCGGTCACGGCGTCGCAGACGGCCGTCGTGCAGCTCCAGTACGACCGGGCCGGCGACCTGACGCTGGTGCCGGACACCGACCCCGGGCACCCGGCACCGAACGACCTGAGCTGGACGCTGGTGAACACCGCGTTCACCACCGCCGATCACACCAGGGTGTTCCCGCCAGACGGCACGCTGCCGCTCGTGGTGCACGGGCTGTTCCCGGCGGCCGCCGGCTACACCGGCTGGGCGGGCGGCTGCCCGGGCGGGGACCCGGGAGACGTGGGCCGCCCGGCGCCGGTGCCGGTGCAGCAGGGCCAGCCGGCGGTGCTCACCGTGCCGGTGGCCCGGGTGGAGGTGCAGGCGCGCCGCAACGGGCCGATGCCCGGTCCGTGGCAGGTGACGGCCACCCGGGTGGACGACCCGGGCTGCACCGCCGGTGAGGCCTACACCTTCAGCTCCCCCACCGGCGGAGCCATCGGGGCCGCCCTGCCGTTCGGCAGCTGGACCTTCACGGTCGCCAGCTCGGTCGGCTCGGCGACCAGCCCGACGGTGGTGCTGGCGCCGGGCACGGGCAGCGGCACCGGCAACGGGACCGGACATGGCAACGGCAACGGCAACGGCAACGGGACAGGCAACGGGACGGGCAACGGCCAGAACGGTGCGGGCAGCGGCAGCCCGGTCACCACGGTGGCGGTGAACCTCCCGTGACGACCTCCCGCCTGACTCGCGCCCGTTCCTGCTCGGACGAGGGCATCTCCCTGGTCGAGCTGCTGGTCACGATGGTGCTGCTCAGCCTGGCCCTGGGCATGTTCACCACCTGGTTCATCGGCACCCAGCGCTCGGCCACCGGCTACAGCGCCCGGATCGCCGACCTGGCCGACGCCCGCCTCGCCGTCGACGCCATGACGCGGGACGTCCGGATGGCCATCTCGCCCACCTCCGGCTCGAGCCCGTTCCTGGCCTCGACATCGGCCGCCCGGCTCGACGTCTACGTCAACCGCCCGAGCGGTCTGCCGGACCTGGTCACCTACCGGTTCGCCGCGGAGCCGGCGGGCACCGTGCAGCTGGTGCGCACGGTGACCCCGGGCGTCGCCCCGGCGGCGGGATCGCCCGCGGGCACCCTGCCGACCTGGCCTAGCTCCGGGGCCCGGAACCAGGTGCTGGTCCGCGGGCTCCCCGCCGCCTCGGCCACCGCGCCGTTCACGTTCTTCGACCAGCAGGGCGCCACCCAGCCGCCGTGCACCGGCAGCCAGACCACCGGCTGCGCGGCACCGATCAGCGTCGCGGACGCCCTCGCCGCGCCGGACGCGGTCGGCGCGGTGGGCATCGACCTGGTGGTCTCCGGGCGCCCGTCGCTGGCCAAGGGCACCGAGGTGGTCTCGCGGGTCCGGCTGGTCAATGCCGGTGCATCCGCCGACGTCGCGGGAGCCGGCCGATGACCCGTCCCCCGCACGGCCCGTTCAGCACGTCCTTCGCTCGAGGAGCGTCCATGTCCCCCTCCTGCGCCCCTCGCCGATCCGGCCCGCACCCGGGCTGGCGCGCCCGCCTCGCCATGCGCGACGACGACGGCGTCGCGCTGATCATGGTGCTGGGGCTGGGGATGGTGATGACCCTGGTCCTGGTGGCGCTGTCCGGCTACGCCCTCAACGGCTACGTGCAGTCCAAGACCCAGGTGGACCACTCCACCGCCATCGCCGCGGTGGAGGCCGGGGTGGACGACTACGTCTCCCGGCTCAACGACAACGAGCTCTACTGGACCAAGAACAACGTGGACCCCACGAATCCGGCGCTCACGAGCTGGGTGGGCGTGCCGGGTTCGACCAACGGCGGCGCCTACCGCTACGTGGTGGACAGCTCGACCACGCTGACCGACGGCGTGGTGCGGCTCACCGTCAGCGGCAAGGTCGGCAAGCAGGTGCGCACCGTGGTGGTGAGGCTGGCCCGGATGGCCTTCACCGACTACGTCTACTTCTCCGACTACGAGACCGGCGACCCGGCCAATTCCGCGTTCTACCGGGGCAGCTACTGGGGCAACGGACACGGCCGGCACGACCCGGCGAGCACCTGCGGTGTCTACGACTGGGCCGCCGGCTGGGACACCCGGGACGCGAATTGCACGAAGATCTACTGGACCCAGAACGACGTCGTCGACGGCTGGTTCCACACTAACGACCTGTTCGCGGTGCGCGACCACCCGCTGTTCAAGGGCCTGCTGGAGACCGGCTGCCCGGCCACCCGTCCCGGCGATCCGTGCTACAGCCACCCGCTCTGGGTGCCCGACCCCAACGCCGGCGGCAGCCCTCGCCTCGAGCAGCCCCCCGCCGTCGGCAGTCGGCTGTCCCCGATGCCCGCGAGCAACGCCGCGCTCAAGGCCGAGGCCGACCCGGCGCAGGGCGGCCAGGGATGCCTCTACACCGGGCCCACCCGGATCGTCTTCAACGCCGACGGCACCATGGCCGTCGACAGTCCCAGCACGCCGCGGAGCGCACCGTGCGGCACCGGCGCGCGGGTCCCGTTGCCGGCCAACGGCGTCGTCTTCGTGCAGAACCTGCCGGCGGGCAAGGCGCCGAAGCGGACCCAGGCACCGTTCGTGAGCACGCCCGACGGGGTCACCCGGACGGCCAACTCCGGCGGTTCCTCGTTCCCGCTCGCCGGCGACAGCACGCCCTACGACCCGCGCAACGGCGACGCCTTCGTGGAGGGCACCCTGAACGGTCAGGTGACGGTGGCCACCGACGACGACATCGTGATCACCGGCGACCTCACCTACTCCGGCCGTCCTACCGATGTGCTCGGCCTGGTGGCCCAGAACAACGTCTCCCTCTACCACCCGGTCAACGCCGCCGGGTACGAGCTGCTCGGCGACCAGCAGATGAAGAACGTGCAGGTGTGGGGCGCGCTGCTGTCGGTGCAGCACTCGATCAACGTGCAGAACTTCGCCTACGGGAGTCCCCGCGGCGACTTCACCGTGCACGGCTCGATCATCCAGCGCTGGCGCGGGGCGGTCGGCACCTTCGACAGCCGGTCGGGCACCACCTCGACCGGCTACCGCAAGGACTGGCACTGGGACCCGCGACTGCGCTACGCCAAGCCGCCCCGCTACCTCGACCCGGTGGCCGCCTCCTGGCACGCCATCGACCAGGCCGAGACGCCGGCGGCCTACCCGGGCGGGTGAGCGTTCGCTGGGATGAGCAGCCACCGGGCTGGGTAGCGTCCCGCCCATGCAGTTCGACGACCAGGGTGTCGACGTCTCCGGCGTGGACGACCGGCGGGGCCGCGGTGGCGCGCTCGCCCTCGGCGGCGGCGGTGTGGGCGTGGTCGGCTTCGTCATCTACCTCGTCGTGTCGCTGCTCGGCGGCGGCGGGAACGGCGCCGGCGGCATCGACCTCTCCCAGGTGGTAGCCCCGCCCGCGGCCGGCGGCGGCGGCACCAGCGGCGAGACCCAGCAGCAGCTCCAGCAGCGCTGCAACAGCGACGGTGCCCTGGACAAGTACGAGGACTGCTACCTCATCAAGGTCTACAACGAGACCGACGAGGTGTGGCAGGCCGAATTCCAGCGCCGCAACCTCTCCTACCACGCCCCGCGGCTGGCCTTCTTCAGCGGCGCGACGCAGACCGGCTGCGGCAACGCCAGCGCTGACGTCGGCCCGTTCTACTGCCCGCCGGACGAGGAGATCTACCTCGACCTCGGGTTCCTGGACCAGCTCCAGCAGCAGTTCGGCGCCACCGGCCGCTACGCCCAGGCCTACATCCTGGCTCACGAGTTCGGCCACCACCTGCAGACCCTGCTCGGCACCGAGCGGAAGATGCGGGCCCTGCAGCAGCAGAACCCGAGCCAGGCGAACGCGCTGTCGGTGAAGCTCGAGCTGCAGGCCGACTGCTACGCCGGCGTGTGGGGTCGCCTCGCCAACGACCACGGCAACGTCACCGTCACCCAGGCCGACGTCGCCCAGGCCCAGAACGCGGCCGCGGCCGTGGGCGACGACCGCATCCAGCAGCAGGTGCAGGGCCGGGTCAACCCCGAGTCCTTCACGCACGGCTCGGCCGCCCAGCGAAGGCAGAGCTACACCACCGGCTACTCCACCGGCGACCTCGCCGCCTGCAACACCTTCTCCTCGTGATCATGCAAAGTACGTGATCATGCAATTCAGGTGATCATGCAGACGGTGTGAGCAGGTACTCACACGAATTGCATGATCGCGCGGATTGCATGATCACGAGTGGTCAGGGGGTGAGGTGGATGGGGACGGCGCGGGCGGCGGCGACGGCGGCCTCGAGCACGTCACGCCGGGGGTCGGGGACGTCCAGGACCCGCTCGACCACGAGCGGGCGCAGGGGGGCCAGGCGCGGCTCGGACAGCAGGTCGGAGAGCAGGGTCTTGTCGCCGCCGGTCACCACGGCGTCCAGGGTCAAGGCCTCGGGCAGCAGCAGCCGAGCGACGACGTCGACGGCGGCCTGCACGGCCTCGCGGGTCTGACCTTCGCGGCGGCGGGCGAAGCGCTGCTGGGACCAACCCCCGGCGGCCGTGCGGCCCTGCACGTGCCTGGAGCCGACCTTGGAGGCGACCAGCCGCTCCCCCTGCGCCACCCCCACGGCGTAGCCGCCGCGGCGCAGCAGCACCAGGCCGATCCGGCGCAGAGCGAGGGCGTGCGCGACGACGTCGACGCCGTCGGCCAGCGGTGGGAACGGCACGGTGACCAGGGCCTGCTCGCCGTCGGCCCCGACCAGGCGAAGCGAGCCGTCGTCGAGACGTTCCTGGGCGGCACCCCCGTGCCGGTCGGCGAAGCCCACCAGCCAGCGCTCGAGCCGCTCGGGCGCGACCTCCACCCAGCGGCCGCCGCCGGCCGCCGGCCTGCTCACCGCGCTCTAGGCCTCAGACGTTGAAGCCGAGGGCGCGCAGCTGCTCGCGGCCGTCGTCGGTGATCTTGTCCGGGCCCCACGGCGGCATCCAGACCCAGTTGATCCGGAAGTCGGACACCAGGCCGGACAGCGCCCCGCGGGTCTGGTCCTCGATGACGTCGGTGAGCGGGCAGGCCGCCGAGGTGAGCGTCATGTCGATGGTGGCGATGTTCCCGTCGTCCACGTGGATGCCGTAGACCAGGCCGAGGTCGACGACGTTGATGCCGAGCTCGGGGTCGACGACGTCGCGCATCGCCTCCTCGACGTCGGCGGCGTTGGCCGGCAGCGTGCTCTGGTCGGTCATCGGGTGCTCCCCTCCGGGAGGTGGTCGCTTGTGGTTGCGTGCTCGGCAACAGCGCGGGACACCGCGTCCTTCCAGGCCATCCAGCCCAGCAGGGCGCACTTGACCCGCGAGGGGTACTGCGCCACGCCGGCGAACGCGACGGCGTCCTCGAGCTGGTCCTCCAGGCCCTGCGCCCGCTGCACCGCCTCGGTGCGCGAGCCCATCAGGTCGCGGAAGGTCTCGGACAGCTCCAGGCCGCGGGCCACCGGCCGGCCGGTGACCAGCTCGGTCATCACCGACGTCGAGGCCTGGCTGATCGAGCAGCCCTCGCCCTCGTAGGAGACGTCGGCGACCACCGGCCCGTCCTCGCCGGCGGCCAGGTGCACCCGCAGGGTGACCTCGTCGCCGCAGGTCGGGTTGACGTGGTGGACCTCGGCCTCGAACGGCTCGCGCAGCCCGCGGTGCCGCGGGTGCTTGTAGTGGTCGAGGATGAGGTCCTGGTAGAGCGAATCGAGCTTCACGAGACGACCCCGAAGAACTCCTGCGCCGCCCGCACGCCCTCCATCAGCGCGTCGACCTCGGACAGGGTGTTGTAGAGGTAGAAGGTGGCCCGGGTGGTGGCCGGCACGGCGAGCCGGCGGCACACCGGCGCGGCGCAGTGGTGGCCCACCCGCACGGCCACACCGCGGTCGTCGAGCACCTGGCCGACGTCGTGCGGGTGGATGCCCTCCACGACGAAGGACACCGCTCCCCCGCGGCTCTCGGTGCTCGCCGGCCCGACGATCCGCACGCCGGGCAGCGCGGACAGACCCTCGAGCGCGCGCGCGGTGAGCAGGTGCTCGTGCGCGGCGACCCGATCCATGCCGACAGCCGTGAGGTAGTCGACGGCCGCACCAAGGCCGACGGCCTGGGCGATGTTGGGCACCCCGGCCTCGAACCGCTGCGGCGGCGCGGCGTAGGTGCTGCCCTCCATCCGCACGACCTCGATCATCGAGCCGCCGGTCAGGAACGGGGGCATGTCCGCGAGCAGCTCGCGCCGCCCCCACAGCACCCCGACCCCGGTGGGACCGAGCATCTTGTGCCCGGAGAACGCGAGGAAGTCGACGTCGAGGGCGCGCACGTCGACCGGCATGTGCGGCACCGACTGGCAGGCGTCGAGCACCACCAGCGCGCCGACCTCGCGGGCCCGCGCGACGAGCACGTCGACCGGGTTGACCGTGCCGAGGATGTTGGACTGGTGGGTGAACGCGACGATGCGCGCCCGCTCGGTGATCACCGACGCGACGTCGGAGAGGTCGAGCCGGCCCTCGTCGGTGATGCCGAACCAGCGCAGCGTGGCACCGGTGCGCCGGCACAGCTCCTGCCAGGGCAGCAGGTTGGCGTGGTGCTCCATCTCGGTGACGACGACCTCGTCCCCGGGGCCGAGCCGGAACCGCTCGGCCTCCGGGCCCGCCGTGGCCGCGTTGCCCATCGCGTAGGCGACGAGGTTGAGCGACTCGGTGGCGTTCTTGGTGAACACCACCTCGTCCGCCGCCGCGCCGATGAACGCCGCGACCTTCTCCCGGGCGCCCTCGTAGGCGTCGGTGGCCTCCTCGGCCAGCTGGTGCGCCCCGCGGTGCACCGCCGCGTTGTGCTGCTCGTAGAACGCGCGCTCGGCGTCGAGCACCTGGCGCGGCTTCTGCGAGGTCGCCCCGCTGTCCAGGTAGACCAGCGGGTTCCCGCGGACCGTCCTGGCCAGGATCGGGAAGTCGGCACGCAAGCGCTCGACGTCGAGGGGAAGGAGCCCCTCGACGCCGACCCCCGTGCGGTCCGCGGTTGCGGTCACGCGCTCGCGCCCGCCGTCACGAAGCGCTCGTAGCCGTTGGCCTCGAGCTCGTCGGCCAGCTCCGGGCCACCCTCCTCGACCACCCGTCCGGCCACGAAGACGTGGACGAAGTCCGGCTTCACGTAGCGCAGGATGCGGGTGTAGTGGGTGATGAGCAGCACGCCGACGTCGCCGGTCTCGCGGACCCGGTTGACGCCCTCGGAGACGATCCGCAGCGCGTCGACGTCCAGGCCCGAGTCGGTCTCGTCCAGCACCGCGATCTTGGGCTTGAGCAGCTCGAGCTGGAGGATCTCGTGCCGCTTCTTCTCGCCGCCGGAGAAGCCCTCGTTCACATTGCGCTCGGCGAAGGCCGGGTCCATCTGGAGCCGGCTCATCGACTCCTTGACCTCCTTGACCCAGTGCCGCAGCGCGGGGGCCTCGCCGCGCACGGCGGTGGCCGCGGTGCGCAGGAAGTTCGACACCGAGACGCCGGGGACCTCGACCGGATACTGCATGGCCAGGAACAGGCCGGCGCGGGCGCGCTCGTCGACGCTCATGGCGAGCAGGTCCTCGCCGTCGAGGGTCACCGTGCCGCCGGTGATCGTGTACTTGGGGTGCCCGGCGATGGAGTAGGCCAGGGTCGACTTGCCCGACCCGTTCGGGCCCATGATCGCGTGGGTCTCGCCCTGGCGGACGGTGAGGTCGACGCCGCGGAGGATCTCCTTGGTGCCGCCCTCGACGTCGACGGTGACGTGCAGGTCGCGGATCTCGAGCGTGCTCACAGGAACTCAGCCCTCCAGCGGTTCGGCGACGTCGACGAGGACGTCGTCGCCGTCGATCTTCACGGGGTAGACGGGGACCGGCTTGGTGGCCGGCAGGCCGGTGGGACGGCCGGTGGCGAGGTCGAAGCGCGAGCCGTGCAGCCAGCACTCGATGGTGCCGTCCTCCACCTCGCCCTCGGACAGCGCCACGTTGGCGTGGCTGCAGACGTCGTGGATGGCGTAGAGCTCGCCGTCGCTGCGGACCACCGCGACCGGCTTGCCGTCGACGACGACAGCCTTGGCCGTGCCCTCGGCCACCTCGGCCAGCGGGCAGGCCTTGGTGAAGCTCATGCCGCACCGCCGGGCTGCACGTCGACCGTGATGTCCGAGCTCTCCAGCTCGCGGTCCAGCGCCGCCATCAGCCGCTCCTCCACCTCGGGCACGCCGATCCGCCCGACGATGTCGGCGAAGAAGCCGCGCACCACCAGGCGGCGGGCGACGTCCTCGGGGATGCCGCGCGCCTGCAGGTAGAACAGCTGCTCGTCGTCGAAGCGGCCGGTGGCCGAGGCGTGCCCGGCGCCCTCGATCTCGCCGGTCTCGATCTCCAGGTTCGGGACCGAGTCCGCCCGCGCGCCGTCGGTGAGGACGAGGTTGCGGTTGAGCTCGTAGGTGTCGGTGCCCTCGGCGGCGGCGCGGATGAGCACGTCGCCGATCCACACGGTGTGCGCCTCGTCGCCCTGCAGCGCACCCTTGTAGACGACGTTGCTGCGGCAGCGCGGCACGGCGTGGTCGACGAACAACCGGTGCTCGAGGTGCTGGCCGGCGTCGGCGAAGTAGACCCCCAGCAGCTCGGCGTCACCGCCAGGGCCGTCGTAGGCCACGTTGGGCGCGATCCGCACGACGTCGCCGCCGAGGCTCACCACGACGCTCTTGTAGGTGGCGTCGCGGCCGACCTTCACGTGGTGCTGGGAGACGTGCACGGCCGAGTCGTCCCAGTCCTGCACGCTGACCAGCACCAGGCGGGCGCCGTCGCCGACGCGCACCTCGACGTTGTCGGCGTAGGTGGCCGCGCCGCGGTGGTCGAGCACCACGGTGGCCTCGCCGAACGGCTCGACGTCGACCAGCAGGTGGCCGTAGGCGGCCGCGTCGGTGCCCTCGCCGCGCAGGGTGACCAGCGTGGCGCGGGACGCCTGCGCCTCCTTGGGCACGGTGAGCACGGTGGCCTGCTCGAAGCCGGCCCAGGCCAGCGCCGCGGCGCGGTCGGCCGGCGTGCCGGCCTTGCCCAGGCGGGGGTCGTCGCGGCCCACGGTCTCGACGCGCAGCTCGGGCACGGCGTCGACCTCGACGACGACCTTGCCGCCGGCAGGGGCCGAGCCGTCGACCAGGCCGCGCAGGCGCTCGAGCGGAGTGAACCGCCAGTCCTCCTCGCGGCCCGTCGGGACGGTGAAGTCCGACGGGTCGTAGGAGGTCAGCCGCTCGCCGCGGTCCTGCTCGGGGACGACCCCGTGGCTGTGGGGAGTGAGAAGGTCCGGCATGTCAGCCGACGGCCCCTTCCATCTGCAGCTCGATCAGGCGGTTGAGCTCGAGGGCGTACTCCATGGGCAGCTCGCGCGCGATCGGCTCGACGAAGCCGCGCACAATCATCGCCATGGCCTCCTCCTCGGTCATGCCCCGGCTCATCAGGTAGAAGAGCTGATCCTCGCTGACCTTGGAGACGGTGGCCTCGTGGCCCATCTCGACGTCGTCCTCGCGGACGTCGACGTAGGGGTAGGTGTCCGAGCGGCTGATCTGGTCGACCAGCAGCGCGTCGCAGCGCACCGTGCTCTTGGAGTGGTGCGCGCCCTCCTGCACCTGGACCAGGCCGCGGTAGGAGGTGCGGCCACCGCCGCGAGCCACCGACTTGGACACGATGGAAGAGGAGGTGAACGGCGCCGCGTGCACCATCTTCGACCCGGCGTCCTGGTGCTGGCCCTCGCCGGCGAAGGCGATGGACAGCGTCTCGCCCTTGGCGTGCGGGCCGAGCAGGTAGACGGCCGGGTACTTCATGGTGACCTTGGAGCCTATGTTGCCGTCGATCCACTCCATGGTGGCGCCCTCGTGGGCGGCGGCGCGCTTGGTCACCAGGTTGTAGACGTTGTTCGACCAGTTCTGGATGGTCGTGTAGCGGACCCGGGCGCCCTTCTTCACGACGATCTCGACCACGGCCGAGTGCAGCGAGTCGCTCTTGTAGATCGGCGCCGTGCAGCCCTCGACGTAGTGCACGTACGAGTCCTCGTCGGCGATGATCAGCGTGCGCTCGAACTGGCCCATGTTCTCGGTGTTGATCCGGAAGTAGGCCTGCAGCGGGATCTCGACGTGGACGCCCTTGGGCACGTAGATGAACGAGCCGCCGGACCACACCGCGGTGTTGAGCGCGGCGAACTTGTTGTCGCCGACCGGGATGACCGAGCCGAAGTACTCCTTGAACAGCTCCGGGTGCTCGCGCAGGCCCGAGTCGGTGTCCAGGAAGATAACGCCCTGCTCCTCGAGGTCCTCGCGGATCTGGTGGTAGACCACCTCGGACTCGTACTGCGCGGCGACGCCGGCGATGAGGCGCTGCTTCTCCGCCTCCGGGATGCCCAGCCGGTCGTAGGTGTTGCGGATGTCCGCGGGCAGGTCGTCCCAGCTGGCCGCCTGCTTCTCGGTGGAGCGGACGAAGTACTTGATGTTCTGGAAGTCGATGTCGGACAGGTCCGAGCCCCAGGTGGGCATCGGCTTCTTGTCGAACAGGCGCAGCGCCTTCAGGCGCAGCGCGAGCATCCACTCCGGCTCATTCTTCTTGGCCGAGATGTCCCGGACGACCTCCTCCGACAGACCGCGGCGCGCGGAGGCGCCGGCGACGTCGGAGTCGGCCCAGCCGTACTCGTAGGTGCCCAGGCCCTCGAGCTCGGGGCGTGCGACGGAGGTCATGCGGGTGTCCTCCCGGACGTTGCGGACAGGGCGGTGCTCGAACTGCTCGAACTGCTGGTCGTGCTGGACTTCTCCCCCGGCGCGCCCCCCGACACCTCGGCGGACGGGACGCGGGGGACGTGGGTGGTGCAGACGCCGTCGCCGTGGGCGATGGTGGCCAGCCGCTGCACGTGGGTGCCGAGCAACTCGGCGAAGACCTCGGTCTCGGCATCGCACAGCTGGGGGAAGCGCTCGGCCACGTGCGCGACCGGGCAGTGGTGCTGGCACAGCTGCGCGCTGCCGACGTCGGTGGTGCGGGCCGAGGCGGCGTAGCCGGCGCCGGAGAGCGCCTCGGCCAGCGCCTCGATCCGCTCGGTGCCGTCGGCGTCCCCACCCACGCCCTCGACGACGGGGCGCAGCCGGTCGGCCAGGCCGGCTACCCGGGCTCGGGCGAACTCGCGGACGGCGTCCTCGCCGGCCCGGGCCGCGAGGAACTCCAGCGCGGTGGCGGCGAGCTCGTCGTAGGCCTGGTCGAACGCGTCGCGGCCGGCGGGGGTGAGCGCGAAGGCCTTGGCCGGGCGCCCGCGCCCGCGGGGGCCACGGCTGCGGGCCTCGCGCTGCTCCACCAGGCCCTCAACCAGCAGGGCGTCGAGGTGGCGGCGCACAGCGGCCGGGGTGACCTCCAGCCGCTCGGCCAGCTCGGCCGCGGTGGAGGCGCCGTTCTCGAGGATGGAGCGGGCGACGCGGCGGCGGGAGACCCGCTCGCCGTCGGCGTGGGTCTGGCTGGAAGTGTGCGCACCGGCACCGGCGGGCACGGCGGTGGCCGTCCCGGCAGGCGTCTGGTGGGTGGGCACGAATTCCACAACGACATCATCACGTTATTCATGCCCGTCCGCAAACGCGGGGGGTGCACCCGTTCAGCCCGCCCACCCCCGACCGGTGGCGCTGCGTGCCCCGACCTACAGTGGACGCCGTGGAACTGGCGGTCGAGGTCCCTGCTGTCGAGGTGGAGGGTCTCGTCAAGCGCTACGGCGCGAAGACCGCCGTCGACGGCCTGTCGCTGCGGGTCCGCGCGGGCGCCGTCACCGCCGTGCTGGGCCCGAACGGGGCCGGCAAGACCTCCACGATCGAGTGCTGCGAGGGCTACCGCCGTCCCGACGGCGGCCGGGTCCGGGTGCTCGGGCTGGACCCCCAGCGCGACGCCGCCGCCCTGCGCCCCCGGATCGGCGTCATGCTCCAGTCCGGCGGCATCTACCCCAGCGCCCGCGCCGTCGAGATGCTCCGGCACGTCGCCCGCCTGCACGCTCACCCGCTCGACGTCGACGAGCTGGTCGACCGCCTCGGGCTGGGCAGCGCCGGGCGCACCCCCTACCGGCGGCTGTCCGGCGGCCAGCAGCAGCGGCTCGCCCTCGCCCTGGCCGTGGTGGGCCGGCCGGAGCTGGTGTTCCTGGACGAGCCCACCGCCGGGCTGGACCCGCAGGCGCGCCGCGCCACCTGGGAGCTGGTCGAGCAGCTGCGCACCGACGGCGTCGCCGTCGTCCTCACCACGCACTACATGGACGAGGCCGAGCGGCTGGCCGACCACGTCTACGTCGTCGACGCCGGCACGGTCGTCGCCGACGGCAGCCCCGAGGTGCTCACCAGCGCCGGCGCGGAGGACTCGCTGCGCTTCGCCGGGCCCCCGCGGCTGGACCTGGACACGCTGGTCAAGGCGCTACCCGAGGGCTCGCGCGCCACCGAGACCGCGCCCGGGCAGTACCTGGTGGAGGGCCCGATGGGCCCGCAGCTGCTGGCCACCGTCACCTCCTGGTGCGCCGCGCACGGCGTGATGCCCGAGGGGCTGTCGGTGGGCCGGCGCACCCTCGAGGACGTGTTCCTCGACCTCACCGGACGGGAGCTGCGCGCATGACGCTCACCGCCCCCGGCGCGCTCGCGCCCCGCCCCGGCGCCGCGCCGCTGGCCCGGATGGTGCTGGCGCAGGCCGGGTTCGAGCTCAAGCTGCAGCTGCGCAACGGCGAGCAGCTGCTGGTCACCCTGGTCATCCCGCTGCTGCTGCTGCTCGGGCTCACGCTGACCAGCGCCGTCGACGTCGGCAGCACCGACCGGATCGACGCCGTCGCTCCGGGGATCCTGGCGCTGGCGGTGATGTCCAGCGCGTTCACCTCGCAGGCCATCTCCACCGGGTTCGAGCGCCGCTACGGCGTGCTCAAGCGGCTGGGCACCACCCCGCTGCCGCGGGCCGGCCTGATCACCGCCAAGACCCTCGCCGTGGTCGGCGTGGAGCTGGTGCAGGTGGTGCTGCTGGCGGTGGTCGCCCTGCTGCTCGGCTGGCACCCCTCCGGCGACCCGGCCGCGGCCGTGCTGCTGGTGGTGCTGGGCACCGCCGCCTTCAGCGGGCTGGCGCTGCTGATGGCCGGCACCCTGCGCGCCGAGGCCACCCTGGCCGGCGCCAACCTGGTGTGGCTGCTCATGCTGGCCGCCGGCGGCGTCGTCGTGCCGCTGGACCGCTACCCGCAGTCGCTGCAGGGCCCGCTCGAGCTGCTGCCGCTGGGCGCGCTGTCCGAGGGGCTGCGCCAGGTGCTGGTCGAGGGGGCCGCCCTGCCGGGCGAGGCGCTGCTCGTGCTGCTGGTGTGGGCGGCCGCGGGGATCGCGCTCGCGGCCCGGTTCTTCCGCTGGGAGTAGCTCGTTCCCGGGGTGCATCCGATCGGGCTGCATCCAAGACGGGGCTCTGCTTCGAAGAGGGGGCGTGAGCGTCGGGTCGGTGGCGGTGCGGGAGGTCGGGAGGACCTCCCTTCCGCCAGGTGCCGGTGATCTCGGCGCGCGCACCACCCGACCTGCCCTTAGCGTCGTGACCATGACCGCCGGGCCCGCGCTGGCCGACCCCGACGTCGGCTCCGGCTTCCGCGCCGGGGACGAGCAGTGCCTCGCCGAGGCCTACCGCCGGTGGGGCGCCCTGGTGCACACCACGGCTCTTCGCTCGCTGGGCGACCACGCCGAGGCCGAGGACGTCACCCAGCAGGTGTTCGTGGCCGCCTGGCGCGGCCGCGACGGCTTCGACCCGGCGCACGGCTCGCTGGCCGCCTGGCTGATCGGCATCACCCGGCACAAGGTCGCCGACACCTGGGCGCGCCGCGAGCGCGAGCGGCGGGCCGTGGAGGCCGCGCTGCTCGACGCCTCCGGCGTGGTGCCCGCGCAGGCGACCTCCGACCGGGTGTCCGAGCACGTGGGCGACCGGCTGGTGCTGGCCGAGGAGCTGGCCCGGCTCGGCGAGCCGCAGCGGACCATCCTGGAGCTGGCCTTCTACGACGACCTCACCCACGTGCAGGTCGCCGCCCGGCTCGGGCTGCCGCTGGGCACGGTGAAGAGCCACATCCGCCGTTCGCTGGAGCGGCTGCGGGCGCGGCTAGGGGACTCGGCAGAATCTGCCGGCGGGTATCCCCGGAGGGAGGTGGACGGTGGAGCGGCACGAGGCTGAGCGGCTGGATGGGCACTGCGACCCCGAGCTGCTCGCGCTGCGCGCGCTCGGCGAGCCGATCGACGCCGGGTCCGCCGCGCACCTGGCCACCTGCCCGGTCTGCGCCGGGGACCTCGCCTCGCTCACCCAGGTCGTCGCCGCCGGCCGCGGGCTGGGCGACCAGCTCCACCTGGCTGGGCCGACGACTTCCCCCGGCTCCCCGGTGGGGCCGCTCGTCGCGCCGCCGGCCGCGGTCTGGGACCGGATCGCCGCCGAGGTGGGGCTGGACGAGGGGACGCGGCAGCCCGGGCGCGACCCGCTGCCGGCCCCGGTCGCCCCGGTGCCCGACCTCCCCCGCCCTGCGGCCGACGTCGATGATGTCTCCACCGCGCCCGACGAGCTGGCCTCCCGACGTCACGCGCGCTCCGGCCGCCGCTGGCTGCTGCCGGCCGCCGTGGCCGCGGCCGTCGGCATCGTGGTCGGCGCCGGGGCGGCCACCGTGGTCGGCCGCGACCCGTCCCCGCCACAGGTCAGCGCCCAGCCCGACACCACGGTCCTGGGGCGCGCCAGCCTGGTCGCCCTGCCCGGCCACGCCGGTAGCGGCGAGGCGATCATGGAGCAGGTCGGCGGCCAGCGCCGCCTCGTCGTCGACGTGAACGGGCTGCGCCAGCAGGGCGGCTACCTCGAGGTGTGGCTGATGGACCCCGGCAACGGCGGCCTGGTCAGCCTCGGCGTCCTCGCCGGCGGCGGCGCCTCCCTGCACGGCGACTACCCGGTCCCGGCCACCCTCGACCTGGCCGCCTACCCGGCGGTCGACGTCAGCGCCGAGCCCTTCGACGGCAACCCGGCCCACTCCGCGGACAGCATCGTGCGCGGGACGATGGGGATCTGAAGCCGCGCTCGCCTCCATCCTGGCCCGCGGCCGGTCCGAGCAAGGTCTAAAGCGCTGGTGACGGCGGCGGCGGGAGCGGTCCCTCCACGTCGCCGGCCCAGGCCCCGCCGAGCTCGCCCCAAGATCGAATCGTTTGGGTGAGGGTGCCCCAGACCCAATAGGTTTGGCTCTGGGGCACCCTCACCCAATGAGGACGATCTTGGGCCGGGCGGAACCTCCCCGTGCCGGGCTCTCCCCGTCACCAGCGCCTTTCGCCCATCTCCCCAACCGGCGGCCGGGCGTCGGGTCCTGCTCGACGGCCCGCCCACGTGAACGACCGGCCCCGCGCGCGGCCCGCGTCGTGCCCCGCGCCCCCGCCACCTACCATCGATGCGTGAGCGCGCCCGCCCCCACCGTCCCCCCGGCCGCCGGCTCGAGCACCATCGCCGACGTCGAGGGCCGGCCCTCGCGGCTGAGGGTGCTGCTGCGGCGCGTCGATCCCGACGGCCGCTCGCGCCGGCTGATGAGCCGGTTCGACCCCGCCGGTCGCGCGCTCCCCCGGCTGGCCTGGGCGAGCCTGGTCACCAACATCCTGCTGGTCGTCACCGGTGGCGCCGTGCGCCTCACCGGCTCGGGACTGGGCTGCCCCACCTGGCCCTCGTGCACCGAGGACTCGCTGGTCAACACTCCCGCCTACGGCATCCACGGCTACGTCGAGTTCGGCAACCGGCTGCTCACCTTCGTGCTCGTCGCGGTCGCTCTGGCCACCTTCGTGGTGGCGCTGCTGGACCGGCTCGCGCGCCGCCGCGGTCCCGTGTCGTTCCGGATCGCGCTGGCGCTGCTGCTGGGCATCCCGCTGCAGGCGGTCATCGGCGGGATCACGGTGCTGACCAAGCTCAACCCGTGGGTCGTCATGCTGCACTTCCTGGCCTCGATGCTGCTGGTGGGCCTGGCCACCTGGCTGCTCCGGCGCAGCCAGGAGGCCGACGTGCCGGCCCAGCCGCTCGTGCCGCCCGCGGTTCGCGGCCTGGCCGTCGCGGTGCTGGCCACGCTGGTGGCGGTGCTCTACGTCGGCGGGGTCGTGACCGGCAGCGGCCCGCACGCCGGCGACGCCCAGGCGCACCGCACCGGCCTCGACCCGCGCTCGGTCAGCCAGCTGCACGCCGACCTGGTGTTCCTGCTGGTCGGGCTCACCGTGGGGCTGTGGGTGCTGCTGCTCGTCCTCGGCGCGTCCGCGCCCGCCCGGCGCGCCGCCGCGGTGCTGCTCGGCGTCGAGCTGGCCCAGGGCGTCGTCGGCTTCGTGCAGTACTTCACCCACCTGCCGGTGGTCCTGGTGGCCGCGCACATGCTCGGCGCCGCCGTGCTCACCGCGGCCGCCGTCCACGCGCTGCTCACCCTGCGCACCCGCCCCGCCCACACCCCCGTGATCGTGAAGGGGTTGTTGCGCGGATGCCCCCTCAAACCCTCACCCACAAGGGGCCGGCGGGTCAGCGCCCGGGCGTGCCGCCCTTCAGCTGGATGCCCGCCATCCGCTCCCACTCGTAGGGCCCGACCTTCACCGCCGCGCCGAGCTCGCGGGAGAACTCCTCCTGCAGCTCGATCCGCGCCAGCGCGGCCACCCGGTGGGCCTGCTCGACGTCGCGCACCACGACGTCGCCGTAGGCACCGTCCGGGGTCACCACGACCAGCCGTGCGGCCCCGCGCCCCACGTGCTCGACCACGCCCTGCACCGGCACCGCGTGCGCGCCCGCTTCACCGGGCGGCGCCCCCATTCCCCCGTGCGCCTGTGCGAACGCCAGCGCCCGGCGGGCGGCGACGACGGTGCGCCGGTCGAGCCGGTCGTCCACCGGCTGGCGCTGCGTCTCCAGCCCCAGGGCCACCAGCCCGAGGGCGACCAGCACGATCCCGACCACGGCCATCGGCACCGACGACCACAGTCCGCCGGCGACGTCGCAGAGCCCGACCAGCAGCACCGGGCTGGCCCAGTGCGGCGAGGCCAGGCGCTCCCCGTCGGGCACGTCCAGCCCGTCCGGCCGCCGCTCGAGCCCCACCGCCCCGTTGAGCGAGCCCAGGCACAGCACGGTGCCGATCGCGAGCAGCGCGGTGGCCGGGGTGGAGAGGTCGAGGTCGCGGTCGGCGTAGGCCCAGCAGATGCCGACGGCGAGCAGGGCGGCCCCGAGGACCGCCGCGGAGATCAGGGCGCGGCGCATGCTCCGGAGGCTATCCGCGCCGCCCGCACCACGAACGACGCCCCCGCTGTGACGCCCCCGACACCGCCCCTCCCCGTGATCATGCAACGCACGTGATCATGCAATGGGCGCGATCTTGGTCCTCAAGATCGCGCCGATTGCATGATCACGCGAATTGCATGA
>JBQCHF010000185.1:0-29303 GCA_051954955.1 Motilibacteraceae bacterium
GATCCTCCGGGCGTGCCCACCCGGGCTCCGGAGCGGGCACGTCGTACCGTGGTGCCCGTGACCCGTGCCGCCGCCCACCCCCTCGACCAGGGGCCTCAGGTGGCGGACGGGGCCGAAGCTGTCGACGAGGTCGATGTCCGCGAGGCCGCGGACGAGCGCGCCCCCGTCCCCCTGCTCGAGCCCCGCGAGGGCGTCCCGCACCCGGTGGACAGCGCCGAGGCGCTGGCCGGGGTCGTCGCCGCCTTCGCCGCCGGCTCCGGGCCGGTGGCCGTCGACGCCGAGCGCGCCTCCGGCTACCGCTACGGCCAGCGCGCCTACCTGGTCCAGCTGCGCCGGGCCGGTGCCGGCACCGCGCTGATCGACCCGATCGCCTGCCCGGACCTGAGCGGGCTCGGCGCGGTCCTGGCCGATGCCGAGTGGGTGCTTCACGCCGCGAACCAGGACCTGCCGTGCCTGGCCGAGATCGGCCTGGTGCCGCGCACCGTCTTCGACACCGAGCTGGCCGGCCGGCTGCTCGGCTACCCCCGGGTCGGCCTGGGCGCCATGGTCGAGACCGTGCTCGGACTGACCCTCGAGAAGGGCCACTCGGCGGCCGACTGGTCCACCCGGCCGCTGCCCGAACCCTGGCTGCGCTACGCCGCCCTCGACGTCGAGGTGCTCGTCGAGCTGCGCGACGCCCTGGCCGGGCAGCTCGAGGCCGCCGGCAAGCTGGCCTGGGCGCGCGAGGAGTTCGCCGCGATCGCGGCCGCCCCGCCCCCCGCCCCGCGGGTCGACCCGTGGCGCCGCACCTCGGGGATGCACCGGGTGCGCAGCAGGCGCCAGCTCGCGGTCGTGCGCGCCCTGTGGGAGGCCCGCGACCGGATGGCGCAGCGGCGCGACCTGTCCCCCGGACGGGTCCTGCCCGACAGCGCCATCGTCGAGGCGGCCATGAGCAGCGTGCGCACGGTGGAGGAGCTGCTGGCGCTGCCGGTGTTCGGCGGGCGCGCCACCCGGCGCCACGCCGGCACCTGGTTCGCCGCCATTCAGGCCGCGCGGGCGCTGCCCGAGGCCGCCCTGCCGGCGCAGACGCTGCCGGCCGACGGCCCTCCGCCGGCCCGCGCCTGGGCCGAGCGCGACCCGGCCGCGGCCCGCCGGCTCGTCGCCGCCCGCGCGGCGGTGGCCGCCCTGGCCGACGAGCACGGGCTGCCGACGGAGAACCTGCTCACCCCCGACACGGTCCGCCGGCTCGCCTGGACCCCGCCCGAGCCGTCCGACGAGGAGGCCGTCGGGCGCTTCCTGCGCGAGCACGGGGCTCGGGGCTGGCAGGTCGACCTCACCGTGCGGCCGCTGGTCGCGGCGCTCGCGCCCGACGACGCGCAGACGGACTGACCCGACCGCGGTGAGCGGCGCTGCGCCGATCCGCCGACCCACCGCCCCCTCGTCGTCCCCCATGGTGCGACCCCGGTCACATCGGCCCGCGTCGACTGGACAGAGCAGTGAAGGTTAGGCTTACCTAAGCGTCAGGCGGGCAAGCCGTGCACACCGGCGACCCCGACCGGCCCACCTGCATCCCAGCCGAGGAGCACGCGCGTGTTCGCCAACTTCCTCATCGGCCTTCGCGAAGGCCTCGAGGCATCGCTCGTCGTGAGCATCCTCGTGGCCTATCTGGTGAAGACCGGCCGCACCAACCGGCTCCCGGCGGTCTGGACCGGCGTCGCCGTGGCGATCGCGGTCAGCCTCGGCTTCGGCGCGCTGCTCACCTTCACCTCGCGGGCGATGTCCTTCACCGCCCAGGAGGCGTTCGGCGGCACGCTGTCGCTCGTCGCGGTCGGCTTCGTCACCTGGATGATCTTCTGGATGCGGCGCACCGCCCGCTCGCTCAAGTCCGAGCTGCACGGGCGCATCGACGCCGCGGTGAGCATGGGCACCGCGGCCCTGGTCCTCACCTCGTTCCTGGCCGTGGGGCGGGAGGGGCTGGAGACCTCGCTGTTCATCTGGTCGGCTGTCCAGGCGACCTCCGGCTCCGCCCCGCTCGTGGGCGCCACCCTCGGCCTGCTCACCGCGGCCACGCTCGGCTGGCTGTTCTACCGCGGCGCGGTGCGGATCAACCTGCAGAAGTTCTTCACCTGGACCGGTGCCGGGCTCGTCGTGGTCGCCGCCGGGGTGCTCGCCTACGGCGTGCACGACCTGCAGGAGGCTGGGATTCTGCCCGGCCTGAACTCGCTCGCCTTCGACGTCAGCGCCGCCATCCCGCCGAGCAGCTGGTACGGCACCCTGCTCAAGGGGATCTTCAACTTCTCCCCCGCCACCACCTGGCTGCAGGCGGTCGCCTGGGTCGCCTACGTCGTGCCGGTCATGACGTTCTTCCTCCGCCCGGCGCGCAAGCCGGCCCCCGCGGCCGCTGCCCCGGCGCGGGTCCCCAGCCCGGTGCGCTGACCTCCCCCCTCCCCCGGCGGCCCTGCGGCGCGACAGCGCCGCGGACCGTCCGTCCCCGCACGCCCGCACACCCCACCACATCGCCACGTCTGGAGACGCCGCATGCGCCCCCGCTCCCTCCTCCTGCTCACCGTCGCCCTCGCCGCCGCCCCGGCCCTGACCGCCTGCGGCTCCGACAGCGGTGCCAGCACCGGTGCGAGCAGCGGCAGCGTGGCGGTCACCGCCACCGACAGCACCTGCGAGCCGGCGACGACCACCCTGCCCGCCGGCGACACCACGTTCAGCGTCACCAACCAGGGCACCAAGACCACCGAGCTCTACGTCTACGCCGCCTCCGGGGACGCCTTCACCAAGGTCGTCGGCGAGGTCGAGGACGTAGCTCCGGGCACGTCCCGCCAGCTCAGCGCGCAGCTGTCCGCCGGCACCTACGAGCTGGCCTGCAAGCCCGGGCAGTCCGGCGACGGCATCCGCACCAAGATCACTGTGAGCTGACCCAGGGCCGATCGGGGCTCTCGCGACGGGGTCGCCACCGCGAGTTACCCGCCAGTGTTACTGGCGAGTAGCATGAGGGCGAGCACGCCTTCCACGGTGAGGAGACCCAGTGCCCCGTCAGTCCCGAGACGTCGTCTTCGTCGACGGCGTCCGCACCCCGTTCGGCAAGGCCGGCCCCAAGGGCATGTACGCGGAGACCCGCGCCGACGACCTGGTGATCAAGTGCATCCGCGACCTGCTGCGACGCAACCCGTCGCTGCCGCCGGAGCGGGTCGACGACGTCGCCATCGCCGCCACCACCCAGATCGGCGACCAGGGGCTGACCATCGGCCGCACCGCGGCGCTGCTGTCCGGGCTGCCCAAGTCAGTTCCGGGCTACGCGATCGACCGGATGTGCGCCGGCGCGATGACCGCGGTCACCACCAGCGCCAGCGGGATCGCCTTCGGCGCGTACGACGTCGTCATCGCCGGCGGCGTGGAGCACATGGGGCGCCACCCGATGGGCGAGGGCGTCGATCCCAACCCGCGGATCGTGTCCGAGAAGCTGGTCGACCCCTCCGCCCTGGTCATGGGCAACACCGCGGAGAACCTGCACGACCGGTTCCCGCACCTGACCAAGGAGCGGGCCGACGCCTACGCCGTGGCCAGCCAGGAGAAGCTGGCCAAGGCCGTCGCCAACGGGCAGATCGGCCCCGAGCTCGTGCCCGTCGCCACCCGCAGCGCGGACAAGGGCTGGGGGCTGGCCACCAAGGACGAGCCGCCGCGGCCGGGCACCACCATGGAGGACCTCGCCGCGCTCAAGACCCCGTTCCGCCCGCACGGTCGGGTCACCGCCGGCAACGCGGCCGGCCTGAACGACGGCGCCACCGCGTGCCTGCTCGCCTCCGAGGACACCGCCCGCGAGCTGGGCCTGCCGGTGCGGATGCGCCTGGTCGCCTTCGCCTTCGCCGGCGTCGAGCCCGAGGTCATGGGCGTCGGCCCGGTGCCGGCCACCGAGAAGGCGCTGGCCAAGGCCGGGCTGCGCATCGAGGACATCGGCGCCTTCGAGATCAACGAGGCGTTCGCCGTGCAGGTGCTGGCGTTCCTGGACCACTTCGGCATCGCCGACGACGACCCGCGGGTCAACCCCTACGGCGGCGCCATCGCCATCGGGCACCCGCTCGCCTCCTCCGGTGTCCGGCTGATGACCCAGCTGGCCCGCCAGTTCGAGGAGCACCCCGACGTGCGCTACGGCATCACCACCATGTGCATCGGCATCGGCATGGGCGGCACGGTCATCTGGGAGAACCCGCACTGGACCGGGGCGGCCGAGCAGTCCGACGAGGCGTCCGACAGCTCGTCGGAGACGGAGTGACCACCATGACGACCACCACCCAGACCACCACCGGCCGCCCGCCCGTCGAGTTCCCCGACGAGGTCGTCACCCAGGCCCACGTGCAGTACCTCGACCTGCCTCTCGGCGCCGGCCGGGCTGCCCTGATCACGCTGGACAACGGCTTCGACCACACCAAGCCGACCACGTTCGGCCCGCAGGGCCTGGCGAATATCGACGCCGCCCTGCACGAGGTGCTCTCGCAGGAGGGCCTGGCCGCCGTCGCGGTCACCGGCAAGCCGTTCATCTTCGCCGTCGGCGCGGACCTGAAGGTCGTCAAGCTCGGGGGCGACCGCGAGGACGCCCTCGAGCTCGGCCGGGCCGGGCACCGGGTGTTCCGCAAGCTCAAGGACGCCTCCGTACCGACCTTCGCCTTCGTCAACGGCGCGGCCATGGGCGGCGGCCTGGAGATCGCGCTGCACTGCGACTACCGCACCATCTCCTCCTCGGTGCCGGCCGTCGCGCTGCCGGAGTGCTTCCTCGGGCTGGTCCCGGGCTGGGGCGGCACGCAGCTGCTGCCCAACCTCATCGGCGCGGACAAGGCGATCTCGGTCATCATCGAGAACCCGCTGAACCAGAACCGGATGCTCAAGGGACCGCAGGCCTTCGCGCTCGGCATCGCCGACGCGATGTTCGACGCCGCCGACTACCTCGAGCAGTCGCTGCTGTGGGCCGCGCAGGTCCTCACCGGCGCGGTCACGGTGCAGCGGCCCGAGGTCGACCGCGGCGAGGCCTGGGACGCGGCCGTGGCGCGCGGCCGGGCCCTGGCCGACGCCAAGACCCGCGGTCTCGCCCCCGCGCCCTATCGGGCGCTGGAGCTGGTGGAGCTGGCCAAGACGGCCGACTTCGCCACCGGCACCGCCGCCGAGGACCAGGCGCTCGCCGACCTCGCCTTCGGCGACGAGCTGCGCGCCGGGCTCTACGCCTTCGACCTGGTGCAGAAGCGGGCCAAGCGACCGGCCGGCGCGCCGGACAAGTCCCTGGCCCGGCCGGTCACCAAGGTCGGCGTCGTCGGCGCGGGTCTGATGGCCAGCCAGCTCGCGCTGCTGTTCGCGCAGCGGCTCGAGGTGCCCGTAGTCATGACCGACCTGGACCAGGCCCGGGTGGACAAGGGCATCGCCTACGTGCACGGCGAGATCGACAAGCTCCTGCAGAAGAAGCGGCTCTCCCCGGACCGGGCCAACCGGATCAAGGCGCTGGTCACGGGATCCACCAGCAAGGACGGCTTCGCCGACGCCGACTGGGTCATCGAGGCGGTGTTCGAGGAGATGTCGGTCAAGCAGAAGGTGTTCGCCGAGGTCGAGTCGATCGTCTCTCCCGAGTGCGTCCTGGCCACGAACACCTCCTCGCTCTCGGTCACCGAGATGGCCGCAGGGCTCGCGCACCCCGAGCGGGTGGTCGGATTCCACTTCTTCAACCCGGTCGCGGTGCTGCCGCTGCTCGAGGTCGTGCGGGGCGAGAAGACCGACGACGCCGCCCTCGCCACGGCCTTCGCCGTCGGCAAGAAGCTGAAGAAGTCCTGCGTGCTGGTCAAGGACGCCCCGGCGTTCGTGTTCAACCGGCTCGTCACCCGGGCGCTGGGCGAGGTGATCGCCGCCGTCGACGCCGGCACGCCGTTCGAGGTGGCCGACGCCGCCGTCGACGCCCTCGGCATGCCGATGCGTCCGTTCGTCCTGCTCCAGCTGGTCGGACCGGCCGTCGCCCTGCACACCGCCGAGACCCTGCACGGCGCCTTCGGCGACCGGTTCCCCTACTCGCAGGGCTTCGTCGACCTCGTCGCCGCGGGCAAGCAGGCCGTCTACACGTGGTCGGCGGCCGGCGAGGCGCAGGTCGACCCCGAGGTGGCCGCGCTCTGGCCCCAGGGCGACACCCCGCTGACGTCCGAGCAGGTACTCGAGCGGGCCGCCTGCGCGCTGGCCGAGGAGATCCGGCTGATGCTCGACGAGGGCGTGGTGGCCGCGGCCGAGGACATCGACCTCTGCCTGATCCTCGGCGGCGGGTTCGCGTTCTGGAACGGCGGCATCACGCCGTACCTGGACCGCACCGGCATCTCGGAGAAGGTCAACGGCCGGCGCTTCCTCGCCCCCGGGGTGGCCAGCCTGCCGGGCTGACCATCCGGTCAGGCGCGGGGCGTCCCACTCTGCTGCACGGGCGGGTGGGACGCCCCTCTGGGATCCGGCTAGGAGAACTGCTGCTCGGCCCAGGCGTCGACGCCGCGCACCAGCTGCTCCGCGCTCACGCCGAGAACCTTCGGAATCGCCTGGTCCTGGGCCTGTCCGCTGAAGGCGTCGTTCGGCACCGTGGAGAGCTGGTCGTAGAGCTGGCGCAGCTTGGGAAGGCCGTACTTCTCCTGGATGTAGTCGCACACCAGGAACGACACGTCGTAGGAGTGGGGCTGCGTGTAGAAGTCGACCGGTCCCGGCAGCGTGTCCAGGAGCTTGCCGTCGGCAGCGTCGTTCACCACGTCGTCTGGGAACTCGCGCTCGCTCGGCTCGGCGTAGAACGAGGTCCATTCGGCGGCGCCCTCGACCAGCCAGGTCGGCGTGCCCGGGGCGGTGAGGCCGGCGGTGGCGACGTGCGCGAACTCGTGGCGCAGCAGGAACGGCAGGTCGGCGTCGCCGAGGGAGACGTTGCGCGGATTGAGCACGACGCGCTGGCCGGACCGGATGGAGGCCCAGCCGGACCCGACCCACTCCTCGACGCCCTCGGTCACGGGCACGGTCACCGCAGCCGTGCTCTCCACGCTCTGGCGCGGGCTGCGGAAGTAGGTGTCGATCACCCGTGGATCGCGGGGCACGAAGACCACGACCTTCTGGTGCTGCCAGTCGGGCCAGACCTTCCGGACCTCCTGCACGGCGATGTCGGCCTGGACGGCCAGGTGCGCCAGGGCGGCGCGGTCCGCCACGTCGCCGACCACCACGCTGTCCTTGCCGGTGGCCACAGCCACGTCCTCGAGGTCCCAGGGCAGGGCGTGGCCGCCGTAAGGCAGCTCGGCGTCGACGTCGGACTCGCCGGCCAGCACCCAGCGGCCCCCCTCCGCCGCGAAGGTGAACCCCTCCGGGGTCATGCTGGTGTGCTCGTCCACGCCGTCCACGCGGTAGCTGAACAGCACCGCGACCACCGAGGTGGCCGCGTGGTAGCGCTGGTCCAGGCCGGGGAGGGTGTAGGTGCCCGGGCCGCCGCGGCGCCAGGAGACGTGGCTCACCGGCATCATCGACAGCGCCCGGTAGAGCGCGCGGCGGTGGGCGACCAGTCCCGCGCGGGAGCGGTCGACGTCGGCGAGGAAGGCGGCCTCGTCCCTGGTCTGGACGGCCGTGGTCCACCTCGCCAGCACGGCGTCGATGGCCGGGCCGGGCGCGGGAGCGGTGCGGTGCGTGGCCGCGACCACGGTGGCGCCGCCGGACCCGAACAGGATGACCAGCGCGGCACCGGCCACGAGCAGCACCTTCCGCGGACCTAGCCGAGCCCCCCGCAGCCGAGCCCTCGGCTGCCGATTGCGCACCGGGCCCGGCCCTCTCCCCCTCGTCACCCGCCGAGCGCGACAGATCGAGCACGGACCATAGGGTTGGTCGCCCGAGCTCGTGACTCTTCGCATCCGTGCATTCACCCGAACGCACGCGGATTCACCGGTTCGCACCCGTTGCCGCGGCCTAGCGCCTGGGTACCGTCGGACCGTGACGGACGTGCCCCCGCCGCCGGCGGCTGCTGCGCTGCGGCGCACGGCACTGGCCTGCGCGGTGCTGCACGACGTCGACCTCGAGCCCTACAGCGACGGCGTCGTGCTGCGCGGCGGGCGGCCGCTGGAGATCCCCTGGGAGAGCCTGGCCCGGGCCGTCGGCGACAGCGAGCCCGAGTCCCCCACCGCGCGGCGCCGGGTGCTGGACCGGCTGCGCGTCGCCCGGGCGCTGGCCGACCTCAGCCCGGACGAGCTGGCGCTGCGGGTGCGTCCGGTCGGGCTGCCGGCCGGCCACGCCCTCCACCCCGGTCGCGGATGGGTACGCCGGAGCGTGCTGGGCGGGGTGCTCGAGCTCGGTCTCGGGCTGGTCGACATCGGCCCGGACCCGGACGCCGTGCTCGTCGTGCCGCCGGACGCCGACCCCGCCGACGGCATCGCTGGCTGGTGGTACGCCGCGGAGGAGCACCTCGAGCGGGTGGGCGGGGTGACCGCCGGCCGGCTGGCCAGCCAGCCCAAGGACGGGCTGCGCCCGGTCGGCGACTGCGACGCGGTCACGCTGCTCGGCTCGGCCACCTTCCGGGCCGGGGTGTGCAGCCAGGACCCCACCGGGATGCGTGCGGTGGCGGTGCCGATGCGCACCCGCGGCTGGCTGGACCTGTCCCGGATCGACCCGGCGTTCGTGCTGGCCGCGGCCGCGGCCACCGAGCCGGAGGAGCGCGGCTTCGAGCGCCCGCTGCTGCTCACCGCCGAGGAGGTCGTCCTCGCCCCCAGCGGCGGCCGCCCGGCCGAGATCGTGCTGCGCGACCCCGCACCGGCGACCGGCGCACTGCGGGACGTGCGCTGGCGCTGAGCCGCGGCCACCGTCGTCGGCGGCCGCCCGGTGGCCACTCACCGCACCAGTTCCATGCTCACCGCACCAGATCTGCTGCGGTGAGCATGGAAGGATCACGCTCGCGTGAGTACGGCGTCTAAGGCTGGTGGGTTTGGGCCAATGGCCGTCACCCGCAGTGAGGGGAAGTGGGCAATGGATCGAGTCGGTGACCAGCCTGGAGGGCCTCCCGGGGTCAACCGTCGCGCCTACACGGCGGCACACGTCGCCGGCTGACGAGCGCTCAGCTACCGGTAGAAGTCGAGTTCGTCGATGACGACGAAGGCGAGGGGCCCCTTGCCGCCGCTCAGTCCGTCCTGGTCGACGAGGCGGTGCACCGCACGGGGCACGGCCGGGGGTCGCGGGGCGCTACGGCCAGTCGGGGTCAGCGCCTGCTCTTCAAGGAAGGCACTCTCGCTCAGCGCCTCGAACCACACCGAGACCGGACTCTCCCCGCTCTGCCAGTCGTCAACTTGCCCCTCCTGTCCAGCCAGTTCCGGGTCGGGGTAGTCGTCGGCCACCCGCACGATGTCCCGATAGGCGAAGGGGCCCGGCAAGGCGAAGCACTGGGCGTCCACCTGCTCGCCAGTCTGGCGCAGTTGGTCTGCGCGGTAGATGGCGCTCACCCAGTCCTCGTCGTTCGGGGCAGCCGTGGCGTACTTGTAGCTTCTGTCCGGATACTCCCGGACCTCCGTCACCACCAGCGGCCCGAGCGGCGCAGGCCCGTCCCGGCGCGGGTCGGCCAGCTCGACAACGTCGAAGACGCGGTACGGCTCTGTCACACAGTCCCCCTTCGCGCAGGCCCTGCGCCCGCAGCCTCGGACCAGACCCGCGGGGTGCCCGGGCCAGCCTCACTGAATGAACTTCAGGCGCACCCGCAGGGGTGCCCCGCCTGCCACCAATGGTGCCGGAGAGTGAGAAGACCCGTGAACGACAGAAACGACCTGCGCCTGGCCATTGGCCCAAGAAACCAGCCTTAGACGCCGTACTCACGCTCGCGTGATCGTTCGGGCCGGGGCCGGGGGTTGGGGAACGCCGCGGGCTAGGGTTCCACCGGCTGGTCGCCGACCCGGGCGTCGAGCACCTGGTCCAGCCGGGCGACGGCCTCCACCACGGCGCGGCTGACCGCCTGGGCGGTCAGCCCGAGCTCCTCGCGCACCTCGGCCACCGTCATGTGGTCCAGGAAGCGCTGCGGCACCCCGAAGGTGCGCAGCGGGGTGGGGACCCCGGCGTCGTGCAGGGCCTGGCCGAGCACCGAGCCCACTCCCCCGGTGCGGCTGCCGTCCTCGACCACCACGACCAGCCGGTGCCGGGCGGCCTGGGTGACCAGGGCCGGGTCCAGCGGCTTCACCCAGCGCGGGTCGACCACCGTGACGCCGATGCCCTGGGCCGCCAGGCCGTCGGCCACCTCCAGGCAGGTCTTCGCCATGGCGCCGACCGCCACGATGAGCACGTCCTCGTCGCCCTCGCGGCGCAGGGTGTCCATCCCGCCGATGTGCCCGACCGCGGGCACGTCCTCGCCCACCGGGCCCTTGGGGAAGCGCACCACGGTGGGGGCGTCGTCGACGTCGAGGGCCTCGCGCAGCTCCGCGCGCAGGGTGGCGGCGTCGCGCGGGGCGGCGATCCGCAGGCCGGGCACGACCTGGAGCACGGCGAGGTCCCAGACCCCGTTGTGCGAGGCGCCGTCGTCGCCGGTGATACCGGCGCGGTCCAGCACGAAGGTGACCCCGCAGCGGTGCAGCGCGACGTCCATGAGCACCTGGTCGAAGGCGCGGTTGAGGAACGTGGCGTAGACCGCGACCACCGGGTGCAGGCCGCCCATCGCCATGCCGGCCGCGGAGGTGACCGCGTGCTGCTCGGCGATGCCGACGTCGAAGACCCGGTCCGGGTGGGCCGCCTGCAGCTGGTGCAGCCCCACCGGGATGCACATGGCGGCGGTGACGCCGACGACGTCGGGGCGCTCGTCGGCCACCGCGACCATCTCGGCGGCGAACACGCTGGTCCAGTCCGGCCCGGCGGCCTTGAGCGGCTGGCCGGTCTCGGGGTCGATGACGCGCACCGCGTGGAAGCGGTCTGCCTCGTCGGACTCGGCCGGGGCGTAGCCCTGCCCCTTGGTGGTGATGGCGTGCACGATGACCGGACGGCCGTACTGCTTGGCCCGGCGCAGCGCGTGCTCGAGCGCCTCGACGTCGTGGCCGTCCACCGGACCCACGTACTTCAGCCCGAGGTCCTCGAACATCCCCTGCGGGGCGACGATGTCCTTCAGGCCCTTCTTCATCCCGTGCAGGGTCTCGTAGAGGGGCACGCCGACCACCGGGGTGCGCCCGAGGACGCCCTTGCCCCACTCGAGGAACCGCTCGTAGCCGCCGGTGGTGCGCAGCGTGGCCAGGTGGTTGGCCAGCCCGCCCACCGTCTTGGCGTAGGAGCGCTCGTTGTCGTTGACGACGATGACGACCGGGCGGTCCGGGGCGGCCGCGATGTTGTTCAGCGCCTCCCAGGCCATGCCGCCGGTGAGCCCGCCGTCGCCGATCACCGCCACCACGCGCTGGTCGGTGCCGCGCAGCTCGAAGGCCTTGGCCAGCCCGTCCGCGTAGGACAGCGCGGTGCTGGCGTGCGAGTTCTCGATCGTGTCGTGCTCGGACTCGGCGCGCGAGGGGTAGCCGGACAGGCCGCCCTTCTTGCGCAGCCGGGAGAAGTCCTGCCGGCCGGTGAGCAGCTTGTGCACGTAGGCCTGGTGGCCGGTGTCGAACAGGATGCGGTCGTGCGGGCTGTGGAAGACGCGGTGCAGCGCGAGCGTGAGCTCGACCGCACCGAGGTTGGGCCCGAGGTGGCCGCCGGTACGGGCCACGCTGGTGACCAGGAAGGTACGGATCTCGGCGGCCAACGCCTCGAGCTGCGCCCGGTCCAGACCCTGCAGGTCCTCCGGTCCGGCGATCCTGTCCAGCAGGCCCACCCGCTCCTCCTGACGTCGTCGTCCGGCACCGACCGCCACGAACCGGACGACGGCGGCGCCTCCGCCCGGGGCGACGACGCCTGGCCAGTCTAGGTGCGCGGGGCACCCGGGGCCTCCCGACGCGATCACCCCGGAGGGCAGGTATGCCGCCTGCCCCGGGTCAGCCGATGCGTGCCCACCAGATGTCGACCGGGTCGGCCAGCAGCGGCTCGAAGGCGAGCTCGGCCGCACCCAGCAGGCTGGAGTCGCCGCCGAGGCCGGGGCGCACCACCCGCACCTGCTGACGCGCAGGGCTCATCGCGTGCCGCTCGATGGTGGCGCGCACCACGCCCTCGGCGAGGGCGAACACGCGGGACTGCGGGCCACCCATGATCACGACCTCGGGGTTGAAGACGTTGATCAGCGAGGCGATGCCGCGGCCGAGCCAGGTGGCCACCCGGTCCACCGCGGCCTGGGCGACGGCGTCGCCGCCCCGGGCCCGCTCGAGCACCCGCCGGGCCGCCGGACGGCCGCCGTCGGTCGGCTCCCCCGCCTCGCGCAGCAGCGCCTGCTCGCCGGCCTCGGTCTCCAGGCAGCCGGTGCTGCCGCAGCGGCACCGGTGCCCGTCCGGGTTGACCAGCATGTGGCCGATCTCGCCGGCGTAGCCGCCCGCTCCCTGCAGGGTGCGCCCGTCCACGATGAGGCCGCCGCCCACGCCGACCTCGCCGGCGATGTAGATCATGTTGTCGCAGCCGCGGCCAGCCCCGCGCACGTGCTCGGCCAGCGCGCCGAGGTCTCCGTCGTTGCCGACGCGCACCGGCACGCCGTACCCGAGCCGTTCCCCCACCAGCGCCGCCACCGGGACCCCGAACCACTCCATGTTCGGGGCCTGCTCGACGAAGCCGTCGGAGCGGCGCACCGTTCCCGGCACCCCCACCCCGATGCCGACCAGCCGGCCGTCGGGCACCTGGCCGACGAGCTTGCGCAGCTCGGTGGCCAGGCGCCCGAGGACCAGCGCCGGCTTGGACCCCACCCCGCTGAGCCGGTACTCCTTGCGGGCGAGGATGCGCCCGCCCAGCCCGACCGCAGCCGCCGAGACGCCGTCGACGCCGAGGTTGGCGGCCAGCACGTAGGCCGCGTCCGCGCGCGGCACCACGACGTGGCTGGGCCGGCCGGCGCCGAAGCGGGTCTCCGGGATCTGCTCGGTGACCAGCCCGGCGTCGCCGAGCTCGGTGACCAGGGCCTTGATGGTGCTGCGGTTGAGCCCCATCAGGCTGGTCAGCTCGGCGCGGGACAGGTCGCCGGAGACGTGCACGTGACGCAGCAGGGTGCTGACGTTGTGCCGGCGCACCTCGTCCTGCGTCGTGGCCGCGCTCCGGCGCTCCATGTCGTCCTCGTCCCTCTCTCGCTGCGGGTGGGCCCTGCGGTGATCCGGCCGCTAGCGGCCGGAGACCGCGGCCCGCTTGCGCGAGAGGGCGTCGACGCTGGCCGCAACCAGCAGCACGATGCCGGTGACCATGAAGTTGTACGACGAGCTCAGGCCCATCAGGCCCAGGCCGTTCGGGATCATCATGATCACCAGGCCGCCGAGCACCGCGTCGCGCGCCTTGCCGCGACCGCCGAACAGGGACGTTCCGCCGACGACGGCCGCACCGACCGCGTAGAGCAGCTGGTTGCCGCCGCCCGCGTCGGAGGGGACGCCGCCGAGCTTGCTGGCCGCGACCACGCCGCCGATCGCGGCCATGCCCGAGCCGATGGCGAACACGGCCACCCTGATCCGCGGCACCTCGATGCCGGCGCGGCGAGCCGCCTCGGCGTTGCCGCCGACGGCGTAGACGTACCGGCCGAACCGGGTGCGGTTGAGGATCAGCGTCCAGAACACCATCAGGATGAGGATGATCGGGACGACGTAGGGCATGCCCTCGATCGGGAAGTTCGGGTTGAGACCGCGGTTCTGGTTGAGGAACCAGACGCACACCGCGCCGACCACCGTCAGGGCGCCGCCGCGCACCAGCACCAGCGACATCGGCTCGGCGGACAGCCCCTCGCTGCGCCGACGGGTGGAGCGGAACAGCGTGTACCCGAAGTAGCCGCCGATCGCGATGAGGAAGAGGATCCAGCCCCACACCGGCGGGACGTTCTTGTTGGCCAGCGCGTTGATCAGCTTGAAGTTGCGCACCGCGATGGCGTTGCCCTCGCCCTCGAGCTGGAGCAGGACGCCCTGCCAGGCGAGGAACAGCGCCAGGGTCACGACGAACGAGGGGATGCCGACCCGGGCCACCAGGGCGCCGGTGAGGGTGCCGATGCCGACGCCGATGCAGATGGCCAGCAGGATCGCCAGGACCTGCACGTGCGAGAGCGGGGTGACCAGCAGGACGACGCCCACACCGGTGAACGCGGCGGCGTACCAGAGCTTGGCCAGGGCGGCCACGACCAGCGCCACCGCCATGAGCACGACGAAGGCCAGCCAGGTGCCGGTGCCGGTGGATCCGTGGAACCCGCCCTCGTGGTTGAGCGCGAGCGCCATCACCCCGGCGCAGACGCCGGAGGCCGTGCCGGCGGCCAGGTCGATCTCGCCGAGCAGGAGCACGAACACGAGCCCCATGGCGATCAGGATCGTGGCGGCCGCCTGGGCCGGGAGGTTGGCCAGGTTGCCGACGGTGAAGAACTTCCCGTTGGTGGTGTTGCTGAAGATCAGCACCAGCACGATGAGGCCCGCGATGGCGGGCAGGGCGCCGACGTCGCCGCCGCGCACCCGCTGCCAGTAGTCGCGGGCGGCACCGGAGAGGCTGGTGGCTCCGGCGTCGCGGGCGAAGTCGGTCTGCGCCGTCGTGACGCTGCCGACCCCGGTGGGCGCCTGGGGGGCGGGCGAGGCCTTGTCCGTGGCGGTCGACGGCCCGTCGGCCGGGCTGCTGCCGGTGGTCTGCTGGGTCATGTCGCCTTCCTCACGCGCTCGCGTCGGCAGTGACAGGGGCGAGCCCGATGTCACCGCTGCGACCGGCGGTGATGAGCTCGACGACCTGGGAGTGCGTGACGTCCTTGGCCTTGACCTCCGCGGCCAGGCGACCGAGGTAGAGCGCCGCGATGCGGTCGGACACCTCGAGGACGTCGTTCATGTTGTGGCTGATGAGCACCACGCCCAGTCCCTGGTCGGCCAGCCGGCGCACCAGGTCCAGCACCTGACGGGTCTGGGCCACGCCCAGGGCGGCGGTCGGCTCGTCGAGGAGGACCACCTTGCTGTTCCACAGCACCGACTTGGCGATCGCCACCGTCTGCCGCTGTCCGCCGGAGAGGGAGGACACGGTCTGGCGGACGGACTTCACGGTGCGCACCGAGAGGCTGGCCAGGACGTCGCGCGCCTGGCGCTCCATGCTGGCCTCGTCGAGCATGCCGCCCTTGATCGGCTCGCGGCCCAGGAACATGTTCTGGACGATGTCCAGGTTGTCGCACAGCGCGAGGTCCTGGTACACGATCTCGATGCCGAGGTGGGCGGCGTCGCGCGGGCCGTGCACGGTGACCTTCTGGTCGTTGAAGGTGACCTCGCCGCTGTCGATCGGGTAGATGCCGCCGATGCACTTGACCAGCGTCGACTTGCCGGCGCCGTTGTCACCCACGAGCGCGGTGACCTCGCCCGGGTAGACGCTGAAGTCGACGTCGTGCAGCACGTGCACGGCTCCGAAGCTCTTGTTGATCCCCCGCAGTTCCAGGATCGGCGTGTCCGCCACTGGTACCTCGCTCTCGCTGCCGTGCGCACGTCGGCCGGCTACGACTGGCGGGCCCGGCACGGCTGGTGGCTGGGTGGTGCTGTGGGTCGTGATCTGACGTGCTGCTCACGAGAGGTGGCCCCGGGAGGCCACGGGCGGGGTGCGGCCCGCCCGTGGCTCCCGGGGCTGCTGGGGGTGTTACTGGATGCCCGCGTCGGCGCACGCCTTGGCGTAGTTCGCCGTGCAGACGTCGGCCTTGCTGACGAACCCGTCGGCGATGACGTCCTTCACGTTGTCCTTGAAGATCGCCTCAGGGGTGAGCAGCACCGAGGGGACGTCCCGGTTGCCCTGGGTGTCCTTGGTGGTGCCGTTGGTCTCGGCCGCCTGACCCTTGATCAGGCCGATGGCCAGCTTGGAGGCGCCGTCGGCCTCCTTCTTGATCGCCTTGTAGACCGTCATGCACTGGTCGCCGGCGAGGATGTTCTGCAGGCCCTGGACGGTGGCGTCCTGACCGGTGACCGGCACCTTGAGGCCCTGCGCCTTGAGCACGGTGATGGCCGCGTTGCCGAGGCCGTCGTTGGCCGCGAGCACGCCGTCCACCTTGCCGCCGGCACTGGTCAGCAGCTGCTGGAAGATCGTGCCGGCCTGGGCGTTGTCCCAGTTCGGGACGCTCTGGTCGCCGACCTTCTTCAGGGCGCCGGACTTGTACAGCGGGTCCAGGACCGAGTCGTAGCCGTTCTTGAAGAGGGTGGCGTTGTTGTCGGTCGGCGAGCCGTTGAGCTCGATGATCGCCGCGCCGCTCTTGGCCTTGTCACCCAGGCACTTGACCAGGCCCTGGCCCTGCAGCTCACCCACCTTCGTGTTGTCGAAGGAGACGTAGTAGTCCGCGCTGCCACCGAGGGTGAGTCGGTCGTAGTCGATGGTCTTGATGCCGTTCTGGGCGGCCTTGGCCTCGATCGCCGCACCGGACGCACTGTCCAGGTTGGTGATGATGAGGACCTTGACGCCCTCCTGGATCATGCCGTCGGCGATGGTCGCCATCTTGTTCTTGTCGCCCAGGGCGTTCTGGATGTCGGCCTTGATGCCCGCATCCTGGAAGGCCTTGGTCAGCAGCGGCTTGTCGGCGGTCTCCCACCGGGCCGAGGACTGCGTGTCGGGGAGGATGACGCCGACCTGCACGGCCCCGGAGGCGCCGCCACCGGAGGCCGAGGCGGACGCGGACGAGGAGGCGGTGTTGCTGCCGCCGGCGTTGGTGGTGCCGCCGGAACTGCTCGACCCACAGGCCGACAGGGCGAGCGCACCGACCGCTCCCACTGCCGCCAGCTTGAGGGCGGACTTGCTCATACGCGGGGACCCCTTCTGTTCGGCCGGCTCACCCGTCACCGCGACGGCCCGGCCCAGCTCTCCGGCGCCCGTCTCGGCGCCCCGGAATGTTGTGGCCGCGAACATAAGCCCCCCGACTTTGGTGCGCCAACGGTTCCCCCAAGGTCTTTACCGTTTCGTGTCCTGACGGCGCTCGGCCCCGCGTGGACACCTCCCGGACACGTGGCCGTCACCGGCTCCCAGGATCCGGCGACGGACCGCCGCGCCGGCGTCGCGGGCCCTCGCGCCCGGGCCGGGCTGGTGCAGGATGCGGCCCATGCCGGATGCCAGCGCGCCCCTCGTCGCCGGGGTCGACAGCTCGACCCAGTCCACCAAGGTCCTCGTCGTCGACCCCGCCACCGGGCAGGTGGTGCGCGAGGGCCGGGCCCCGCACCCGGACGGCAGCGAGGTGGCGCCGGCCGCCTGGTGGGAGGCGCTGCGGGTCGCCACCGGAGGCCTGGACGAGGGGCTGCTGGAGGGCGTCGCCGCGATCGGGGTGGCCGGCCAGCAGCACGGGATGGTGCTGCTCGACGACGACCTCGAGGTGGTCCGCCCCGCGCTGCTGTGGAACGACACCCGCTCGGCACCGGATGCGCGCGACCTGGTCGGGGAGCTGGGTGCTGGGGCAGCCGGCGCAGCGGCGTGGGCGGCCGCCGTCGGCTCGGTGCCGGTGGCCAGCTTCACCGTCACCAAGCTGCGCTGGGTGGCGCGTGCCGAGCCGGCGCAGATGGCCCGCGCCCGTGCCGTCTCGCTCCCTCACGACTGGGTGAGCTGGCAGCTGCTGGGCGGACCGGCCACCGGGGAGCTGCCGGCCACCGACCGCGGCGACGCCTCCGGCACCGGCTACTGGTCCCCCGCGTCCGGCGCCTACCGGCCCGACCTGCTGCGGCTGGCCGCCGGGCGGGACCTGGAGGTGCCGCGCGTGCTCGGGCCGGCCGAGGTCGCCGGTCAGACCCCCTGGGGAGCGCTGCTCGCGGCCGGCACCGGCGACAACATGGGCGCCGCGCTGGGCCTCGGCATGGGTCCCGGCGACGTCGCGATCTCGCTGGGCACCAGCGGCACCGCGTTCGCCGTCGCCGACGTCCCCGCCGCGGACCCGAGCGGGGCCGTGGCCGGGTTCGCCGACGCCACCGGGCGCTACCTGCCGCTGGTCTGCACGCTCAACGCGGCCCGGGTCCTGGACTCCGCGGCGGCGCTGCTCGGCGTCGACCACGCCGGGCTCGCGCGGCTCGCACTCGCTGCCGAACCTGGCGCCGGCGGCCTGGTGCTGCTCCCCTACCTCGACGGCGAGCGCACCCCGGACCTGCCCGACGCGCGCGGCTCGCTGCACGGGCTCACCCGGGACAACCTCACCCCGGCCAACCTGGCCCGCGCCGCCGTCGAGGGCATGCTCTGCGGCCTGGCCGACGGCGTGCAGGCGCTGGCCGCGCAAGGCGTCCGTCCCGGCCGGGCGCTGCTCGTGGGCGGAGCCGCCCGCAACCCGGCGGTGCAGCAGGTGGCGGCCCAGCTGCTCGGGGTGCCGGTCGCGGTGCCGACGCCGGGTGAGTACGTGGCGCTCGGGGCGGCCCGGCAGGCGGCCTGGGCGCTCACCGGGCAGCTGCCGGACTGGGAGGTGGCCGTCGAGTCCGCCGCCGAGGTGCCCGACGCCGAGGTGCGGGCCGGCACGCGGGTGCGCGAGCAGTACGCGGCGGCGCGCCTGGCCCTGCACGGGGTCTGAAGGCGGCCAGGCCCGGTGCCGGGCGCAGCGTCGAATTCCGGAAGCGTCGGGAGGATGTCGTCGGGATGACGCGCGGCGCTTCACGACGCCGTGGCGACGGTGTACGGTCTCGTGCAATTCGTTGGGTCCCGAAACAAACGCAGCGAGGACCGTCATGAGCAGCAGCGACACCGCCACCAGCTCCACCCCCACCCGCTTCACCCCCGCCCCCGCCGACAAGTTCACCTTCGGCCTGTGGACCGTGGGCTGGCTGGGCCGCGACCCGTTCGGCGACGCCACCCGCGCCCCCCTCGACCCGGTCGAGAGCGTGCACCGGCTGGCCGAGCTCGGCGCCTACGGCGTCACCTTCCACGACGACGACCTGGTGCCGTTCGGCAGCGACGACGCCGAGCGCTCCCGCGTCGTCGCCCGGTTCCGGTCCGCCCTGGACGAGACCGGCATGAAGGTGCCGATGGCGACGACGAACCTGTTCACCCACCCGGTGTTCAAAGACGGCGCCTTCACCAGCAACGACCGCGAGGTCCGCCGCTACGCGCTGGCCAAGACCATGCGCAACATCGACCTCGCGGTGGAGCTCGGCGCCACCACTTACGTCGCCTGGGGCGGCCGCGAGGGTGCCGAGAGCGACGCGTCGAAGGACCTGCGCGCGGCCTACGACCGCTTCAAGGAGGCCTTCGACACCCTGTGCGCCTATGTCCTCGAGCAGGGCTACGACCTGAAGTTCGCCTTGGAGCCCAAGCCGAACGAGCCGCGGGGGGACATCTTCCTGCCGACCGTCGGGCACGCGCTCGCGTTCATCAACAGCCTCGAGCACCCCGAGATGGTGGGGCTGAACCCCGAGGTCGGGCACGAGCAGATGTCCAACCTGAACTTCGTGCACGGCATCGCGCAGGCGCTGTGGGCCGGCAAGCTGTTCCACATCGACCTCAACGGGCAGCACGGGCCCAAGTTCGACCAGGACCTGCGCTTCGGCTCGGCCGACGTCAAGAGCGCGTTCTTCCTGGTCGACCTGCTCGAGTCCGCCGGCTACCAGGGCCCGCGGCACTTCGACTTCAAGCCGCCGCGCACCGAGGACTACGACGGCGTCTGGGTGTCGGCCGCGGCCAACATGCGCACCTACCTGATCCTCAAGGAGAAGGCGAAGGCGTTCCGCGCCGACCCGGAGGTGCAGGACGCGCTGGCCGCCGCCCAGGTGCCCGACCTCGCGGTGCCCACGCTGGAGGCCGGCGAGTCGCTGACCGCACTGCGCGACTCCTTCGGCGGCTTCGACGCGGACAAGCTCGGGGAGCGCGGGTGCGGCTTCGAGCGCCTGGACCAGCTCGCCCTCGAGCACCTGCTCGGCGTGCGGGGCTGATCCCCCGCATCCGCTCGCTCCCGACGACTGACGTTCCGGGCGCAGCCGGGCCGGCCCCGCCACCGCGGGGCCGGCCCGTCGTCGTCTGG
This sequence comes from Motilibacteraceae bacterium, assembly GCA_051954955.1. GTDB lineage: Bacteria > Actinomycetota > Actinomycetes > Motilibacterales > Motilibacteraceae > JBQCHF01. Next base: position 19,982 of record JBQCHF010000185.1, read on the forward strand.
ACCTACCGGTTGGCGGTGGCCGCGTGCTCGGCCTCGACGTAGGTGCGCGCCGCCTCGTCCAGCGCCCAGCGCAGGTCCTCCAGCAGCCCGCCGCTGTCCCGGACCAGCGCGCTCAGGCAGCGCAGCACCCGGTCCAGCGCGTCCTGCAGGTCGCCCCGGTCGGCCAGCTCCAGCAGCGGCACGGCTCGCACCGAGGCCATCGCCTGGCCGGCGGTCGCCACCGCCCGCTCCGGCTCGGCCACCGCGCGCGCCGCCCCCGTCAACGACTCCGGCTCCACCTCGATCCGCACGCCCGGCACGCTAGCCGCCGCGCCGCCGCCGACGTCGGCGGCTGTCCACAGCCCGGCACGGGGTGCTCGCTCAGAGGCGCGGGACGTAGCGGCGCCCGCGCAGCGCCTGCTCCACGAGGTCGACGGCGCGGGCCGTAGCCAGCAGGCGCACGCCTTCGCGCTCCCACACCTCCACCGCCTGGGTGACGACCTCCGGCGGCACGACATCGCGCAGGTCGGTGCGCACCTCGGCCAGACCGCGACGGGCCGCCTCGACACCGGCGGCGACGTGCCGGGCGGCGAAGCGGGCCAGCACGACGGGATGCCGGCGCAGGACGTCGTAGCCGCGGTGGTCCGGCGGGCACAGGTCCAGCAGCCAGGAGGTGGCGCTGCGCTCCCAGTCCGGGGCGCCGGGCGGGCGCACCTCCCGGGGCCAGCCGGGCGGGACGGGGGTGGTCATGGGGACATGGTGCCCGGTGGGGCCTTCAGGGAGGCAGCCGCTGGCGTCGCCTGCTTGGCGTCGGCCGCTCACGGACCGCGGGGACACGGTCAACGGCGCTGGTGACGGGAGGAGTCTCGCTCGGGGCCAATCCTGCTGCCGGCCGCCGGAACGCCTAACGTCCGAGGAAGTGAGGGCTATAGGCCACACTTCCTCGGACGTTCCGTGTGCGCCACTCCTTAGACCGGCGGTCGGCCGCCCGACCTGCCCCGCGCGGCACCGCCCCCGTCACCAGCCGCCTTTCCTCATGTACGCGACCGCACCCGCCGGCGCGACGACCGCCGTCGAGGGCTCAGGCGGAACTCCCCCCACGAAAGTGTCGCCGCCCCCGCGGAATCGCGCGGGGGCGGCGACAAGAGATCACGGGACCGTGATCGTTCCGGCCGGGGCCGGCAGTGACAGCGGTGGGCCTAGGCCTTCCCGGCCAGGTTCCGCAGGACGTACTGCATGATCCCGCCGTGGCGGTAGTAGTCCGCCTCCCCGGGGGTGTCGATGCGCACCCGGGCGGCGAACTCGGTGCGGCCGGAGGGGCCCTCGGCGACGACCTGGACCTCGCGCGGGATGCCGCTGTTCAAGCCGGTGATGCCGGTGATCGAGAAGGTCTCCTCGCCGGTGAGCCCGATCGAGTCGGCGTTCTCGCCGTCGCGGAACTGCAGCGGCAGCACGCCCATCCCGATCAGGTTGGAGCGGTGGATGCGCTCGTAGGACTCGGCGATGACGGCCTTGACGCCCAGCAGCGCGGTGCCCTTGGCGGCCCAGTCCCGGGACGAGCCCGAGCCGTACTCCTTGCCGGCCAGCACGACCAGCGGGATGCCGGCGTCCTGGTAGGCGACCGAGGCGTCGTAGATCGTGGTGACCGGCGCGTCGGCCGGGTTCTCGGCGGCGGTGAAGTCGCGGGTGAACCCGCCCTCGGTCCCTGGGGCGATCTGGTTGCGCAGGCGGATGTTCGCGAACGTGCCGCGGATCATGACCTCGTGGTTGCCGCGGCGCGAGCCGTAGGAGTTGAAGTCGCGCCGCTCCACGCCGTGCTCGGTGAGGTACTTGCCCGCCGGGCTGTCCGGCTTGATCGAGCCGGCCGGGCTGATGTGGTCGGTGGTGACCGAGTCGCCGAGCTTGGCCAGCACCCGCGCACCGGTGATGTCCTCCACCGGGGCGGGGGTCTCCGGCATGCCCTCGAAGTACGGCGGCTTGCGCACGTAGGTCGACTCGGCGTCCCACTCGAAGGTGTTCCCGGTGGGAGTCGGAAGGGACTGCCAGCGCTCGTCGCCGGCGAAGACGTCGGAGTAGTCGCGGGTGAACATGTCCCGCTCGATCGCCGAGTCGATCACCTCCTGGACCTCCTGGGGGGAGGGCCAGATGTCGTGCAGGTAGACCGGCTTGCCGGCGGTGTCGGTGCCCAGCGGCTCGCTGGTGATGTCGACGTCCATCGAGCCGGCCAGGGCGTAGGCCACGACCAGCGGCGGGGACGCGAGGTAGTTCATCTTCACGTCCGGGTTGATCCGCCCCTCGAAGTTGCGGTTGCCCGAGAGCACCGAGACGACGGTGAGGTCGTTGTCGTTCACCGCCTTGCTGACCTCCTCCGGGAGCGGGCCGGAGTTGCCGATGCAGGTCACGCAGCCGTAGCCGACGAGGTTGAAGCCGAGCTTGTCCAGGTAGGGCGTGAGGCCGGCCCGCTCGTAGTAGTCCATGACCACCTTCGAGCCCGGCGCCAGCGTGGTCTTCACCCAGGGCTTGCGGACCAGGCCCTTCTCGACGGCCTTCTTGGCCAGCAGCGCCGCGCCCACCATCACCGACGGGTTGGAGGTGTTCGTGCACGAGGTGATCGAGGCGATGACGACGGCGCCGTGGTCGAGCTCGCACTCGGTGCCGTCCTCCAGGACCACCCGGGTCGGGTGGCTGGCACGGCCGTTGGCCCCCGCCGCGGCCGAGACCAGGGCGTGCGGGGCGCCGCTCGCGCCGTTGCCGCCCACCGGCACCGCGATCGGGTCGCTGGCCGGGAACGACTCGGCCGAGGCCTCGTCGACCGCGGAGTCGGTGCCGTCGGTCTCGGTGTGGCTGACGTAGTCCGGCAGCGCGGTGCGGAACGCGGTCTTGGCGTCAGACAGGGCCACCCGGTCCTGCGGGCGCTTCGGCCCGGCGATCGACGGGACGATCATGGAGAGGTCCAGCTCGAGGTACTCGGAGTAGGTCGGCTCCACCGACGGGTCGTGCCAGAGGCCCTGCTCCTTGGCGTAGGCCTCGACCAGCGCCAGCTGCTCCTCGGGCCGGCCGGTCATGCGCAGGTAGCGCACCGTCTCGTCGTCGATCGGGAAGATCGCGCAGGTCGAGCCGTACTCCGGGCTCATGTTGCCGATCGTGGCGCGGTTGGCCAGCGGCACCGCGGCCACGCCCTCGCCGTAGAACTCGACGAACTTGCCCACCACGCCGTGCTTGCGCAGCATCTCGGTGATGGTGAGCACCAGGTCGGTGGCGGTGGCGCCCTCGGGCAGCGCGCCGGTGAGCTTGAAGCCGACCACCCGCGGGATGAGCATCGAGACCGGCTGGCCGAGCATGGCCGCCTCCGCCTCGATACCGCCGACGCCCCAGCCCAGCACGCCCAGGCCGTTGACCATGGTGGTGTGCGAGTCGGTGCCGACCAGGGTGTCCGGGTAGGCGACGCCGCCCCGGTCGAAGACCACGCGGGCCAGGTGCTCGATGTTGACCTGGTGCACGATGCCGGTGCCCGGCGGGACCACCTTGAACTCGTCGAAGGCGCTCTGGCCCCAGCGCAGGAACTGGTAGCGCTCCTTGTTGCGGCCGTACTCGATGTCGACGTTGCGCTCGAAGGCGTCGGGCCGGCCGAAGACGTCCGCGATGACCGAGTGGTCGATGACCAGCTCGGCCGGTGCCAGCGGGTTGAGCTTGCTGACGTCGCCGCCCAGCTCGGCCATCGCCTCGCGCATGGTGGCGAGGTCGACGACGCAGGGCACCCCGGTGAAGTCCTGCATGATCACGCGCGCCGGGGTGAACTGGATCTCGGTGTCCGGCTCGGCCTGGGCGTCCCAGCCGGCCAGCGCGCGGATGTGATCGGCGGTGATGTTGGCGCCGTCCTCCGTGCGCAGGAGGTTCTCCAGGAGCACCTTGAGGCTGTAGGGCAGCTTCGCGACCTGCTCCTGCAGGTCCTTCAGCGCACCCAGCCGGTAGATGTCGTAGGACCGGTCACCGACCTGCAGCTGCCCCTTGGCGCCGAAGCTGTCGATGCTCGTGCTGCTCGTGCTGCTCACGCGACCCGTCTCCTCGCTCGCGACCGCCGTGCTCTGCACCCATCCTGCCCAGCCCGGCCGGGGCTGTCAGCGTCGGGTGCTGTCGACGGCACCGTCCTCTCGAAGTCTCTCGACGTCAAGATATCAGCAGCGACAGACCGCCCACGTAGGCTCGCCGCATGGGGCTCACCGTGCGCCGGGCCACGGCCGACGACGCGGCGGGCATCGCCCGGGTGCACGCCGCGGGCGTCGCGACCGGTATCGCCACCCTCGACGTCGCAGCGTCCACCGCCGCCGACGTCCGCGCCCGACTGGCGGCGGCCCGCCCGACGCACCCGACGGTGGTGGCGGTGGTCGGCGACGACGTGCTCGCAGCGGCCTGGCTCGTCCCCTACTCCCCGCGCGCCGCCTACGACGGTGTCGCGGAGTTCAGCGTCTACGTCGACCCGGCCTCGGTGCGGATGGGCCTGGGCACGCTGGTGGTCGGCGCGCTGCTGCAGTCGGCCGAGCGGGCGGGGCTGCACAAGGTGGTCGGGAAGGTGCTGGCGGAGAACCGGGCCAGCCGCGCCTTGTGCGCGCGGCTCGGGTTCCGCGAGGTGGGCGTGCACCTGCGGCACGGACAGGTGGGCGGCGCATGGGTGGACGTCGTCGTCGTGGAGCGGCTGCTGGGACCGGCCACCGGGGTCAGGACGGACGTCGGGACGGACGTCGGAACGGACGTCGCACCGCACATCACGACGGGCGGCTGAGCCAGCCTGACCCAGGAAAGACCTCGCCCACCCAGGAGGATTCTCCTGGGTGGGCGAGTAGAGATCACGGGACCGTGATCGTTCCGCCCGGGCCGGGCGTGCCGCTACTTGCTCTGCGCGGCCAGCACCTGCTGGTAGCGCTGCTGCACGGCCGCGGCCGGAACCGGGTCGGAGAAGCGGGCCAGCAGGGTGCCGGCGTGGACCTCGCTGGCGGGGAAGCTCGCGGCCACCTTCTGCGCGGTCGCGGCGTCCGGGAGGACCATGACCGAGACCTTCTCGGTGGTCACGAACGCGGTGCAGTCGAAGAAGACCGGGGTGCAGGTGTCGGCGGTGTGGTCGACCGGGGTACCGGTCGGCAGGCCGGCCTTGGCGAACGCGGCGAGCACCGCCTGCGCCTTGGCGAGGGCAGCGGGGTCGGCCGCAGCCGCGCTGCTGCTGGCCGAGGCCGACGCCGCGCTGCTGGCCGGTGCCGCACCGGCGCTGGTGGTGCTGGAGCTGCCGCCGCCGCAGCCGGCGAGGAGGGCCGCGAGGGCGGTGGTGCCGCCGGCGACGAGGGCGAGTGCCCGGGAGCGCATGGGTGTTCCTCTCGGTATAGGACCGCCGGTGGGCGGCACCTCTTACCTAGTAGGTGCAGGCCCTGGCGCGCAAAGGAGATTCGGTCGTCCTCGCGCTGCTCACGCTCAGCAGCCACCCACCGTGTGATCAAGGACACCAGGCGCTCCGCCCCGCGAGGGACAGCCCCTTCCCGCCTCATCTGGTTGCTTCCCGCCGTGGATTCACGGCGGGAAGCGACCGATGGTCACGTGAACGTGATCGTTGGCAGGCGGCTAGGAGCTCGGCACCGGGCGGAGGATCGCCACGCACTCCACGTGGGCGGTCATCGGGAACAGGTCGAAGGCCCGCAGTCCGGAGCGGTCCGGGTCCAGCTGGTAACCGCGCTCGGCGAACCAGGCGAGGTCGCGGGCCAGGGCGGCGGGGTCGCAGGCGACGTAGGCGATGGCGCGGGCCTTGACCTTGCTCACGGCGTCGACGACGGCGCGGCCGGCGCCCTGCCGCGGCGGGTCGAGCACCACCAGGTCGGCGCGGCGCAGCCGCAGGGCGCGCAGCACCTGGTCGACGGCCCCGCGCTCGATCCGCACGGTGGGCAGGTCGGCCAGGTTGTGCCGGGCGTCCTCCCCGGCGGCCCGGTCGCCCTCCACGGCGGTGACCCGGCCGCCCGGGCCGAGCCGCTGCGCCAGGGCGCCGGCGAAGAGCCCCACCCCGCAGTAGAGGTCGAGCGCGGACTCCCCGGGCTGGGGGTCCAGCCCCTCGAGCACCGCCGCCACCAGCGCGTCGGTGGCCCCCGGGTGCACCTGCCAGAACCCGCTGCCGCTCACCTGCCACTCGCGCCCGGCGGCCCGCTCGTGCACCACGCCCCCGGCGGCACCCTCCGGGGCCGGCTCCACCAGCACCAGCGACTCGCCGGTGCCGGAAGACGCCACCGCCTCGACGTCGCGGGCGCCGGGCCAGGTCCTGGCGGTGACCCGCAGCCGGTCAACCCCGGGGCTGGCGATCCGGCAGTGGTCGATCGGCACCACCACGTGCGAGCGGTGCTTGCGCAGCCCGGCGCGCCCCTCGTCGTCCACGGCGAAGCGCACCCGGGTGCGCCAGTCGAGCCCCTGGTCGTCGCCGGGCACCGGCTCGACCACGAGGTCCCGCTCGAGGTGCGCCAGCCGGCGCAGCTGCTCGCGCACGACGTCGGCCTTGAGCCGGCGCTGGGCCTCCAGCGAGGCGTGCTGCCAGTCGCAGCCCCCGCACCGGCCGGGGCCCGCCCACGGGCAGGGCGGCACCACCCGGTCCGGCGAGGCCGAGAGCACCTCGACGGCGTCCGCGCGCAGGAAGGAGTCCCTTTCCCGGCCCTCGGTCACCTCCGCCAGGACCCGCTCGCCGGGCAGGGCGTGGCGCACGAACAGCACCCGGCCCTCGTGCCGGGCCACGCAGTGGCCGCCGTGCGCCACCGGGCCGACGTCGACCTCCACCCACAGGCCCACCAGCGAGGCGCCCTTGTCCGCGCGCTCCTGACCCGGACGCGGACCGGTGCCGGAGCGGCGACCCCCCGACGCCCCCTGCGGCCGGCCCCGGCCGGGGCGGCCGGGGCGGCCAGGACGGCGCGACCCGCCGGAGCGCTCCGCCGGAGCGCCGGCGCTCACCGCTCCCCCGTGCGTGCGCTCTCGCGCGCCTCGGTCACCGAGCGGGCGGCGCGCGGGCTCGGGCCGAGGTCGCCGCGGCGGACCGACCCGGCGACGGCGGCGGCCGCCTGCCGCTCCTCGGCGCCCTCGGACGAGCGCAGCTGCCAGGGCACGCTGGTGACCATGATCCCGGGCGTGAACAGCAGCCGGCCCTTGAGTCGCAGGGCGCTCTGGTTGTGCAACAGGTGCTCCCACCACTTGCCCACGACGTACTCGGGGATGAACACGGTGACGACGTCGCGCGGACTGCTGCGGCGCACCGACTTGACGTAGTCGACGATCGGTTTGGTGATCTCGCGATAGGGCGAGTCCAGGGTCTTGAGCGGCACCGGGATCTGCCGTCGCTCCCACTCCCGGTGCAGCGCCTCGGACTCCTCGTCGCCGACGTTCACGGTCACGGCCTCCAGCGTGCTGGGGCGGGTGGCGCGGGCGAAGGCGATGGCGCGCAGGGTCGGCTTGTGCAGCTTGGAGACCAGCACGATGGCGTGGACCCGCGAGGGCAGCGTGGTGGGCGTCTCCTCCTCCAGCGCCAGCTCCTCGGAGACGCGGCTGTAGTGCCGCCGGATCCCCTTCATGATCAGGAAGATGACGACCATGGCGGCGATGGCGATCCAGGCGCCCTTGGTGAACTTGGTGAGCAGCACGACCACGAGCACCAGGCCGGTCAGGCCGCAGCCGAAGGCGTTGATGGCCCGCGAGCGGATCATCCGCCGGCGCGCGGCCGGGTCCGTCTCCTCGCGCAGGTGCCGGTTCCAGTGCCGCACCATGCCGGCCTGGCTCAGGGTGAACGAGACGAAGACGCCGACGATGTAGAGCTGGATCAGCCGGGTCACCTGGGCGTCGAAGGCGACGATCAGCACGATGGCCAGCGTGGCCAGGGTGATGATTCCGTTGCTGAAGGCGAGCCGGTCCCCGCGCGTGTGCAGCTGGCGGGGCAGGAAGCCGTCGCGGGCCAGGATCGAGCCGAGCACCGGGAAGCCGTTGAAGGCGGTATTGGCGGCCAGCACCAGGATGACGCCGGTGACCGCGGCCACGTAGTAGAAGCCGAGCGGGAAGTGGTCGAACACGCCCTTGCTCAGCTGGCCGATCACCGTGTCCTGCACGTAGTCCTCGCCCACCGGCTGCCCGTTGAGCAGCAGCTGCCGGGCGGGCTCCTCGGCGAAGCGCAGGTGCATGGCGTTGGCCAGCACGATCACGCTGAACAGCATGGTGAGCGCGATGGTGCCGAGCAGGAGCAGCGTGGTGGCCGCGTTCTTGCTCTTCGGCTTGCGGAACGCGGGCACGCCGTTGCTGATCGCCTCGACGCCGGTGAGCGCGGCCGAGCCGGAGGAGAACGCCCGCAGGATGAGGAACCCGGCGGCGAAGCCGGTGAACCCGTGGGCGAACTGCGACTCCGGAGCCAGCGTGAACTGGCTGCTCTCGGCCATCGGCAGCGACCCGGAGACGTAGCGGAACAGGCCCCACAGACCCATCCCGAGGATGCCGATCATGAAGCCGTAGGTGGGGATGGCGAACGCGGTGCCCGACTCGCGCACGCCGCGGAGGTTGACCGCGGCCAGCAGCAGCACCAGGGCGACCGCGACCGCGGCCTCGTGGCCGCGCAGGAAGGTGAGCGCGGAGGCGGCGTTCTGCACGCCGGAGGACACCGACACCGCGACGGTGAGCACGTAGTCCACCAGCAGGGCGCTGGCCACGGTGATGCCGGCCGTGGGCCCGAGGTTGACCGTGGCCACCTCGTAGTCGCCGCCGCCGCTGGGGTAGGCGTGCACGTTCTGGCGGTAGCTGGCCACGACGGTGAGCATGACCACCGCCACCGCGATCGCGATCTTCCAGGAGAAGGCGTAGGCGGCCAGACCGGCGGCCGACAGGGTCAGGAAGATCTCGTCCGGGGCGTAGGCGACGGAGGAGAGTGCGTCGCTGGCGAACACCGGCAGTGCGATGCGCTTGGGCAGCAGGGTCTCCCCCAGCCGGTCGCTGCGCATCGGGCGCCCGAGCAGCAACCGCTTGGGGAGGTCCGTCAAGGTGGGCACTCTTCTAGATGGTAGGCGGGTGGCGACCTCGCACCGAACGCCGCGCCCGCCCGTGGCGAGGGCAGGTGCCCTCCCCGGCTGCAGGTCCGGGCCTGCGGCGCGGGCCCGCCCCGGGCGGGAGGGCCGGCGTGTAGCGTTCCCTCCCGGCGTCCCAGCAGGGGCACCGGCGGGTCGAGGGAGCACCGGAAGGTCGTCGTGCACTTCGTGATCATGGGCTGCGGGCGCGTCGGGAGCGCGGTGGCGCACAGCCTGGAGGACGCCGGCCACTCGGTCGCCATCATCGACCAGAACCCCGAGGCGTTCCG
>JBQCHF010000186.1:0-3205 GCA_051954955.1 Motilibacteraceae bacterium
GGAACTGCGGTTGAGCAGCGTCATCGCGTTGGAGGTCTCGATGAGGGACTTGGAGGGCACGCAGTCGGTGAGCACGCAGGCGCCACCGAGCCCGTCGGAGTCCACGATGGTGACCTGCGCCCCGAGCTGGGCGGCCACCAGAGCGGCCTCATAGCCGCCCGGGCCACCACCGAGAATCGCGATGCTTGTATGCGGCTGCCTCACAGCACCTGATTGTGTCGCATGCCGCGCGGTGCGATCCGCAGCGGGTGATCCCCACCGACCGGCCCCCAAGCGGTGGCTGGGCTCGTACGCTTGTGATTCGTGGCGTTGTACGCGGCGTATGGCAGCAACATGGACCCGGCGCAGATGGCGAAGCGGGGCCCGCATTCGCCCCAGCGCGGCACGGGCTGGCTGGAGGGCTGGCGGCTCACCTTCGGCGGCGAGGACGTCAGCTGGGAAGGCGCGCGCGCCACCGTGGTGGAAGACGCGGCGCAACGGGTGTTCGTGGTGCTCTACGACGTCCCGGAGACCGATGAGCAGGCGCTGGACCGCTGGGACGGGGCGACCCTCGACTACTACCGCAAGCTGCGGGTACGGGTGGAGACGCTCGACGGTGACGTGCTCGCCTGGCTCTATGTGCTCAACGCCTACGAGGGCGGGCTGCCCTCGGCCCGCAACCTGGGGCTCCTGGCCGACGCCGCGGAGAAGGCCGGGGCGCCGGCCGACTACGTCGCCGAGCTCCGGGCCCGGCCGTGCGCCTCCGTCGGCGGCTGACCGCGCCTCTCCCCAACGATCTGCACCCCGGCCGCCAGTGGTCCGTCGGCAGTGGTCCCGTCAGGCACCCTACACGAGAACGACGACGATGAGCGCCGCCAGCGGCACCGCCATCGCGGCGATGGGTGCCCACGCCCAGCGCGCCTCCGGCTGCCCGCCCGCGGCCCCCGCCGCGCGCTCCCGCTGCGCCCGCTCGTTCAGCTGGTGCGCGGTCGACTCGGCGAGGGTGCGACGCAAAGCCTCCTGCGCCTGTGCCGGGTAGCGGCCATAGCCGGCCGGGTGTCCCGCTTGCGCCCGGCGGGCCCGGTACTGCGCCTTCTGGGCAGAACGCGGCGAGGACTGCACGGCCCAGCTGTGGACGATCTTGCCCTTGCCGGCCCCGTGCGCGGCCACGCAGTGCACCCCGACCGCGTTGACCGCGTCCACCTTCTCCACCGCTCCCCACGGCACGTGGTGGTCACGCAGCGGGTTCTCTACCGTGATCCCCCCGGCGTCGGCGACGATGCGCGGGCGGAGCGCGCACGCGTACACGGCGCCGGTGATCGCGACCACCAGTACCGCCATGACGAGCGCGGAGTGGTTGTGGGCCTGTATCGCCAGGTCAATCAGGGCGACGATGGCGATCACGACCCAGACCCACCACAGGACGAAGGAGCCGCCGCTCCGGAACACTTCCCGGTTAGCGGCCAGATCCTGCTGCGATGACACCGCTGGGCACTCCACTCATCGTCGGGGCCGGGTTCGGACGCGGGCACCCCAGCTCACTGTAAACCCAGCTGCCGGCATGGGGGTTCCGGCGCCCTGCCACCGGCGCCTTTTACGCGCAGGCCACATCCGGCAGGCGCTCGGACGCGGCCGCATCCCCGGCCTGGAGCGCCGCGAGGGCTGTGGCCGCCATCAGCCGCACGCCCACCCCGATCGCCCTCTCGTCCACGTCGAACGTTGCCTGATGCAGGTCGCGATGGCCGCCCAGCCCGGGGGTCCTGGTGCCGAGCCGGGCCAGGGTGCCCGGGACCGACTCCAGGTACCAGGCGAAGTCCTCGGCGCCCAGGCTCTGTGGGGCCGGCGACAGCGCATCGGGCCCGAGCACCTGCGTGGCGGCCGCCTCGACGATCGCGGTGCTGACCGGCTCGTTGACGGCCGGCGGGACGCCCCGGATGTACTCCACCTCGGCGGCCACGCCGTAGGCGCTGGCCACCGACGTGACCAGCTCCTCCAGCAGCCCGGGTGCCGCATGCCAGACCTGCTCGTCCAGGCAGCGCACGGTGCCGGCGGCAGAACCCCGCTCCGGGATGGCGCTGTGGGTGAGCCCGGCGCTGACCTCGCCCCAGACGAGGCTGAGGCTGGAGCGCGGGTCCACCCGCCGCGACAGCGCGGCCGGCAGCTCGGTCACGATCTTGCCGAGCGCATACACCAGGTCCGCGGTCAGGTGCGGCCGCGCCGTATGCCCGCCCAGCCCGCTCACCTTCACCCTGATCTTGTCGCAGGCGCCGGTGATCGGGCCGATCCTCGTTCCCACCTTCCCGACGTCGAGCGACGGGTCGCAGTGCAAAGCGAAGATCCGCTGCACCGACGCGATGCTGCCCGCGGCCATCACGTCCAGGGCGCCGCCGGGGATCTCCTCGGCAGGCTGGAACACGAGCCTGACCCGTCCCGGGAGGCCCACCGCAGCGGCGTGCGCGGCCAGGAACAACCCGGTCCCGAGGAGCACCGTGGTGTGCACGTCGTGCCCGCAGGCGTGGCAGGCGTTCGGGACGGTGGACCGGTACGGCACGGTCTTCTCATCGGACATGGGCAGCGCGTCCAGGTCGGCCCGCAGCGCCACCACCGGCCCGCCGACGGATGGGTCGCCCACGTCCACGACGAGCCCGGTTCCCTTGGGCAGCGTCACCGGGCGCAGCCCCGCCAGCTCCAGCCGCCGCAGGACGCGGGCCGTGGTGCGGTACTCCCGGTAGCCAGTCTCCGGATGGGCGTGCAGATCCCGCCGGAAGGCAATCAGCTCCTCTTCCCGGGCGGCCATGAACTCCGCGAGTTCTTCCCGCAGGCCAAGCTCCATGATGCGGCGCCTCCCCACACCCGGTCTCAGGCGGCACCGCGGGCTGATGCGACCGCTTCCTCGGCTGACTGGCCGACGAGTGCGATGAGGGCCGACGCCGCCAGCAGCCGGACCCCGACGCCGATCGCCCGCTCATCAACGTCGAAGTTCGCCTGGTGGATATCCAGGTCCATCGGCGTCTGCGGGCCCCGGATACCCAGCCTGGCCAGTGCACCGGGGATCGATTCCAGGTACCAGGCCACGTCCTCGCCGCCCAGGCTCTGGGGCGCCTGGGCGACCGCCTCCGGCCCGAGCGCCAGCTCGGCGGCCTCGCCTAGGATGCGCACGCTGTCGCCGTCGTTGACGGCCGGCGGGACGCCGCGCACATAGTCCAGCTCCGCGATCACCCCATAG
>JBQCHF010000187.1:0-55566 GCA_051954955.1 Motilibacteraceae bacterium
GCCCCCCCCTATTCCCCCCCCCCCCCCCTCTTCATCTCCAATTCCCGTTTATAATCCACGGGCCCCTACTTGGCCCTACATGACCCCCCCGATTGCATGATCACCCCGATTGCATGATCACGAGTAGAGGTCAGCGGCCCAGGAGCTGCTGGGCCACCTGCACGGCGCGGTCGATGGGGATCGCGAAGCCGATGCCGATGCTGCCGGACTCCGCGCCCGGTCCGGAGCCACCGCCGAGGGTGGCGATGGCGGTGTTCATCCCGATCACCCGGCCGGCGGAGTCCACCAGCGGGCCGCCGCTGTTGCCCGGGTTGATCGGCGCATCGGTCTGCAGCGCCTTGAGCTTCTCGCCGTTGCCGACCTCGACGCCGCGGTCCTTGGCGCTGATGATCCCCTGGGTCACCGTGCCGGACAGCCCCAGCGGCGAGCCGACCGCCAGCACCGGGTCGCCCACAGCCACCGCGCCGGAACGCCCGAGCACCAGCGGGCTCAGGTCGCCGCCCTGCACCCGGACCACGGCGACGTCGTGGGCGGCGTCGGCCCCCACCACCGTGCCGGCCAGCCGGGTGCCGTCGTTGGTCACCACGGTGACCTGGCGGGCGTCGCCGACGACGTGGGCGTTGGTGAGCACGTGGCCCTGGCGGTCGATGACGAAGCCGGAGCCGGTGGAGCGGCCTTGCGACACCTGCGCCTGGATCTGCACCACGCTGGGCAGCACCGCGGCGGCCACGGCCTTGGCGTCCATCGCCGTCGGCGCCACGCCGGTCGAGATCGAGGCACCGGACAGGGTGCCCACACCGGCCTGCCGATCCAGCACCACCGCGGCCCCGGCCCCGCCGAGGGCTCCTGCGGCCAGGCCAGCCGCGGCCACCAGTGCGACCAGCCGCCCGGCCCGGCGCGGGGCCACGGTGCCGCCCGAGGGCGGGGTTGGACCCTCGCCCCAGCCGCCACCGCCCCAGCCCGGCGCGCCCGGGCCACCCGCGCCTGGCTCGGGCCGCGGCCGGTCCTGCACCGGCGGGGGCCAGGCTGCTCCCGCGGCTGACGGATCCGCCGGCCTCCCTGCCCAGGACAGCGCGGATGGGGCAGGGGCGCTCGAGCCCAGCACCGGACCGGTGGCCCACGGGTCGCGCGCGGGGGTGCCGGCACCCGGCGCCCACCAGGGGCCGCTGCCCTCGTTCGTGCCCTGCGGCGTGCCCGCGGCGGAGGGCGCAGCGCTCGGCTCGGGCGCGCGCACGTCGTCGTCGCGGAGCCGGCCGCCCACCAGGTCGCTGCTCATCAGGAGTCCCCTTCCGTTCTCGCTCACGTCCGGCACCCCGCTCATGGCAACCGCGCGAACCAGCGCAGCGACGCCGCCGCGGCGGCCAGCGCCGCCAGCAGCGCGAGGCCCACGAACCAGGTGGTCACCTCGTGCCGCTCGAGCCGGTAGCCGATCGAGCTGCCGATGTCGTCGTAGACCCGGCGCAGCTGGTCCGAGGACTCGGCGGTGTAGGCCTGGCCGCCGCCGGCCTGCGCGATCTCGCGCAGCGCGTCGACGTCGACCGGCACGTTGATCTGCTGTCCCTGGGTCTCTACGACGCCGTCCTGGGTGCCGTAGGCGATGGTGCTGACCGGCACTCCCTCGGACTTGGCCTGCTGCGCCGCCTGCAGCGGGTCGCGGCCCACCGTGTTGGTGCCGTCGGAGAGCAGGACGATCCGCGCCGGCGGGGCGCCCTTGGTGCCGTCGAGCTGCGCGTCGGCGTTGCGGATCGCGTCCAGGCTCGCGTAGATCGCCTCGCCGATGCCGGTGGCCGGGCCGAGGCTGAGCCGGGACACCCCGCGCTCCACCGCGTCGTGGTTCTCGGTGGGCGGCACCACCACCGAGGCCGCACCGGAGAAGGCGACCAGGCCGACCCGGAAGTTGTCCGGCAGCTGTCCGACGAACCGCTTGGCCGCGGCCTGCGCGGCCTGCAGCCGGGTGGGCTGGACGTCGGTGGCCTCCATGGACAGCGAGACGTCCACCGCCACGATCACGGTGGCCCGCTCGCGCGGCACCTTGGTCTCGGCGGTGGGCCGGGCGAAGGCCAGCACCAGCAGCGCCAGCGCGGCCAGGAACGCCGCGGCCGGCACGTGCCGGCGCCAGGCGGGCCGGCGCGGGGCCACCTTGTCCAGCAGCGGCAGCTGGGTGAAGCGGACGGCGTAGGCGGTGCGGCGGCGCTGCTGGAGCAGGTAGACCGCGACCAGCGCGACCACCGCGAACAGCAGGAGCAGCCGCAGCGGTGCGTCGAAGGTGAGGGAGGACAGGCTCATCGCGCACCTCCCCGCCGGGCGAGGCCGGCCCCGGCCGGTCCGCCGGCGCCGGCCATCGACGCCGTCCGGTTGCGGGCCAGCACCGAGCGGGCCAGGTCGCGCACCCAGTCCCGGTCGGTGCGCAGCGCGACGTGGTGGGCGCCGGTGCGCCGGAGCACCTCGGCCCGCGCGGCCCGCTGCTCGGCGGCCGCGGCGGCGTAGCGCTCGCGGAGCTTGCGCGAGCCGGTCCACACCTCCCGGCGGCGCCCGGTCTCGGGGTCGACCAGCGAGAGCAGGCCGACGTCGGGCAGCTCGTGCTCGCGCGGGTCGGAGACCTCCACCGCCAGCACGTCGTGGCGCACCGCCAGCCGGCGCAGCCCGCCGGCCCAAGGGACCTCGCCGGTGGTCGGGTCGCCGTCGAGGAAGTCCGAGACGACGACCACCAGGCCGCGCCGGCGGGCCTGCCGCCCGGCGGCGTCGAGCGCGTCGGCCAGCGCGACCCCCGACGCCGCGACCGCCTGCTGCCCCTCGACGTCGGCGGTGCTGCGCGGGGCGGTGGCCAGCAGGCGCAGCACCCGCAGCAGCGGCTCGCGCCCGGCCAGCGCCGGCAGCCGGCGCACACCGCGCTCGTGCGCGACCACCGCGCCCAGCCGGTTGCCCGTGCGCTGGGTGAGGAAGCCGATGGCGGCGACCGCAGACAGCGCGAGGTCGCGCTTCTCCAGCTCGGCCGTGCCGAAGTCCATGCTGGCGGTGGCGTCGACGACCACGGTCGTCTCCAGCTCGTGGTCGGCCACCAGGTCGCGCACGTGCGGCACCGTGGTGCGGGCGGTGACGGCCCAGTCCATCCGGCGCACGTCGTCCTCGCCGGCCCGGTACTCGCGGGACTCGGCCGGCTCGGTGCCGTGCCCGGGCACCAGGCCCAGGTGGTCGCCGTGCAGCAGGCCGTCCAGCCGCCGGGTGACGGTGAGCTCGAGCCGGCGCAGCACCGCCTCCGGGTCGCGCGCGGAGGTGCCCGGCGCCCGGCCCGGCTCGGTGGTGGGGAGGGACATGCTCACGCCGACTCCTGCCGGCCCTCGCGGCCGTCGCCGGTGTCGAGGACCTGCGTGGGCTGGGTCGCCTGGGTCTGCTGGGTCTGCTGGGTCTGCTGGTAGGGCTGCTGGCCCTGCTGGCGGGACCGCCAGGCCTCGTCCTGCTGCGGGGACACCCGCGGCTGCGGCACGACCGAGCGCACCCGGTCCACCACCTGGCGCGGGTCGATGCCGTCGGCCAGGGCGTCGAAGGACATGACCAGCCGGTGCGGCAGCACGTCCTCGGCGACGTCGTGGACGTCCTCGGGGAGGGCGTAGTCGCGCCCGCGCAGCAGCGCCAGGGCGCGCGCGGCGGCCACCAGGCCGAGCGAGGCGCGCGGGCCCGCACCGTAGGACAGCGCCGGGCCGATCTCCGGCACGCCGTAGGAGGCCGGCTCGCGGGTGGCCAGCACCAGGCGCACCGCGTACTCGGTGACCGCGTGGTGCACGAACACCTGGTCGGCCACGGCCTGCAGCGCCCGCAGCCGGTCCGGGTTCAGCACCTGCTCGGGCCGCGGCGGGTCCACGCTCATCCGCTGGACGATCGCCACCTCCTCCGCGCCCGACGGGTAGGGCACGTGCACCTTCATGAGGAACCGGTCGCGCTGGGCCTCGGGCAGCTGGTAGACGCCCTCGTGCTCGATCGGGTTCTGGGTGGCCAGCACCAGGAACGGGTCCGGCACCGGGTGGCTGCGCCCGCCCAGGGACACCTGCCGCTCGGCCATCACCTCCAGCAGCGCCGACTGCACCTTCGCCGGGGCGCGGTTCACCTCGTCGGCGAGCACGAAGTTGGCGAACACCGGGCCGAGCTCGACGTCGAAGCCCTCGCTCGACGGGCGGTAGATCCGGGTGCCGACGACGTCGCTGGGGACCAGGTCCGGGGTGAACTGGATGCGCGAGAAGCTGCCGCCGACGACCTGGGCCAGCGTCTGCACCGCGAGCGTCTTGGCAACGCCCGGCACGCCCTCGAGCAGCACGTGCCCGCGCGCCAGCAGCGCCACCACCATCCGCTCGACCATCCGGTCCTGCCCGACGATGACCCGCTTGACCTCGAAGAGCGCCCGCTCCAGCTCGCGCCCCGTCGCCGCCGCCTGCCCCTGGTCCAGCACGTCGTCTCCGTCCGTCCCACCGGCCACGTTCGGCCGGTCCTGTCCCTGTGTACGAGAGCCAGCCAACAGGTGCCCGCCGAAAGGGGACCGAAAGCGGGCGGTACGGCCGCTGTGCCTCATGGCTCGGGACCGGCCGCCCCGCTCGACCGCCTACCGTTGCGCCCGTGCGCCTGCTGCTGGTGGAGGACGAGGAGGACCTGGCCGAGGCCCTGCGCTTCGGGCTGAGCCGGGCCGGCTACGCCGTCGACGTCGCGCTGACCGCGGCCGACGCCGTGGACCGGCTGCTGGTGAACGCCTACGACCTGCTCGTGCTCGACCTCAACCTGCCCGACCGCGACGGTCTGGACGTCTGCCGCGACGTCCGCGCCGGCGCGCTGGACGAGGGCCCCAACGGGCGGGACGCGCGGATCCTCGTCCTCACCGCGCGCTCGGCGCTGGAGCACCGGGTGGCCGGGCTGGACGCCGGCGCCGACGATTACCTCGTCAAGCCGTTCGCGCTGCCCGAGCTGCTGGCCCGGGTGCGGGCGCTGCTGCGCCGCGAGGTGGCCGGCGGCTCGGCCGAGCTGGTCGTCGGTGAGCTGGTGCTGGACACCGCCCGGCGCAGCGCGCGGCTGGGCGAGCAGGAGCTGCGGCTGACCAACAAGGAGCTCGGCGTGCTCGAGTACCTCATGCGCCGGCCCGGGCACGTGGTGCCGGCCGAGGAGCTGCTCGAGCACGTGTGGGACGAGAACGCCGACCCGTTCACCCAGACCGTGCGGGTCACCGTCGGCACCCTGCGGCGCAAGCTCGCCAGTGCAGGCAACGAGAACGAGGCCGGGGACGGGCTGGTCGAGACCGTCGTCGGGCAGGGCTACCGGCTGCGGGAGCCGGCGTGAGCGCGGCTTCCGCGCCGTCGGTGCTGGAGCGGATGCCCGCCTGGACGCGCACTCTGCGCTTCCGGCTCACCGTGAGCTACTCGGCGCTGGTGTTCGCTGCCACCGCGCTGGTGCTGGCCGCCATCTACCTCGGCCTGCACGCGCGACTGTCCGGCAACCCGGTCACCAACACGGTCACGCTGCAGCGTGGGTTCTTTACGGCCGACGGCACGTTCGTGCCGCTGGGCTCGGTCACCCTCACCGACGTGCGCAGCCTGGAGCAGGCGGTGAACGAGCGCACGCTGGAGGCGCTGCGCACCTACTCGGTCTGGACCCTGCTCACCCTGCTGGTCGTGTCCCTGGCCGTCGGCTGGTGGCTGTCCGGGCGCGCGCTGCGGCCGGTGGCGGCCATGGCGGCCACGGCGGAGGAGATCACCGCCACCGACCTGTCCCGGCGGATCGCGTTGCAGGGGCCGGACGACGAGCTGCGCCGGCTCGGCGACACGATCGACGGGATGCTCGCCCGGCTGGAGGACTCCTTCGCCGCCCAGCGCCGGATCGTCGACGACGCCTCGCACGAGCTGCGCACCCCGCTGGCGATCATCCGCGCCAACGTCGACGCCGTCCTGGCCGCCGACGACGCCACCCCGGCCGAGCGCGCCCGGGCCGCCGAGGTCGTCGGGCGGGCCTGCGAGCGGATGAGCCGGCTGGTCGACGACCTGCTGGCCACCGCACGGCGTGCGGGCGGCCGGTTCGTCGAGCCCGAGCTGGATCTGGGTGCGGTGGCCCGGGAGGCGCTGGAGGAGGTCCGCCCGCTCGCCCCCGACGCGGTGCTGCGCTCGGGCCTGGCCGACGGCGTCGTCGTCACCGGCGACCGCGACGCGCTGCGCCGGGCGGTGGCGAACCTGCTGTCCAACGCCACCCGCTACTCCCCCGCCGGCCGCGAGGTGCTGTGCGCGTCGGGCCGGCTCGGCGACTGGGCCTGGGTGGCGGTGCGCGACGAGGGTCCGGGCATCGCGCGCGAGCACCAGGCCCGGCTGTTCGAGCGCTTCTTCCGGGTGGAGGGGCACGGGGCATCCGGCCACGCCGGGCTCGGGCTGGCCATCGTCCGGCAGATCGTCGAGAGCCACGGCGGTGCGGTGGCCGTGCACTCCGAGCCCGGCCGCGGGGCCACCTTCGTGCTGTGGCTGCCGGTCGCGCACCCGTCGGGCGAGGCGCTGCCGGTGCCGGTGACGACGGATCCGTTGCCGGGCGGGTGAGGGGTCGGCGGCTCTCTACGGCCGTTCCCGCCCTTGACCGGGGCAGGAGCGGGCAGCCGGCGGACGGGTTCGGGCACGGTCAACGGCGCTGATGACGGCGGCAGTGGGCGCGCGGCCGGTTCGCGCTGCCGGCCGCGTGCTTTGCCCAGCGAGTGGCCGATGAAGGGCGGATTTCTTCCATAGGTTCGTAGGAAGGTGCCCTTCACCCAATCGGGGTGACCATGACCGAGCGCAACCCCGTGCGTGAGGGGACCCCTCATTCGCCAAGAAGCGGGTCAGGGGTCGCCTCACGCACGAGCACCGGCAGCCGCTCCCGCATCGCCGCCCAGAAGGCGTCGGCCCAGCGGCGGTGGCCGCCGTCGTCGGGGTGGAACAGGTCGCCGGCGTAGTCGCCCCACCGCATGTCTCTGGTCGCCGCCTCGACGGCCACCGGCACCAGCGGGCGGGCGGCCACCTCCTCACGCACGACGTCGGAGAGGACCTGCGCGGCGGCCAGCCGGCGACCGCCGCCGAACCAGGGCACGTCGGCCACGAAGGCGCCCGGCGGCAGCGCGTCCAGCAGCACCTGCAGAGACGCGCGGAAGGCGTCCGGGTCGGTACGTCCGGCGTCGTTGGCGCCGACGTCGAGGGTCACGACGTCGGGTCGCAGACCCGCCGCCTGGGGCAGCTGGTCGCGCACGACGTCGGCGACCTTCGCGCCGGTCACGCTCAGGTTCACCACGCGCACCGGGCGGCCGGTCGTCGCACGCAGCCAAGCAGCCAGCAGCCCGACGTAGCCGCGGTCCGGCTCGCTCGCCCCGATCCCCTGGGCCACCGAGTCGCCCAGCGCCAGGAGCAGCAGCTCCCCGGGCGCGGCCGGCCGCTGCGCCCGCTCGCGCCACTGGGCGGCGAAGTCCTGCACGCTCCAGAGCACCCGCAGCGCGCCGACGGCGTACCAGGCCAGCGCGCCGACGACCAGCACGCCGCTCACTCCGACGGTCTGTAGGACGCGCGGGAGTCCTCGGCGCACGGTCACCGAACCGAGTCTGCCAGCAGGCGAACGCTCAGACCGCGAGGTCGGGCCCGGGCACGAACGGCTCGCCGTGACCGGGCACGATCCGCACCGGCTCGAGCGCCAGCAGCCGCTCGCGCGAGGCCTTCAGCTGCTCGCGGTCGGGTGTGTAGGGATCGTCGGTCGGGCCCTCGGCATGCCACCACAGGTGCGTGCAGATCACGACGCCCTCGTCGGTGGTGACGACGGTGGAGACGTCCTCCTCCGTGTGGCCCGGGGTCTTGAGCAGCCGGATCGACGGCGAGAGCTCCACGTTGTCCGCGTCACGGCTGTCCCACACGTCGTCGGAGTAGACCGCCCAGTGGTCGTGCACGCGAGCCTTCGGGAACAGCGCCGCGTTGAGCGTGTGGTCCGGGTGGTGGTGGCTGAGCACGACGTCGGTCACCTGCTCCGGGCGCACGCCGAGCGCCGACAGCGGCTCGAGGATGCGAGTGCTCCGGTCGGCCACCATGCCCGGGTCGACGACGACCACGACGTCGCCGTCGCGCACGAGCACCACCGTGCTCGCCACCCGATCGCCGACGTAGCCCGCCGTCAGCACGTCCAGCTGCGCTGCCACCGACTCCTCCATCGCCCTGCCCGGAACGCCTCGCGCCGATCCTGCCCCTCGCGGTTCCTCCCGGCGAGCCGGGGTGGCAGAGTGCGCGCCGTCCCGCCCTCCCGGAGGTCCTCGATGGTCCAGATCGCCCGCTCGCTGTGGCACCGCTACGAGCCGCTGCACGCAGTGACCTACTTCGCCCCGCAGGCGCGCGAGGCCTTCGAGGCGGCGGGCCTGCGCGGCTTCTGGCGCGGCTACTTCGCGGGGCGCTCCGCACCGCTCGGCGCGGTCGGTGCGGGGGCTGTCGCCGCGACCTTCTTCGGCTTCGCCCCGGGCACGGTCCGTCGGGCCCTGCCCTCGGTGTGGGACCTGGCCAGCCCGCAGCAGGCGCTGGACGCCCGCCCGGCTGGCGCACGCGCCGCGCTCGCCCCGCTGCTGGCCGACGTGCCCGCGGCGCACCTGGCCGAGGCGGCCGAGCTGGCGGTCGCCACGCTGGACGGCCTGGTCGTGGCCGGGCGGCCGCTGGCTGCCGCGAACGCCGAGCTCCCCCTGCCAGACGACGCGCTGGGCCGGATCTGGCACGCCACCACCGTGCTGCGCGAGCACCGGGGCGACGGCCACGTGGCGCTGCTGGCCGCCGCCGGCGTCGACGGGGTGGAGTCGCTGGTCTGGCGCGCGGCCCGGCACGGCGACCGCGCGCTGCTGCAGCCGGCCCGCGGCTGGACCGACGAGGAGTGGCAGGCCGCGGCAGAGCGGCTGCGCGAGCGCGGCTGGCTGGACGCCGAGGGCCTCACCCCGGCCGGCCACGCCGCGCACGAGCAGCTCGAGGCGCGCACCGACGACCTTGCGGCCGGGCCGTGGCGCGTGCTGGGCGAGGAACGCACGGCCCGGCTGGCCGCGCTGCTCGAGCCGCTCGCGGCGGCGGCCGCCGCGGTGATGCCGTTCCCCAACCCGGTCGGCGTGCCGCGGCCCCAGGCGGCCGGCTGACCGATTGAGCCATGGGTCCGGGACCAGGGTCACCGATCGGGCCGGGCCGCATGCACTACGTCATTCGGTACTTCCGGATGGTCCGCTCCGCCCCGATCGCTGCCAGGCTGCGAGCATGACGACGAGTGCACGGCAGACCCTCCTGGTCGCCGCGGAGACCGGAGAGCCGGTGTCGCTCTTCGGCGCCTCCGGGCGGCTGGTGAGCTGGGGCTGCGTGGACCACCTCGACGTCCCCGGCGGGTGGGTGCGGCTGCGCCGTGGCAGCCGGGTCTGGACGATCGCCCTGATCACCGTGCGCGAGGCCGAGCTGGGCGGGGCCCCGGCCGTGCGCGCCGTCTGATCCTCTCCTTCGGCTGATCCCGCCTCCCCCGCTGGCAGCCGCCCTCAGTGCGCCGAGTTCGGCGTGTGCGGCCTCTTGCCGAGCTGGCGCCAGTCCTTCTCCGCCACGTCGACGCCGTAGTGCTCGGCCGCCTTGCGGATGTTCGCGAAAGCACGGTCCCGCTCCGCGTCGCTCACCCCCTGCACCTGGTCGAACCGGGACAGCGCGGTGCGCACGTGCCGGGCGTCGGTGAGCGGCTCCTTGCGCTTGTCCGGGAAGGCGAAGACCTCGTCGGGCAGGTCGTCGCGCTGCTTGCCCTGCTGGGAGCCATGTTCGGTGTGCGGCTTCCACGTCGTGCCGTGCGAGGTCATTCCCTGCTCCCTCCGTCGCTCCGTCCGTCGCCGTCCCTTACCCGCCGGCGTCGGCGGTAGTGGCCGGCCGGGTCCTTGGGCCCTGCCTGCCCGCGCAGCGCGGACGTAGGCAGGCACGAGGGGCGCCGACGACGACGCCCCGCCCGCTGCGCGAGGGAGGTGGCGCGATGACCGCCCAGCCCAGGCCACCGGTGGAGCCCGTGCTGCTCGAGGTGCAGGTGGAGGCACCCGACGACGTCTCCGACGTCGACCGCGGCTACGCCCGCGACACCGTGGCGGCGCTCGGCCGGCGGATCGGCCGGCCGGTCCTCTACGCGCGGGTCCGGCTGACCACGTCGCACGACCGGGCCGTGCCCCGGCCGTACGGCGCCCGCGCCCAGCTCGACGTCGACGGGCGCGCCCTGAGAGCGCACGCGAGCGCCGCCACCGCGCGCGAGGCCGTGGACGCGCTCGACGCCCGGCTGCGGGGCCGGCTCGAGCGGCTGCTGCCGGACTGGGAGTCGCTGCGCGGCGGCCTGCCGAGCACCCTTCCCAAGCAGCGGCGCCCCGGTGAGTGGCGGCACCGCAGCGCGCCCACCGAGCGCGCCGACTGGTTCCCCCGCCCCGTCGAGGAGCGCCGGCTGATCAAGCACAAGAGCTTCGCCCTGCCGGTGGAGACCCCGGAGGAAGCGGCCTTCAGCATGGAGATGCTGGACGACGACTTCCACCTGTTCACCGACCTCGAGTCCGGGCAGGACGCCCTGCTCAGCCGCGCCGAACCGCCCGCCTACCGGCTGGCGCTGCTCGACCCGCCGTCCGCTCCGGAGCCGACCCAGCCCTGCGCGGTGCCGCTGCGGCGCGAGGAGAAGCCGGCGCCGACCCTGACCCTGGCCCAGGCCGTCGAGCACCTCGAGCTGGCCGGTCGCCCGTTCGTCTTCTACCGACCCACCGTGACGGACCAGCCCGCGGCGAGGGGCGCCGTCCTCTACCACCGCTACGACGGCCACTACGGGCTCGTCGTGCCGGCCGAGTAGGAACCTCGGACGCCCCGGCCGGAAAAGGGAGAGGTACCGATGCCCCTGCACGACCCGCCGCCCGGACGGCTGCCCTCGCCGGGCCTCCCGCCACTGGACCCCTCGACCGAGGGGCCGCGCCCCTTCCGCGACCGCACCGACGCCGGGCGCCGGCTGGCCGACCACCTGATCACGGTGCCGCACGGTCCCGGCCGCGGCGACGACGTCGTCGTGCTCGGGCTGCCGCGCGGCGGGGTGCCGGTGGCCGCCGAGGTGGCCCGCGCGCTCGGCGCGCCCCTGGACGTCATCGTGGTCCGCAAGCTGGGCGTGCCCTGGCAGCCCGAGCTCGCGATGGGCGCCCTCGGCGAGGGCGGCGTGCTGGTGCTCGACCAGCGGGTGCTGCGGGCCACCGGCGTCGGGCCGGAGGAGCTGGGCGAGGTGGAGCAGCGCGAGGCGGCGGAGCTGGCGGCGCGCGCCCTCCGCCTGCGCGGGGACCGGCCCCCGGTGCCGCTGGCCGGACACACCGCGCTAATCGTCGACGACGGCGTGGCCACCGGGTCCACCGCCCTGGCCGCCTGCAAGGTGGCCCGCGAGCGGGGCGCGAGCGGCGTCGTCCTCGCCGTCCCGGTCGCCCCGCCCGAGTCGCTGCCGGTGCTGCGCACAGTGGCCGACGACGTCGTCGCGCTGCTGACGCCCGAGCAGCTGGTGGCCGTCGGCGAGTGGTACGAGGACTTCACCCCGACCACCGACGAGCAGGTGCGCGCGCTGCTGGCGCAGGCCCCGCACCCCGCCCGGCCGGCGCCCCCGCCCTCGTCGGCCGGGTCCACCGGCCCGGTGCCGCAAGCCCCACCGGATCAGGCCGGGCCGGTGCGTGACGAGGAGGTGCTGGTGGACTCCGACACCGTGGTGCTGCCCGGCCACCTCTCCGTGCCTGCCGGGGTCCGCGGAGCCGTCGTGTTCACCCACGGCAGCGGCAGCAGCCGGCACAGCCCTCGCAACCTGGCCGTGGCCCGCTCGCTCGGCCGGGCCAAGCTCGCCACCCTGCTGCTGGACCTGCTCAGCCCGCTGGAGGAGGCCGACCGCGCGAACGTCTTCGACGTCGAGCTGCGGGCCCGGCGGCTGGCCGGCGCCACCCGCTGGGTGCGCGCGCAGCCCGGGCTCGGCGGCCTCGGCGTCGGGTGGTTCGGGGCGAGCACCGGCGCCGCAGCCGCCCTGCGCGCCGCCGCCGAGCCGGACGCGGACGTGCACGCCGTGGTGAGCCGCGGCGGGCGCCCGGACCTGGCCGGCGCGGCGCTGGCCGGAGTGCGGGCGCCCACGCTGCTGGTGGTCGGCGGCCACGACGAGCAGGTGCTCGCGCTGAACCGGCGAGCCCAGCAGGAGCTGCGCTGCCCGAACGAGCTCGTGGTCGTGCCGGGCGCGACGCACCTGTTCGAGGAGCCCGGGGCGCTGGACGCCGTCGCCGCGCTGGCCCGCGGCTGGTTCCTGGAGCACCTGCCGCTGCCGGCTCCGCGCGGCTGAACGGGGCTCTGTGCTCGGGTGAGGGCCCGCTGGCGGGTTAGGCGAGCGCCCGACGGGCGAGAGGGACGGGGTAAGGGAGAGCGCGAGGGTCTCCGGCGCGCGCCGGCGGCCCCACCGGGAGGCAGCGTGCCGGACGTCCAGTGTGGGTCCGAGCGGCAGCGCGCGCGGCACCGACGTCGGCTGGCCCCACCGCGCTCGTTCGCCGGGCAGGTGCTGGCCGACGGCGCGATCTGGGCGGCCCGGCTGCTGGTGCTCCTGGTGGCCGCGTGGGCGCTGCTGCAGGTGGCCCGCACCCTCGGCCTGCTCGTGCTGTCCGCCGCGGCGGCGGTGCTGCTCACCGCCCTGGCGCACCCGATCGCGGCCGCCCTGCGCCGCGCGGGCCTGCCCCGGAGCCTGGCCGCCACGGTGACGGTGCTCGGCGGCGCCGGTGCGATCGTGCTGGCGATGTGGTGGGTGGTCACCCAGGTGGTCGACCAGTCCTCGCAGATCATCGCCAGCGCGAGCGACGCGGTGGGCAGCCTGCCGGTGTCCACCCCCTCCCTCGCCTCCCTGCAGGGCAAGGTGGTGAGCTTCCTCGAGTCCCACCAGGGCTCGATCACCTCCAGCGCGCTCACCGGGCTGCGCTACGCCGCGGAGACCGGCACCGGCCTCGTCCTCACCGTCTTCATCACCTTCTACCTGCTCTACGACGGCGAGCGGCTGTGGGACCGGGCGATGCACCTGGCGCCGGCGGGCCGGCGCGAGACCACGGCCATCGCCGGGCGGCGGGCCTGGGTGCGGCTGGCCGGCTGGGTGCGCGGCACCTTCCTCATCGCGGTCTTCCACGGCGTCGTGGTGGCCCTCACCCTGTTCCTGCTCGGGGTGCCGCTGGTCGCCCCGCTGGCGCTGCTGGTGTTCCTCGGCAGCTTCATCCCGATCGTCGGCGCGCTGCTGTTCGGCGGCCTGGCGGTCCTGGTGGCCTTCGCCACCCAGGGCGTCGCGGCCGCGGTGATCCTCTTCACCGTCCTCGTCGTGGACAACCAGATCGAGGCGCACGTGCTGCAGCCGTTCCTCGTCGGCCGCTACGTGAAGCTGCACCCGTTGGCCGTCGTCGCCTCGATCACCGCCGGCGAGCTGCTCGTCGGTCTGCCCGGCGCCATCCTGGCGGTGCCGCTGGTGGCCGCGGTGTTCGCGGTGCTGACGCACCTGGCGGAGGAACGCCGGGCCGGCGAGGTGGCGGCCGCGGAGGGCGACGTTCCGCCGCCGGCTGCGGGCGAGGACAGCGACGGGCCGCCCGACGTCGTCGACGTGCGCGAGCGCGCCGGCGGCTCCGACAGGGCGTCGGAGGAGGACGGTCCGGTGGCGGCTCGCACGGTGGCGCGGGTCCGCCGGCGGGTCGACCGGGGCTGAGCGCGGCTACGGCCCGACGGCGTCGGAGACGGTGAGGGACACGATCCGCAGCCCGCGCAACGTGTCACTCGCGTCCGGCTCGACCACGCACACGTACTCGCGCCGGGCCCCGGAGGGCTCTACCAGCCTGCCGGTCACCTTGCGCTGCCCGCCGGGCAGCTCGCTGACCGTCACGTCGGTCCGCTGGCTGTGCGGGCTCGCCTGGGACAGTGCGGGCGTCGCGCACTTGGCCGCCGCCAGCTCGGCCGCGTGGTCGCGGGTGGAGCAGGCCGAGAGCGCGAGCGCGGTCAGCAGCAACGATGCGGCGGCGCGGCTCACGCCGGCACCCTACGGCGTCGTCGGGACGCCGGGCCGCGGTTCTGGCGCACGACCTGCAGCCTGATGCTCGAGGAGGCCGTCGAGGTGATGCGCTTGCTCTGGTCGGGCGACTACGTCTACCACCACGGCAAGCACTACACGGTCGAGGACGCCCGGCTGTACACCCGGCCGGAGACCCCGCCCGAGGTCTACGTCTCTGCGTGCGGCCCGCGCTCCTTCGACGTCGCGCTGATAATCGGCGACGGCTTCATGACGACGATGCCCAAGCAGGACATGGTCGAGCGGTGGCGGTCGCTGTCGCGCTCGAAGGGGCCCACGCAGGGCGGCTACAAGGTGTGCTGGGCCGAGTCCGAGGACGAGGGCGTGAAGATCGCCCACTCGCTGTGGCCCAACGCCGAGCTACCCGGCGAGCTGAGCCAGCTGCTCTACCCCCCAAGCACGTCGAGCAGGCATCCTCGCTGGTCACCGAGGACATGACCCGCGAGTCGACGGTCTGCGGCCGCGACATCGACCGGCACGTGGAGCAGTTCCGCACCTTCGCCGCCGCCGGCTTCGACGAGGTCTACGTGGCCAACATGGGGCCGAACTACGCCGACGTGATCCGGGCGTACGGACGGGAGGTGCTGCCGCAGCCGACGAAGATCAACGAGATTGGGTGAGGGTGCCCCTGAGCCAATAGGTTTGGCTGCGGGGCACCCTCACCCAGTCGATCCGATCTTGAAGGACCCTGCGACCGTGCTCAGACGGGTCCGCCGGCCGTCCACCCGGGCGAGCGGAGACCACGACCGCGAAGGGCAGCGCTACCAGCTCGCGGCCACGTACTGGGTCTCCAGGTACTCCTCGATGCCCTCGTAGCCGCCCTCGCGGCCCAGGCCCGACTGCTTGACGCCGCCGAAGGGGGCGGCGGGGTCGGAGACGAGGCCGCGGTTGAGACCGACCATGCCGACGTCGAGGGCCTCGGACAGGCGCAGGCCGCGGGCGAGGTCGCGGGTGTAGACGTAGCCGACCAGGCCGAACTCGGTGGCGTTGGCCAGCCGCACGGCCTCGTCGTCGGAGGCGACCCGGACCAGCGCGGCCACCGGGCCGAAGACCTCCTCGGCCAGGATCTGCGCGTCGGCGGGGACGTCCACCAGCACGGTGGGCGGGTAGAAGCAGCCGCGCTCGGGCACCTGCGCGCCCTCACCGAGCACGCGGCGCGCCCCGCGGGAGATCGCGTCCTGCACCAGGGCGTCCATCTTCGTCACGGCCTTGGCGTTCACCATCGGGCCGAGCTGGGTGGACTCCTGCGGGCCTGGCCCGACGAGCAGCGCCCCCATCCGCTCGGCGAGCCGGGCGGCGAAGGCGTCGTGCACCAGGTCGTGGACGAGGAAGCGGTTGGCCGCCGTGCAGGCCTGGCCGCCGTTGCGCATCTTGGCGAGCATGGCGCCCTCGACCGCGGCGTCGAGGTCGGCGTCGTCGCAGACCACGAACGGGTCGTTGCCGCCGAGCTCTATCGAGCAGTTCAGCACCCGGTCCGCGGCCTGCTTGAGCAGCAGCCGGCCGACCGGGGTGGAGCCGGTGAAGGACAGCTTGCGCACCCTGGGATCTGCGAGGGCCGCCTCGCTGAGCGGGCCCGGTCGGTCGGTGGTCAGCACGTTGACCAGCCCGTCCGGTACCCCCGCCTCCTGCAGCAGCCGGGCGACGTAGAGCGCGGTGAGCGGGGTGTCCTCGGCCGGCTTGAGCACCACGGCGCAGCCGGCCGCGAGAGCAGGGGCGATCTTGCGGGTGGCCATGGCCGCCGGGAAGTTCCACGGCGTCACCAGGTAGGCGATGCCGACCGGCTTGCGGCTGGTGAGGATCCGGTTGGCACCGGACGGCGCACGTCGCAGCTCGCCGTCGATCCGCACCGCCTCCTCGGAGAACCAGCGGAAGAACTCAGCGGCGTAGCCCACCTCGCCGCGCGCGTCGGACAGGGCCTTGCCGTTCTCCAGGCTCATCAGCCGGGCGATGTCCTCGCGACGCTCGACCATCAGCTCGAAGGCACGGCGCAGCACCTCCCCGCGCTCCCGCGGCGGCCGTGCCGCCCAAGCCGGCTGGGCCCGCTCCGCGGCGGCCAGCGCACGGTCGAGGTCGTCGAGCCCGGCCCGCGGCACCCTGGCCAGCAGCTCCCCGGTGGAGGGGTCCAGGACGTCGAACTCGCCCTCGCTGCCCCCGCACCACTCGCCTCCGACGAGCTGTAGGACCGGAGTCGCCTCGGGTAGCTGTTGGGACGTGCTCGTGTCCAGCGCGGTCATCCGGCGACCTCGCTCAGGATGCGGCGCAGGTCCTCGGCCGTGGGCCAGACCGGGGTGTTGGCGAGCACCTCGTCGGCCAGCGTGTCCTCCACCAGCTGGTCGATGTCGGGCTCGGCCACGCCGGCCGCGCGCAACGTGGTCGGCATGCCCACCCGCATGACGAGGTCGGCGATGGCGCGGATCCCAGCCGTGGCCGCCTTCTCCGGCTCCTCGCCGGGGCTCGCCGCACCGAACGCGACGGCGACGTCGGCCAGCCGCTGCTCGCGCGCGGACCGGTTGAACTCCAGGGCCGAAGGCAGGACCAGCGCCAGCGCGAGACCGTGCGGCAGGTCGTAGCGCCCACCCAGGGGGTGCGCGAGCCCGTGCACGATGCCCAGGCCGGTCTGGCTCAGGCAGATGCCGGCCAGGTGCGAGGCCAGCTGCAGCTGCGCGCGGGCCTCCAGGTCGGACGCGCCGTCCTCGACCGCGCGGACCAGATGCCGGGACACCATGCTGACGACCTGCAGGTCCAGGGCGTCGGCGTAGGGGTTGGCGTTGATCGACAGGTAGGACTCGACGGCGTGGGTGAGCGCGTCGATCCCGCTGGCGGCAGTGGGTCCCTTGGGCAGGGTGAGGGTGAGCTCGGGGTCCAGGATGACGCGCCGCGGCAGGCAGCTTCCATTGCCCACGTAGAACTTCTTGTGCACTCGCACGTCGGTGACCACGCCGAACGCGTTGGTCTCCGCGCCGGTGCCCGACGTCGTGGGCACGCAGACCAGCGGCAGGGCCGGCTCGGCGGCCGGGTTGCGGTAGTCCAGGTCGTGCGCCGGCCGCGGGTTGGTGGCGCCCAGCGCGATGCCCTTGGCGGCGTCGATGGCCGAGCCGCCGCCCACCGCGACGACCACGGTCTGCCCGGCCAGCGAGCGCGCGCCCTGCACGCCCTCGTCGATGTCGGTGGTGAGCGGGTTCGGGTGCACCCCCGCGTAGACCTCGACGCCGAGCCCGTCCTGGCGCAGCAGGTCGGCCACCCGCTCCAGCAGCGGGCTGCCGGCCAGGCCGCGGTCGCTGACGACGAGCGCGCGGTCCCCGCCGGCCTCGCGCACCGCCGCGGGCAGCCCGGCCACCGAGCCCACCCCGAAGGTGGCCGGGGGGAACGGGCCGAAGCCGAGGTGACGGCAGTCCAGGGACAGCGCGGCGTTGTCGCGCTGCGGGGCGGTCTCGCTGGCGGTCATGCGGGCAAGCCTTCCGTGGTGGCGGGGTCTGCGTCGTCAGCCGGACGACTCGGGGTCGGGACGGCCGTGCCGGTCGGGCGGGTGAGCCGGAGCGGATGGCCGGTGATGTCCTCGTAGAGCTTCACCGGGGTCATCTCGCCGGCCCGGTCGCCGTACTGGGCCCGGGCGCGGCGGAACACCTGCTCCACCACCGCGCTCACCTCCACGGGCAGCCTCACCTCGCGGGCCAGGTCCACCGCCAGGCCGAGGTCCTTGCACGCCAGCGCGATCGCGAAGCCCTCGTCGTAGTCCCCCGCGGTCAGCAGGCCCTCGAAGTCGCGCTCCAGCAGCACGCTGTTGGCCGGCGAGGCGACCAGCGAGCGCTGCAGGGTGGCGAGGTCGACGCCGGCCTCGGTGCCCAGGGCCAGCACCTCGGCGATGCCGACGAGCTGGACGAACCAGAGCAGGTTGATGCACAGCTTGACCGCGTAGCCGGCCCCGTGGCCGCCCACGTGCAGCACCCGCTCGGGGTCGCCGAGCACGTGCAGCACCGGCAGCGCCTGCGCGAAGTCCGCCTCGTCCCCGCCCACGAACACCTGCAGCGTGCCCGCGTCGGCGCCCTTCTGCATGCCGCTGACCGGTGCGTCCAGCACCCGCAGGCCCTTGTCCGCACCGCGGACGCGGACCCGGTCGGCCACCGCGGGCACCGAGGTGCTCATGTCCACCCACAGCGCCCCGTCGGGCAGCGCGGCCAGCACTCCCCCGCCGCCGAGCATGACGTCCTCGACGACGGCCGGCGTGGGCAGCATGGTGATCAGCACGTCGGCGCCCGCGACCGCCTCCGCGGCGGTGGCGGCGACCTTCGCCCCCTTCGCCGCCGGCACCTGCGCCTGGGCGGGGTTGGCGTCGAAGACGGTGACGTCGAGGCCGGCCGAGGCGAGGTTGCGGCTCATCGGGCCGCCCATGTTGCCCAGGCCGATGAAGGCGATGCGCATGAGTGTTCCTACGTCGTGTCGGAGTTGTCGGAGCTGTTGGAGCTGTCGGAGCTATCGGAGGGGAAGGCCAGGAGCGGGGCGCTCAGCCGAGGTCGATCCAGGTGGTCTTGAGCTGGGTGTAGGCGTCGAGGGCGTGCAGGGACTTGTCCCGTCCCGCGCCGGACTCCTTGAACCCGCCGAATGGCGTGATGACGTCGCTGGCGTCGAAGGTGTTCACCCACACGGTGCCGGCGTGCAACCGCCGGGCCACGGTGTGCGCGGTGGACAGGTCGCGCGTCCAGACGCTGGCGGCCAGGCCGTAGGCGGTGCCGTTGGCGGTGGCCACCGCCTCGTCCACGTCCTTGGCCGACTGCACCACCAGGACCGGGCCGAAGATCTCCTCCTGCACGGTGCGGGTGTGGTGGGCGACGTCGTCGACCACGGTGGGCTCGACGAACAGGCCGCCGCGCTCGTCCTCGTAGGCGCGGCCGCCGGCGACGATCCGTCCGCCCTCCTCGTGGGCGAGGTCGACGTAGGCCATCACCCGCGCCCGGTGCTCGGCCGAGACGAGGGTGCCCATCTGCGTGGTCGGGTCCAGCGGGTCGCCGACGCCGAAGCCGCGCGCGAACTCGACCACCTTGTCCAGCAGCTCCTCGCGCACGCTCTCGTGCGCCACCACCCGGCTGCCGGCGTTGCAGGTCTGGCCCGCGTTGTAGTAGATCCCCCACCCGATCGCGCTGGCGGCGGCGTCCAGGTCGGCATCGGGCAGGACGACCTGCGCGCTCTTGCCGCCGAGCTCGAGGGAGACCTGCTTGGCGTTGCTCTCAGCCGCGTACTGCAGGAAGTAGCGGCCCACCTGGCCCGAGCCGGTGAAGGCGATCTTGGCGACGTGCGGGTGCCGGCCCAGGGCGGCACCGGCCACGTGGCCGAGGCCGGGCACGACGTTGAGCACCCCGTCCGGCAGCCCCGCCTCCACCGCCAGCTCGGCGATGCGCAGCGCGGTGAGCGGGCTCTCCTCGGCCGGCTTGAGCACCACCGAGTTGCCGGCGGCCAGCGCCGGGCCGACCTTCCAGGCGCTGATGATGAGCGGGTAGTTCCACGGCACCACCGCGCCGACGACGCCCAGCGGCTCGCGGGTCACCATGGCCAGGGCGCGGCGGGGCGCCGGGGCGATCTCGTCGTAGGTCTTGTCCAGCGCCTCGGCGTACCACTGGATGGTGCGCGCGGCGCCGGCGACGTCCACGGCCAGGGTGTCGCCGATCGGCTTGCCGACGTCGAGGGTCTCCAGCAGCGCCAGCTCCTCGGTGTGCTCGCGCAGCAGGTCGGCCCAGCGCAGCAGCACCTCCTTGCGGTGGCGCGGGTCGGCCTGCGCCCACACGCCGGCCTCGAACGCCTGCCGGCCCGCGCGCACGGCGCGGTCGACGTCCTCGGCGCCGGCCGCGGCCACCTGGGCGACCACGCGCCCGTCCAGCGGGGAGACGTCGTCGTAGCGCTCGCCGCTCGCGGCCGGCACGCGACGGCCGTCGATGAAGAGGTCCGACGGGACCTGCACCGCGGCGGCACGGGCGTGCCAGTCGGTCGCGGTGTCCTTGGTCAGGGTCACTGAAGTCCTTGCTGGGTTGTAGGTATCGAAGGTTCAGAAGGTTCGCAAGGTTCGGGTGGTGCCTGAGGGCTCTGCCGGGCCCTCAGACGGCGAAGCGGACGAGGGCGTCCTCGTCGACCTCGACGCCCAGCCCCGGGCCGGCCGGGACCCGGAGCAGCCCGTCGGCATCGATCCGCAGCGGCTCGGTGAGCATGAAGTCGCGCCGCTCCTCGGTCCAGCCGGGCGGGTCGACCGGGAACTCGATCCAGGGACCGCCGCCGACCCCCGCGGTCACGTGCAGGTTCGCCACCAGGCCCATGCCGTTGGACCAGGTGTGCGGGGTGAACCAGCGGTTCTTGGCCAGGGCGAGCTCGGCCACGGTGCGGCAGCGCAGCATCCCGCCGGCCAGGGCGACGTCGGGCTGGTAGACGTCCAGCGCGTCGGCCTCCACGAGGGCGAGCAGCTCCTCGTAGGTGCGCACCATCTCCCCGCCGGACACCCGCACCGCGGCGCTATCGCGCAGCCGGCGCAGGCCGTCGGCGTCGGTGAGCGGCAGCGGCTCCTCCACCCAGAGGACCCCGAGCTCGGCCAGCTCCTCAGCCACCCGCCGCACCACCACCGGGTCGTGGCTGGGCCGGACGTCGCCGGGCATCCGCCAGGCCTGGTTGAGGTCGACCATGAGGGCCATCTCCGGGCCGAGCGCCTCGCGGACCGCGCGCACCGCCGCCATGCCCTCGGCCACCCGGTCCTGCGCGACCCGGAGCTTCATCGCCCGGAACCCGCGCTCACGCAGGGCGAGCGCGGTCTCCACCCGCTCCTGCGCGTTCTTGGCCTCGCCGCTGGAGGCGTAGGCGGCCACACCGTCCAGCGCGCCGCCGAACAGCTGGGCCACCGGCACGCCCAGGCTCTTGCCGACGACGTCCCACAGCGCCGCCTCCAGGGGCCAGTAGCGGCCGGAGTGGAAGCTGATGGTCTCCAGCGCGCGTACGTGCCGGGCCATCCGCATCGGGTCCTCGCCGAGGAACAGCCCGACGTAGGGCTCGAACCCGTCCATCGAGTCGCCGGAGCCGAACCCGGTGACACCCTCGTCGGTCTCCACCCGGACCACCGTGGCGGGGAACCGCTCCCGCGGCACCGGGTCCCACGCGGCGTGGAACGGCGGTGCCAGCGGGAGCTCCAACCGGTGCAACCGGATGGACGTGATCTTCACTCAGGTCACCCTTCCGGGGTGAAGAACGGGTTGGAGGGGTTGTCCCGCTGGGCCAGCACGTCTGCCAGGGCCGGCTTGCTGCGCGCCCCGTTGGCCAGGGCGGTGCGCATCGAGGCCCGGTTATTCCGGTAGACCAGGTCGGCGTCCTTGGCGGCCGGGTTCACCCAGACCGCCGCGACGATGACGCACTGCTCGGCCTGCTCGGCGGTGATGACGCCGTCGGCCACCGCGTCGGCGACCCCCGCCGCCACGCCGGCCTGCGCCGCGCCCCAGGTCAGCAGGCCGTGGTCGTCGCCTTCGATGGCTGCCTTGTTGACGAACAGCGTGAGCGGCTTCACCGGCAGGCTCGGGCGCAGCACGGCAACGAAGGGTGCGTGCCCCCGGCTGGGCGTCGCCAGAGCGGTGGCCCAGGCGACGCCGACCGGTCCCTCCCGGTGACCGAGCACGGTGTTGATGTGGGCAGCCTCGGCCCCCTCCCCGACGAAGCTCTCGCCGATCTGCACGGCGGGGGCTGCACCGGCAGCGGTCGAGGCAGCGAGGTCCGCCGTCACAGCAGGCCCTGCTGCTTCAGCCAGTCCTCGGCGATCGTCTTGGGGTCGTCACCGTCGACGTCGGCGCGGGCGTTGAGCTGCTGCATGACCTCGGTGGTCAGCTTGGGCGCGACCGGCGCGAAGATGTCCTTGAGCGCCGGGTACTTGTCCAGCGTCTCCTTCTTGAGCGTGAGCGCGGGCTGGTAGACCGGGAAGAAGTTCTTGTCGTCCTTGAGGACCACCAGGCCCAGGCTCTGGATCCGGCCGTCGGTGGCGAACACCTCACCGAAGTTGCAGGTCGACCCCTTGGCCGTCTCGCTGTAGATGACGCCGGTGTCCAGCATCTTGACGTTGTCCTTGGGCACGTCGATGCCGTAGGCCTTGGTCATGCCCGGGAAGCCGTCGTCACGGGTCGAGAACTCGCTCTCGATGCAGAACGTCGCGCTCTTCGGGTCGCTCTTGGCCAGGTTGGCCAGGTCCGACAGGGAGTGCACGTTGAGCTTGTCCGCCGTCTCCTTCTTCACCGCGAAGGCGTAGGTGTTGTTCAGCGGGGCCGGCGCGAGCCAGGAGATCCCGTTCTTGGCCAGGTCGTCCTTGGCCACCGCGTCGTACTGGGCCTGCGGGTCGGCGATCGGCTTGGTGTTCTTCAGGTAGGTGATCCAGCCGGTGCCCGTGTACTCCCAGTACATGCTGATGTCGCCGGACTCCAGCGCCTGGCGCGTGCTCGTCGAGCCCTTGATGTTGGTCTT
This sequence comes from Motilibacteraceae bacterium, assembly GCA_051954955.1. GTDB lineage: Bacteria > Actinomycetota > Actinomycetes > Motilibacterales > Motilibacteraceae > JBQCHF01. Next base: position 22,546 of record JBQCHF010000187.1, read on the forward strand.
GTCGGTGACGTCGGCACCGTTCTTCTTCAGCAGGTCGATGGTGATCTCGCCGAGGATGATCTGCTCGGAGAAGTCCTTGGACCCGACGGTGAACGAGGCGCCGGCGAGCGGCTTGGCGCTGCCGCTGGCGCTGTCGTTGGCGGCGTTGGCACTGCCGCCGCTGCTGCTTCCGCCGCAGGCGGCCAGGGACAGTGCCCCGGCCGCGACGAGCGCGGAGAGCGGGAGGATGGCGCGCGAGCGCATAGCGACTCCTAGGACGCGTAGGGGACCGTGCTGTGGGACGAGCGGGACGGGAGAGATAGGTGAGTGGGAGGGATCAGGTGCCGGAGGGCCGCAGCCGCTCCTCCACCAGACCCCCGACCCAGTCCAGGATCAGGGCGATCGAGGCGACGATGACGCTGCCGGTGACCAGCACCGGCGTCCGGTTGAGCTTGATGCCGTTGACGATGATGTCGCCGAGGCCGCCGGCGTTGACGAACGTGGCGAGGGTGGCCACGCCGACGCAGAAGACCAGAGCCGTGCGAAGACCGGCGAGGATGACCGGTACCGCCATCGGCAGCTCGACCCGGCGCAGCGTCTGGCCCGCGGTCATGCCCATCCCCCGGGCGGCCTCCACCAGGTTCGGGTCGACCTGCTGGATACCGATGAGCGTGTTGCGCAGCACCGGCAGGACGGCGTAGGCGACCAGGCCGATCAGCGCGATCTTGAAGCCCACGCCGAACTTGATGGTGAGCAGCACCAGTACGCCGATGGCAGGGGCCGCCTGCCCGATGTTGGCCAGGCCCAGCACGGTCGCGGTCACCGCCTTGCTCCGGGTGCGGCTGAGCAGGATGCCGGCCGGGATCGCGATGAGGACGATGAGCACCGTGGCCACGACGGTGAGCTTGAGGTGCTGCCACGTGGTCGTGGTCAGGTACTCGCGGTTGAGGGTGCGCTGCTCGATGCTGTCCAGCGTGCGCGAGTGCACCCACAGGTAGAGGACCAGCAGCACGACCGCGACGAGGATCGGGGTCCCGAGCCGCTTGACCGCGTAGAAGCGGCCGCGCCGGTCGCTGGGCTGGCTGTAGGCGGTGGCGACGGTCTCGACCTCGGGGGCGATCGTCACGAGACCTCCCCCGGCCTGGCCGCCAGCGCGCGGCAGACCGCGGCGTAGTCGGCCGTGCCAGCCACCGTGCCGTCCGCCCGCCGCACCAGGACCTCGGTGGCGGCGCTGCCGACCATGGCGTCCAGGGCCTCGCGCAGGGTCGCGTCGGCGGAGACCGAGGGCAGGTCGGGCGAGGCGGCCGCGGTGGACAGCGGCAGGTCGGCCACCGACTTCAGCGCGAGGCGCTTGATCGCGGCCGAGTGGCCCACGAACTCGGCCACGTAGTCGTCGGCCGGTGCGGCGAGGATCGCGTCCGGAGTGTCGTACTGGTGGATGCGCGACCCCTCCCCCAGCACCGCGATCCGGTCGCCGAGCTTGAGCGCCTCCTCGAAGTCGTGCGTGACGAAGATGATCGTCTTGCGCAGCTGCTGCTGCAGCCGGAGGAACTCGTTCTGCAGCTTGTCGCGGGTGATGGGGTCGGTGGCGCCGAACGGCTCGTCCATCAGCATGACCGGCGGGTCCGCCGCCAGCGCGCGGGCGACCCCGACCCGCTGCTGCTGACCGCCGGAGAGCTGGCGCGGGTAGCGGGCACGGAACTTGCCCGCTTCGAGCCCGACCACGTCGAGCAGCTCGTCGGTGCGACGGGCCGTGCGCGCCTTGTCCCACCCGAGCAGCTTGGGGACGATCGCGATGTTCTCCGCGATGGTCATGTGCGGGAACAGCCCGATCTGCTGGATGACGTAGCCGATCCGGCGCCGGAGCTTGTCCGGGTCCAGCGACAGCACGTCCTCGCCGTCGAGCAGGATCTGCCCCGACGTCGGCTCGATGATCCGGTTGATCATCTTCATCGTGGTGGTCTTGCCGCAGCCCGAGGGGCCGACGAAGACGACGAGCTCCCCGGCGGGGATCACCATCGAGAAGTTGTTGACGGCCGGCTCGGCCTGGCCGGCGTAGCGCTTGCTGACCTCGACCAGCTCGATGCGGGCGCCGTGGGTGGCGCTGCCGGCGCGCACGTCGACCGAGGGCTGGACGGGCACGGAGGTAATGTCAGACACGGAGTCCCCTCGAGGTGGTGACGCGGCGGACCACGACGAAGAACAGGTCGAAGAGCAGGGCGAGGATGACGACGCCGACCGTGCCGACGATCGCGGCGTCGATGGCGTTCTTGGCGCCCAGGCGGGCCAGTCCGTCGAAGATGGGGTTGCCCAGCCCGGGACCGGCCACGTAGGCGGCGATAGCCGCGATGCCGATGACCAGCTGGGCCGAGACCCGGATGCCGGTGAGGATGACCGGCCAGGCCAGTGGCAGCTGGATGGTGCGCAGGACCCGGGCCGAGCTCATGCCCACCCCGCGGCCGGCCTCCACCAGCGCCGGGTCGACCTCCTTGAGGCCGACGATGGTGTTGCGCACGATCGGCAGCAGCGAGTAGAGCACCAGCGCCACCACGGTGGGGGTCCAGCCCAGGCCCAGCAGCGGGATGAGCAGGCCGAGCAAGGCGAACGACGGGATCGTGAGCATCGTGCCGGCGCTCGCGATGGCGACCGACCGGGCGAACGGGCGCTGCCAGGTGAGCAAGCCGATCCCCACCCCGATCACGGTCGCGATGGCCAGCGCGAGCGCGACGACCAGCGCGTGCTGGACGAAGTCGGTCAGCAGGGTGTCCTGGCGCTGGCTGATGTAGCGCTGCAGGCCGTCCATTCCGCCTCCCCTCACGCATCCTCGTCGTGCCAGCTCCGGTCGGACCTGGTCGGAACCGTTCCGGCTCCCTGTGACGGTGGCCACACGGTGACAGGAGGGGTAACGTCGTTGCAACGACTGTTGCACATATGGCAACAACACGGCGGCGTCACGGACGCGGACCAGGAGCATGAGGGTGACCGCTCGCACGAATTCGACCGGTCTGCGCCGGGATCTCGAGCTGCTGGAGGTGCTCGAGTCCGACGAGGCATGGCGGGCCGGCGGCCTCGGCGTGCTCCGGATCGCCGAGCTGGTGGGGCGGGACAAGAGCCAGGTGTCCCGGGCGCTGAGCTCCCTGGCCGAGGAGGGCATCGTCGAGCGCGACGGCGCGAGCCTCGCCTACCGGCTGGGTTGGCGGCTCTACGCGCTCGCCGCGCGCACCCAGGAGAGCCGGCTGACCGCTGTCGCGGCCCCGCACCTGCGGGCCCTGGTGGCCCAGCTGCACGAGACCGCCCACCTGTGCGTGCTGCGCGGCGGCGGCGTGCTCACCCTGCTCACCGAGTCGCCCCGGCACGCCTTCCGCGGCCTCGGGTGGGAGGGCGTCAACGTGCCCGCGCCGCACACCTCGGCCGGGCGGGTTCTCGTGTCTGACATGAACGACGAGTCGCTGCGCGAGTGGTTCCCGGAGGAGCTGCTCGCCGAGGCCTCAGCCCGCCAGCGCATCCGCACCCATGCCGACCTGGCGCGGGAGGTGGCGTGGATCCGCCGCCACGGCTACGCGAAGGTCGACGAGGAGTTCGAGGAGGGGCTGGTCGGCGTGTCCGCCCCGGTGCGCGACTTCCGCGGGCAGCTCGTGGCCGCCATCAACGTCTCCGCGCCGCGCGGCCGGCTCGGGGACCGCCTCGACGCCGCCGGCCGGCTCACCGCCGCCGCCGCCGTGGAGCTCTCGGTCGAGCTGGGCTGGCCCCGGCCGCAGGCGCCCGCACCGCGTGGCTCCCAGCGGGCCGCGGCCGCCGGCAGCGCAGCCGCGATCCCTGCCGCGCAGCGGTCCTGACCGCTCGCCGGTCGGCGCTCCCGGGAGGAACGTCGACCCTATGCGCCAGGACGCTGCACCTCCGAGCGCGAGGAAGGGACAGCCGGCCGCGACGGGGTCGTCGCCGGCCCGCCGGCCCGCTCGAGCCGGCGGTTGCGGCGCAGCGAGGACAGGTAGGCCGCGGCGATGAACGCGATCCCGATGCAGCCGGTCACCACCTCGGGGACCTCGTGCCCGATGCTCACCAGCAGCACCGCGGCGAGCACGCCGATGGACCAGTGCGCGCCGTGCTCGAGGTAGACGTAGCGGCCGAGCGTGCGCTGGCGGACCAGGTGGACGGTGAGCGAGCGGACGAAGATCGCGCCGATGAGACCGAGGCCCAGCGCGATGATGACCGGGTCGGAGGTGATGGCGAAGGCCCCGATGACGCCGTCGAAGCTGAAGGAGGCGTCCAGCACCTCGAGGTAGAGGAAGGACATGAACGCGGCCCGGCCGGTGAGCAGCGTCAGCTCGGTGGCCAGCGGGGCGGTGCCGTGGATGCCGGCCGCCCGCCCGCCGTCCTCCACCGCCGCGGCCTCGGGCAGGTCGCTCTCCTCGAGCACCCGCTCCTCCAGCAGCGATCCCCCGGCGTTGACGACCAGGTAGGTGGCCGCCCCGAGGGCGCCGGCCACCAGGACGGTCTCGGCCTGGTCGCCCGCGAGGGTCTCGGCCGCCACCACGAGCGCGACGAGGGCCAGGACGACCGGCAGCTGGTCGAGCTTGCCGATGCGCGCCAGCGGCTTCTCCAGCCAGGACAGCCAGGAGACCTCACGCTCGCTGTCCAGCACGAAGTCGAGGAAGATCAGCAGCAGGAAGATCCCGCCGAACGAGGCGATCATCGGGTGCGCCTGCTGCAGCTGGTAGGCGTAGGTGCCGGGCTCCTCGGACGAGCCGCCGGCGAACGCCAGACGCAGAGCCTCTCCCGGCGCCAGCGCGGCGGTGACGGACACCACCAGCAGCGGGAAGAGGAAGCGCATCCCGAAGACCGCGATCGCGATGCCCACGGTGAGGAAGAGCCGCTGCCAGCCGGCGTTCATGCGGCCCAGGACCTTGGCGTTCACCACCGCGTTGTCGAAGCTGAAGGTGAACTCGAGGACGCCGAGGATCGCGGTGAGCGCGAGCCCCTCGAGCCCGCCGTAGAGCAGGCCGAGCACGAGGGCGACGGCCGTGACGAGGAACGCCCCGCGGAACGTACGGAGCACGTCCTCCTCCTCGCAGCGGTTCGACCGGGGCCGGCGACGTCGACGAGCCCGGAGCGCGCGGGAGCAGAACCTGGCCCGCGCCGCCGGACGACCATCCCGAGTCTAGCGAGGTGGGTGCGGCCGCCCCGATGCCCATCGCCCGTCCCGGCGCGGGCCCAGGCTCCCGGGACCAGCGGTCGGGGACGTGGGAGAGGCGACCAGGGGCGACGAGAGGACGGCTACGAGAGGTCCAGCAGCACCTTGCACGCCAGGCGGCGGTCGCCGGCCAGCTCGATCGCGGCGACGGCGTCCTTCGCCGGCCGCACCGCGGTGACCACCGGGGCGGCGACGTCGTCGGCCGAGGCGAGCAGGGCCACCGCGTCGGTCAGCTCGGCGTCGAAGCGGAAGGCGCCGACCACCTCGATCTCGCGGGTGACCAGCAGGTTGCCGGCCACCGGGGAGTCCCCCGGCGGCAGCAGGCCGAGGGCGACCACCCGTCCGCCGCGCCGGACGTGCGCCAGCGCGCTGGCCAGCCCGGCCGGGGAGCCCGAGGCCTCCACCACGACGTCCGCCTCGGTCGGCCACCCCGGGTCCTCGGGCCGGTCGGCGCGGACCACCGCATCCGCCCCGACGGCGCTCGCCACGGCCAGCGCCTCGTCGACCAGGTCGCTCACCACGATCCGCCCGGCGCCGGCGCCCCGCAGCGCCACCACGGCCAGGCAGCCGATCGGACCGGCACCGGTGACCAGCACCTCGCGCCCGGCGACGTCGCCGGCCCGGCGCACCGCGTGCAGGGCCACCGCCATCGGCTCGGCCAGCGCGGCGCGCTCGAGACCCAGCCCGGCAGGGAGCGGCACCATCCGGTCCGAGGGCACCGCGAGCAGCTGGGCGAACCCGCCCTGCACGTGCGGGAAACGGGCGGCGCTGCCGAGGTAGCCGGCGTCCCGGCACACGTTGCGCCGCCCGGAGGTGCACTCGCGGCAGCGCCCACACGGCCGGGCGGGGTGCACCGCCACCGGCGTCCCCTCCGGGAGCGCCCCCACGCCGTCGGCCCCGCCGGGGCCGTGCGCCGCCACCGTGCCGACCACCTCGTGGCCGAGCACCATCGGCTCGCGCAGCCGGAAGTCCCCCACCCCTCCGCGGTGGTAGTAGTGCAGGTCCGAGCCGCAGATGCCGCCGTAGGCGATGCGCACCAAGGTCTCCCCGGGCCCGGGCTCCGGGTCGGGCAGCTCCTCCACCCGCAGGTCGTGCACTCCGTGGACCACGCAGGCCAGCACTGATTCCTCCTGGGCTCGCTGGGACGCTGGGACTCTGGAGCTCTGGGGCTCTGGGACGCTCAGGCTCGGGTCACAGCACCGAGAGCATCCCGCCGTCGACGTAGACCACCTGGCCGTTGACGAAGTCGGACGCGGGGCTGACCAGCCACAGCAGCGTGCCGACGAGGTCCTCGACCTTGCCCCAGCGCCCGGCGGGCGTGCGCCGGCGCACCCAGGCGCTGAACTCCTCGTCGGCCACGAGGGCCGCGGTCAGCTCAGTCTCGAAGTAGCCCGGCCCGAGGCCGTTGACCTGGATCCCGTGACCGGCCAGGTCCGCGCACATGCCCTTGGTGAGCATCTTCAAAGCACCCTTGGTGGCCGCGTAGGGGGCGATGCCGGGCCTGCTCACCTCGCTCTGCAGGCTGCAGACCGTGACGATCTTGCCCCGGCCCCGGGGTGCCATCCGGCGCCCGGCCTCCCGGGCCACGAGAAACGCGCTGGTCAGGTTGGTGTCCAGCAGCCGGAACCAGTCGCTGTCGGAGAACTCCAGGATCGGCGCGCGGTGCTGGGCCCCGGTGTTGCACACGGCGATGTCCAGCGGGCCGGCCAGCTCCTCCGCCCGGGACACACCTTCCACGACGGCGGCGGGGACCGCGTTGTCGAAGGGGACCGCGTGCACCGACGCGCCCTGCGCCGCCGATGGCTCGAGCGCGCGGCGCGCCCCCTCGAGCGCATCTGCGTCCCGGCCGTTGAGCACGACCGTGCAGCCGGCCTCGAGCAGCCCGGCGGCCAGCGCCCGCCCGATCCCCCGGCTCGAGCCGGTCACCAGGGCCACCTTGCCGGCGACGTCGAACATCGGGTGGCTCGTCACGCTGTTCTCCCTGCTCGTGCTGATGTCGTGATGATGTCTGATGCCCTACGCTGGTCCTACGTTCTGTCGGAGGCAGCTGCCCGTCAGTAGCCGTGCGCCGGGTCGACGAGATTGCGCATCGTCCGCCCGCTGAGGAATCGGACGAGGTTGTCCGCGAACAGCGCGATGATCTTCCGGTCCTCCTCCGCGGTGAGCGCGGCCGTGTGCGGGCTGAGCACCACGTCAGGGCGACCCCACAGGGGTGAGTCGGCCGGCAGCGGCTCGACGTCGGTCACGTCCAGCGCGGCGCCGCGCAGCCGGCCGGCGTCGAGGGCGGCCACCAGCGCGGCGCTGTCGACCACGCTCCCCCGGCCGACGTTGACGACGACCGCGTGCGGCGGCAGCAGGGCCAGGCGGCCGGCGTCGAGGAGGCCGCGGGTGGCCGGGGTGCCGGGCAGCGTGGAGACGACGGCGTCCACCTGCGGGAGGAGGGCGTCGAGGTCGTCCAAGCCCACGGTCCTACTGACCGTCTCCGACGCCCGGTCGGAGACGGCGTCGGGTCGGCGTCGCACCGCCACCACCTCGGCGCCGAGGGCGTGCAGCACGTCCGCGAGCCGGCGGCCGATGCCGCCCATGCCGAGCACCGCGACCCGGCTGCCCGCCAGCTGCCGCATCGGCCAGCGAGGGAGCCATTGCCGTTCGCTGCTGGCCCGGCGCAGCACGTCGTGGTCCTTGAGCAGCGCGAGCAGCCCGGACAGGGCGAACTCGGTGAGCGGCTCGGCGTGCAGCCCGGCCGCGCTGGTGACCCGGATGCGGGCCAGCTGGTCGGCGGACCACCCGGCGGACAGCAGCTGCTCGCCCGTGCCGGCCGCGGTGCCCTGCACCCAGCGCAGCCCGGGCGCGGTCCGCGCCAGCTGCCGCAGGCCGTCCGGGCCGTCACCGGGGATGCCCAGAGCGACGTCGGTCGTGCTCAGCAGCCCGTCCCAGCGCTCCTGCTGCGCGGGGCCGCGCACGAAGGCCGGATCCCCCCGGTGGTCGGCCGGGAAGCGTTGCGGGGCCAGGAGATCGGGCTCGTACCGCACCTCGACCTCGTGGACGGCCCCCGACGACCCGACGGCCGCGTGGACCGCGGCCGTCGGGTCGTCGGTGAGCGGGACGCAGACCGTGACGCGCAGCCGCGTCACTTGCCCCAGATCTTCCGGTACACGTCGCGGTAGCCGTTGTCGGGGTCCCACGACGTGGTGCTGCCGACGTTGGTCGCGTCCGTCACGTGTACGGCCGGCACGTAGCCGCTGGCGGCCTGCTTGTTGAACGCCCGGTTGAACTCGTCGACGATCTGCCAGCCCTCCTGGTTGAGCGGCTCGGGCACCGTGGCCGCCTGGTACTGGCCGCTGGCGATCCGCTGGAAGGCCGCCTCCGAGCCGTCTCCGGCACCGACGTTGTACGGCGCACCGTTGCCCTGCTTGCCGGCGGCCCGCAGCGGCGTGGCGGCGTTGTCGAAGTAGAGGTCGTTGATGGCGACGGAGTAGTTCCAGTCCGCGCCGAGCTTGGACACCAGCGAGGAGAACTCCTGCGGGGTGCGGGTGCCCGCGTCCGGGATCGGGATGTTCTCCTCCTGCAGCACCTTCACCCCGCTGCAGGTGGCCAGCTCCTGCTCGATCATCTTGGCCTTGCCCGCCGCGAACGGGATCGAGTTGTCGGTGAAGACGACCACGCCGGCCTTCCCGCCGGACTTGGCGATGATGTAGTCCGCGCTGATCTTGGCGACGTCCTCGACCTTGGTGGTCACGTTGCTGAACAGCTTCGGGTTGTCGCTCGGGCCAGGCGTCGCCAGGGCGTGCCAGCCGACGATCGGGATGCCGGCGTCGTTGGCCTGCTTGACCTGGGCGCTCACCGAGCCCGGGTCGAAGCCGCCGACGACGATGCCGTCGGGCTTGAGGGCGATGGCCTGCCCCATGGCGGCGGCGATGCCGGACGGGTCGCCCTGGCCGTCGATGACCCGCACGTTCCAGCCGATGGCCTTGCCGGCCTCCTGCACACCCTTGGCGTTGCCGGCCACGCCGGGGTTGGTGAGCGTCTGCGCGACGTAGACGATCGTCTTGCCGGCAGCGGCCTTCGGTCCGTCGGTGGGCCCGTTCCACGGGGCCTTGACGTCGGTGGCCGCCTGCACCGCGGCCGACGCCGAGGCGACGACGTCGGCGCACGGCGAGGACGCCGACGCGGCGGGCGAGCCGGACTGGCCGGCGGCCGCGGCGGCGTCGCCGGTGGAGGTGGAGCCGCGCGAGCAGCCCCCGAGCACAGCCACCAGGCCGGCGGCGATGACGACGGCCCGGGCCGGGCGGTCGGCGATGCGAAGCATTCAGTGCTCCTTGGACGAGGTGGGGGCAGGGGTGGGGACGGCCGGAGCGGCCGGGTGGGCCGCGCCTTCCGGGGAAGCTGGAGGTGCGGGCACCTGGGGGCGGTTGGCCGCGCCGACGACGGCACCGGCGCGCTGGCGGCGGCGGGAGGCGACGCCGGCCAGCCCGACGGCGGCCAGCAGGGTGAGGCCGTTGAACAGCGGGGTCACCCAGAACGCCGCACCGAGCTGCTGCAGCCCGGACAGGCCGATCGCGAGGATCGCGACCGACACGAGCGTGCCGACGGAGTTCGCGCGACCGGGCTTGATGGTGGTCGAGCCGAGCAGCGCGCCGACGAACGCGGGCAGCAGGTAGGACTGGCCGGCGCTGGGGTCGCCGATCTGCTGCTGCGCGGCGAGCAGCACGCCGGCGAACGCGGTGACGACCGCGGAGCCGACGAACGCCCCGACGACGACGCGGCGGCGACGGATGCCGACCAGGTCCGCCGCCCGCGGGTTCGCCCCGACGACGTAGAGGAAACGGCCGGCCGGCAGGTGCTCGAGGGTGAGCCAGAGGACCGCGCCGATGGCGATGACGTACCAGAACGTGACCGGCAGGAACAGGAACGAGGAGTTGGTCAGGTCGGTGAACGCGGGCGGCAGCCCGCCGGGCCCGGGGACGATCCGGCCGCCTCCGGTGATCCAGCCGGTGAGGGCGTAGAGCACGCTGCCGGTGCCGAGCGTGGCGATGAAGGAGTCGATCTGCGCGAACTCCACCAGAGCGCCGTTGACCAGCCCGACGAGCAGCCCGCCGACCAGGACCAGCAGCGCCACCAGCGGCCAGGGCAGGCCCTGCTGCACGAGCAGCCACATCACGACCACGTGCGCGAGCCCGATGCCGTAGCCGATGGACAGGTCGAACCTGCCGGTGACGATCGGGATCGTCGCGCCCAGCGCGAGCACCGCGGGGATCGACTGGTTCACCAGGATCGAGCGCAGGTTGGTGCCCGTCGGGAAGGTCGAGGGCAGCAGCACCGCGAACAGCAGGAACAGCAGGACAGTGAGCACCGGCAGGCCGTAGGCGCCGACGAGCGAGCCGCTGGCCCGACGTCGACCCGCTCGGCCCGCGGTGGCCGCGACGGCGGGGGCCGCGCTCATGCTGCGGCTCCCGAGGAGTAGGACACCAGCGTGGACACGGACATCTCCTCGCGGTCGATCTCGCGGACGATGCGCCCGTCCCGGAACACCAGCGCGCGGTGGCACACCGCCGCCACCTCCTCGACGTCGGTCGACACCAGCAGCACGCCGACGCCGCGCGCGAGCGCCTCGTCGAGCAGGCTGTACAGCTCGTGCTTCGCGCCGACGTCCACGCCGGCGGTCGGCTCCTCCAGCACGAGCACCTTGACGTCGGTGCTCAGCCAGCGCCCGAGGATGACCTTCTGCTGGTTGCCGCCAGACAGCGACACCACCGGCAGCTCGGGGTCGGCGGGGCGCACGCCGTAGGTGGACACCAGCTCCTCGGCCAGCCGGTGCTCGGGCCCGTGCCGGCGCGGCCGCCACAGCACCGCGCCGCGCATCGACGGGTTGGGCAGGAAGTTCTCCCGCACCGTCAGCTCCAGGCCGAGTCCCTCGTCGGCCCGGTTGCTGGTCACGAAGCCGAGACCGGCGGCCACCGCGGCCGCGCAGCCGGCGGGCTCGAAGGGCCGGCCGAGCAGCTCGACCCGGCCGGCGTAGGCCGGCAGCGCACCGACCAGGGCGCGGCCGAGCTCGACGTGCCCGGCACCGCTGAGGCCGACCAGCCCGACGACCTCCCCGGCGCGGACGGCGAGGTCCACCGGGCCGACCCGCTCCCCCACCAGGCCGGTGAGCCGGAGCACCTCGCGCTCGTCCGAGCGCGGCGCCGGCGGGGGCGGGGGCACCGGACGGCGGCCGACGATGTGCTCGACCACCTGCGCCGGGCTGGTGCCGGCCACCTCGCACTCGGCCACCACGCGGCCGTCGCGCATCACCGTCATGCGGTCGGCGATCTCGAAGACCTCGTCCAGGCGGTGCGAGACGTAGACCAGGCCCAGCCCGCGGTCGCGCAGGCCGCGCAGCACCGTGAAGAGGCGGTGGGTCTCGTCCACCGGCAGGCTCGCGGTGGGCTCGTCCAGCACCAGGACGTCGGCGTCGACGGCCAGCGCCCGGGCGATGGCGACGAGCGAGCGCTCGGTGCGGCCCAGGTCGCTGACCCGGGTGCCCGGGTCGATGTCGGTGCCCACCAGCTCCAGCGCCCGCTCGGCGGACCGGCGCAGCTCGCGCCAGGCGATGAGCCGGCGCCGACGCGGGTAGCCCGTGCCCAGCGCGACGTTCTCGGCCACCGAGAGCCCGGGCACCAGGCCCAGATCCTGGTGGATGAAGGAGATGCGCCCCTGGGCGGCCGGGGAGCCGAGCGGGTGCCCGCAGACGGTGACCTCGCCCGCGTCGAGCGTGTAGACCCCGGCCAGGACCTTGATGAGGGTGGACTTGCCGGCGCCGTTCTGCCCGAGCAGCGCCAGGACCGACCCCGGCAGGACGTCGAGGTCGACCCCGTCGAGGGCCTGGGTGGCGCCGAAGCGCTTGCTGGCACCCCGCACGGTGACGGCCGGCACGCCGGCGGGTGCGCCCCGCTGCGGGACCGAGGTGCTCATGGGTGACCTCCTCGCCACGTCGACGTCGACGGGCGGCCAACATGCTGGCCGTGGTCCAGGATGATGGACGAGGGACAACCCGTTGGCAAGAGGCGACAGGGCGTGTCCGCCTCCCGGCGCTCGGAGCACGGCAGCCAGCCGCCGTGGAGCACAGCCTGGCAGCGCGGCAGCCGCGAACGGGGCCGACGCGCGAGGATCCCTCCACCCGGAGCCGGCGGCAGGTCAGGCGCGCGGGATGAGCGGGTTGCCCAACGCGTCGCCGATGGACCGCAGCTCCTCGAGCAGGGCCTTGCGCAGGCTCTCGTCCAGGGCGCTGGTCACCGAGGTGACGCTGATGGCGAACGGCTCGCTGTCCGTGCGCGCCCCGGGCACCGCGATGGCGAGGCAGGTCACCCCCGGGGTGGTCTCCTCGTCGTCCGCGGCGTAGCCCTCCTCGCGCACCCGCTCCAGCGCCGCCCGAAGCTGTGCCGGATCGCTGATGGACCGCTCGGTGAGCGCGACCAGCTGACGGTGCCCGCGCAGCCGCTCGTCCAGAACGGCCGGAGAAAGCCTTGCAAGCAAAGCCTTCCCCGTGGCTGTGCAGTGCGCCGGGAAACGGTCGCCGATGTTGGCGGTGAGCCGGATCGGCTGGGTGCCGTCGTAGCGCGCGAGGTAGAGGACGTCCAGGCCGTCGAGCACGGCCACCCGTGCGGTCTGGTCCTTGACGTGCGGCTGCTGGCGGCAGGCGGCGTAGAACTCGCGGACCTGGTCCACGGTGCCGAGGTAGGCGCCGCCGAGCTCCACCAGCCGGCGGCCGAGCTGGTAGCCGGCGTCGTGGCGGGCGACCAGCCGCTCGGCCTCCAGCGCGAGGCACAGGTTAGCGGTGGAGGACTTGGGCAGCTCCAGCCGGCGGGCCAGCTCGCTCACCGACATCGGCTGGCCGTTCGCCTCGGCCAGGGTGGTCAGGATGGCGGCGGCCCGCGCCACGGCCGGCACGCTGCTCGCCTCGACGCCGCTCATCGGCTTCCTCCCGCTGGCCACAGCCTGCCGTTCCCTTCCACCACCACTGTCGTCCAACATGTTGGCCACTGTCCAGCATGGTGCTACGTTGCGCGCCGGGCGGACCCCCGGCCCGTCGGCACCGACGTCTGCGGCCGGCGCCGACGGTAGCAATGCCGGCGCATCGCCCATCGAGGGTCTGATGACCATGGGAGGTCCGATGAGCACTCCGGGCACGACCAGCGACCTGCGCAACGGTCCGCCGCTGACGCGGGCCGAGTTCGACGAGATCTACGACCGGCTCCGCCGCTGGGGCGCGCCCGCGCAGGAGAGCGGCTCGGTCGACCAGCGCGGCGCCCGCGCTGGCCTCGGGCCCGAGCAGGTGCTCGCCGCCCTCTCGGTGCCGCGCACCGGCCGGACGGTGAGCCTCGCGCTGCCGCTGAACCGGACGGCAGGACCGGACAACGCCCGGCCCGCACTGCACCACATGGTCGACCTAGGCGACGTCGAGGCCCCGGAACCGAGCGCCCACAAGGATTTCATCGGCCTGGACTACCACGGCAAGGCCGTCAGCCACCTCGACGCCCTCTGCCACATCGGCTACCGCGGCGAGCTCTACGGAGGGGTGCCCAGCCGGGAGGTGTTCAGCTCGGTGGGCAGCACCTGGGCAGCGGTCACCACCCTGTCCGGCGGCCTGGTGCAGCGCGCCGTGCTGCTGGACCTGCCGGTCCTGCAGGGCACCGACTGGATCGAGCCGGGCACCGCCCTGCTGCGCGCCGACGTCGAGGACGGCCTGACCGGGCTCGGCGTGCAGCTGCGCCCCGGCGACGCGCTGCTGGTGCGCACCGGCCTGGTGGCCCGCCGCGCGGCGCTGGGGGCCTGGGACACCGGGGCGGCCAGCGCGGGCCTGCACGTGGACGCCATGTCCCTGGTGGCCGAGGCCGGGGTGAGCCTGCTCGGGGGCGACAACGACAGCGACGTCCGCCCCTCGCCGGTCGAGGGCGTGCACTCCCCCATCCATGCCCTCGCCCTCACCGCGCTCGGAATCCCCTTGCTGGACAACCTCGACCTCGAGGAGCTCTCGGTCGCGTGCCGGGAGGCCGGCCGCTACGAGTTCCTCCTGGTGGTGGCCCCGCTGGTGGTGCCCGGTGGCACCGGGTCGCCGGTCAACCCGGTGGCGATCCTGTGAGCGGGCCGTCCCCCCGGCCGTGGCGGGTCGGCCTCTCCTACGACCTGCGCGGCGCCGAGGGCTCGACCTCGTGGGGCGACATCGGCCTCGGGCTGCTGGACGCCCGCTCCGACGTCGTGTGGGACTTCCTCGCCCCTGACGACGGCGTGCTCACCGCCGAGCACGTCGACGGCTACGACGCCGTCCTCTTCGCCGCCCCCGCGGTGACCGCGCAGACCGTCTCCGGCCCCCGGCCGCCCCGGCTGCTCGCCCGGTTCGGCGTCGGCCTGGATGCGGTGGACGTCCCGGCGTGCACCGCGGCGGGGGTGGCCGTGAGCATCACCCCCGACGGCTCCCGGCGTCCCGTCGCCACCGCCGCCCTCTCGCTGCTGCTCGCCGTGCAGCACAACCTCGTGGCCAAGGACCGGCTGGTGCGCGAGGGCCGCTGGCAGGACCGGATGGCCTGGCGCGGACGCGCCGTCACCGGGACCACCGTCGGCACGTTCGGGCTCGGCAACGTGGCGCAGGAGCTGTTCGCCCTGCTCGCGCCGTTCGACGTGCGCAAGCTGGCCACCGACCCCGGCCGCACCCCGGCCGAGGCCGCAGCCCTCGGCGTCGAGCTGGTCGACGCCGACACCTTGGCCCGCGAGAGCGACGCCGTCGTGGTGACCGCGGCGCTCACCCCTGCCACTCGGCACACCTTCGACGCCCGGCGGATCTCCCTGATGCGTCCGCACGCCGTGCTGGTGAACGTCGCCCGCGGACCCATCGTCGACACCGAGGCGCTGGCCGACGCCCTCGTCGAGCGACGGCTGGCCGGTGCCGGGCTGGACGTCATGGACCCCGAGCCGCTGCCCCTCCCGCACCGGCTGCTCGAGCTCGACACCGTGGTGCTCGCCCCGCATGCGCTGGCGTGGACCGACGAGCTCGCCCTCGGCAACGGCACGAGCGCCCTCCGCTCGATCCTCGACGTGCTCGACGGGAAGGTCCCCCCGTACGTCGTGAACCCGGGGGCGCTCGAGCGACCTGACGGCGCCACGTCCGACCAGGAGGTGAGCGCGTGAGCGAGCGCGTCGGCACCGTCGCCTTCCTGGGCCTCGGCCGGATGGGCCTGCCGATGTCGCGGCACGTCGCTGCGGCGGGTTTCCGTGTGCAGGCCTGGAACCGCTCACCCAAGGACATCGACGCCCCGGACGGCAGCGACTACGTGCTGGCGACGACGCCCGCGGAGGCCGCCCACGGCGCCGAGGTGGTCGTCACGGTCCTGCCCGACATCGCCGAGGTCGAGCAGGTCTGCGCCGGGGACGAGGGGGTGCTCGCGGGCGCCGCGCCGGGCACGGTGCTCGTCGTCATGGGCACGGTGTCGCCGGTGGCGGTGCGCTCCTGGGCCGCGGCGGTGGCCCCGCACGGGCTGCGCGTGGTGGACGCCCCGGTGAGCGGCGGCGACGTGGGCGCCGTGGACGGCACGCTGTCGGTCATGGTGGGCGGAGACGCCGCCGACGTCGACCGGGTGCGCCCGGTGCTGGAGCCGATGGCCGGGCGGATCCGGCACCTCGGTCCGCTCGGCGCCGGCCAGCTGGCCAAGGCCTGCAACCAGGTCGTGGTGGCCACCACCCTCGCCGCGCTCGGCGAGGCCGTGGTGCTCGGGCGGCGCGGCGGCCTCGACGTCGCCGAGCTGCTCGACGTGCTCGCCGGCGGGCTGGCCGGCAGTCGCGCGCTGGAGGTGAAGCGCGACCTGCTGACGGCGCGGCGCTACGTGCCCGGCGGCTCGGCCGCCTTCCAGCACAAGGACCTCGGCTTCGCCCTCGAGGCGGCGCGCAGCGAGGGCGTCGCCCTGCCGGTCACCGCCGTCGTCGACCAGCTGTTCGGCGCGCTGCGCTGGACCGGTCACGGCGACGACGACCACAGCGGGGTGGTGCAGGTGATCGAGGCGCTCTCGGGCGGCGACGGTGACTGACCCGCTGTCAGCCGTGCCGCCCGAGCTCCTACGCCCCGTCGTGGGCGAGGACCTGGAGCCGCGCCGGCTGCTGCTGCTCGGGCTCATGGGCAGTGGCAAGACGACCGTGGGCCGCGCCGTGGCTGAGCGGTGCGGGTGGACCTACGTCGACAACGACCGGGAGATCGCGGCGATGGCCGGTGCCACCACGGTGGAGCTCGCCGCGCGCGGTGGCGACGAGCTGCACGCCTGGGAGGCCACGTACGCCCGGCGGGTGGGCGAGATGCCGCCCCCGCTGGTGGCCGGCCTCCCCGGCAGCGTGGCCGACCGGCCCGAGCTGCTGTCGGCCCTGCGGGGCTACGCGATGCTGGTCTACCTGCGCTGCGACGTCGACACCCTGCTGACGCGCGTCGCCGCGGACGCACCGCGTCCTTGGCTCGGCTCGGATCCGCGGCCCTTCGTCGAGCAGACGTGGGAGCGTCGCGACCCGGTGCTGCGCGGGTGCTGCCCCCACGTCGTCGACGCCCGCGGGCCGGTGGACCGGGTGGTCGACGCCGTGCTGCGCCTGCTCGCCGCCGGCGCGGTTCGAGCGACGCCTCCGATCACGGCGTGACCTGCGCACGGTCGTCCTGAGCGGGCGGCGACAGACGGTTCCTGTCGCGGCAGCGCGAAATCGTGAGACCGACCTAGCGTCGGAGACGGCGGTGTTCTCCTCCATGGCTCTACCGCCGGACGCCGCCCGCTCGACCCACTCCCCCCTGGGCGCCGAGCGGGCGACGTTCCCTTTCCCCTCCACCTTCGTGGGGATCCGGCGCAGCATGGAGAGGGGCTCGCGCGGCTCGCGCAGCGCCGCGGTGCGAGGGGGGCGAGGATGAGCCACATCGTGGTCCTGGCCCAGGACGTCTTCGGCACGGGCGAGGGCCTGCAGAACCACCTGCGGACCTCCACGAGCAGGGCTACCGCTTGGTCTCGGTCGGCTACGACCCGGACGGGCTGCCGGTCACCGTGTTCCTCGAGAAGGAGTGAGGAACCAGCCTGCTGGTCGCCCCGCTGGCGCCCCTGGACCGCGACCGGATCGACGCGGCGATCACCTCGTTCCGGCCGCGCGGGGACACCCCGATCGGCGCCTCGCGGCGGGCGGCGGCGGACCTGAAGGGCGTGCCCGGGCGCAAGACGATCGTACCGACGCTGCCGCCCAGCACCCCGACCACGACGGATGCCTCCACCCCGGTCGCCGCCGCACCGGCGTCCGCCGGGACCTGACGGGCCGGGCCCGCTGCCCTGGGTCCTCTGGCGCGGTCGCCGCGGCCGTCGTCGCGGGGCTCGCGGTCGGCCTGACGCGTCGTCGCCGAGGTGCACCGCGAGCGGGCGAGACGGCGGGCCGGGAAGGCTCCTGACCCTGCTCGTCGACGTCGTGCTCACCATCGTCGGGCTGTGCCTCGTGCTGGCGGCGTCGGGCGTTGCGTGGAGGGTGCGGCGCGGGAACCGCCAGCTGGCCGAGTGGACGGACGTCGTCGGCCGGCTGGTGGACGTCCGTCACCAGCGGACCGATCACGACGGGGACGAGTGGTGGGCGGCCCAGGTCTCCTATCGCACCGTCGAGGGCCAGGTCCGCGCCGGGTGGGCGATCGACGACTTCGAGCCGATCATCCGACGCCATGTAGGAGAGGCCATCGAGGTCTGGTACTCCCCGTCGGACCCGACGCGCTTCCGGGCCAGCAGGTCCGCCGACCCCCGCGACCCGGGGTCGATCTACGGCCTCCTGGCGGCTCTCGGCGCCGGCGGCCTGGTCCTCCTCGCGGTGGGGCTGCTCGGGTCCTGACCGCGCGGTCGGGGCGGCAGCTGCCGCCCCGTTCGGCTGAGGGCGGCACACTGGCGATATGGACGAGTTCGACCTGCAGCGCTTCCTCGACGCCCAGGACGACGGCACCTACGCCGACGCACTCGCCGAGCTGCGCGCCGGGCGCAAGCGCTCGCACTGGATGTGGTTCGTCTTCCCCCAGCTGCGCGGGCTCGGCCACAGCCCGACGTCGGTCCACTTCGGCATCACCGGCCTCCCGGAGGCGGCCGCCTACCTGGCGCACCCGGTCCTGGGTCCCCGCCTGCTCGAGTGCTGCCGCGCCCTGCTGGACCTCCCGGCTCACGACCCCGAGGCCGTCCTCGGGCCGGTCGACGCCCTCAAGCTGCGCTCGTCGATGACGCTCTTCGCAGCGGCGGCGCCGGACGAGCCGGTGTTCGACCAGGTGCTGGCCCGCTACTTCAAGGATGGCTCGGACGAGCGCACTTTGAAATCGATGCACCGTCCGTTATCCAAGTGATCACACGGGTCAGGAAGTGGCTCACTTTGCCAATCTTGCCTCCGGGGCAACGTCCAGGAATTCCACAGTCAGACTGCGCGGCGGCGGCCAAGTGAACGAGTCACCGGGCGGCTTCAGACCAACAGACTGCGTGCTCCGACCCGGTGCTCGAAGGTGGGCGGAAATTGCATCACATTGCGCAATCCCCACCTCCGAGCCGAGCGGAAGGAGAGACTTCGTCAGCGCCACGCACTGTTCACTGGTACTCACACGACTAGACTGCGAACAGAGGAGCTCGTGGAGGACGGCGTTTTTGGCGACCCAACGCGAGATTAGTGACTGCGTATCGGGGGTCATTCGAATCGACTTCCCAGATCGCAAGAATTCAAGGGTCGGCCGCGCCTCCCGCTCGAGCCGGCTCATCCATCCGGCGTTACAGTCGCCGCACACCTTGACGGTCTGATTTAGCTCTCGGACACGTCGCTGAGAGAGTGCCCCCACGGTCATATCGAAGCCAGCGGCGGGACTCGCCCTCAATAAGTGTCGTCGACTTACCCCTCTCGGGTAGACATGCTCCACAGTCCTGGCAGGACGACGACAGAAGGGACACTCACGCGTCACGATTATCGAGGCTACTCAGGCGGGCGAGGCCCGGGAGCTGGCCGCCGCCCTGATCGCGGCCGCGGTCCGCATGATGCTCGGCGGCATCCGCTGACACCCGCGCGGTGAGTGCCCGCTTGCCTCTGCCCGCGATGCCCCGCCGGTCTCCCCCCGACCGGCGGGGCATCGTCACGTCAAGGCCCGCGCTCGGCGCTCGCCACCGACCGACTAGTCGACGTCGTCGGGGTGCAGCTTGATGCTGAGGTTCGTGCGGTTCACCGACACGATCCAGGGGCCGTCGCCGAGGGTGCGCTCGAGCTCCTGCATCTGGTCCCAGTGCTTGGCGAGGCGGCGCAGCCACTCCCAGGTGCTCTCGTCGCGAGGGCCGCCGATCCAGAACTTGCGGACCTTGTGGGTGCGCAGGGCCTCGATCTCGCCAGGCCGGGTGTGGATGCGCCGGTCGCGGGCGATGACGATCCAGCCGCGGGAGCCGACGATGGGCAGCCAGTCCACGTCGAGCATGCCCAGCGGAAGCTCAGGCACGGCCGGGTGGCCGGCGTGGATGACGTCCTTACGGGCCGCGGCGAGCGCCCGGCCAAGCCCGAGCGCACTCTCGTCGACGTAGTAGCGCCAGTTGCCCCCCACAGGCCCACGTCCGCCGCTACGCGGCCGCGGTGGCTTGCTTGCGGCGCCGCTCGTACTCGATGGCGTCGAGGACCTGCTCGACATCGAGCTCGTACTGCTCGGCGACCCACTCGACCGACTCGCCGGCGCGCACGAGGGAGGCCAGCACGTCGGTGGGGGTGGACCGCACCACCGGGTCACCGAACTGGCGGCCAGGGTCGATGCTGACCGTGCGGTCCTGGCCTAGCGGCATGACCCGCGCGACGACGTCCTCGCCGTCGATCGCCTCGAAGACGGAGGTCCGCTCGAACTCGCGCGTCTGCGGCGCGAGGACGAACTGGTTCGTCCCGGCCTCGACGACCAGGCGCAGGCTCTCCTCGAGGCCGACCCGCTCCTGCACGTCGTAGACCAGGCGCAGGTCGTCGAGCAGGTAGGGGCGGATGGTCGCCAGCGGGTAGCGCACCCCGAAGACCTCGCGCAGGTTCTGCACCACCGGGCGCATCTTGATCATGCCGACGCCGCAGTCCCGGTAGTAGGCCAGCAGTCGGGTTTCGACGAACTCGCCCCAAGTGACCACGTCCTGGCCGGTGCGCTCCTCGCGCACGATGGGGGTGTAGAAGGTGCCGGATCGCTCGTAGCCGTCGATCCAGCGGCGCGCGGTGCCGGAGGTCAAGCCGAGCAGGCGATCGACCTGACCGAAGTCGTAGATCGGCCGCTCGAGGTACGTCACCATCGCGCGCTCACCCTCCCCCCTGCCTCCGTGTCGGGTACCGACGGGCGAACTGTAGTGCTACGGGAGGTCCGTTCGCTCCTGGGATGCTCATGCCCCTTCCCTGGCCGTCGACGCGACTCCTGCTGCCCCTACGTCGGCTCGAGGTAGGCAGCTTCGACCGACTGCTCGAGCATCTGCGCGCGGCCGGCTCCGTCGAGGGTGCCGATGGCGACTCGGCCGAGCCAGGTGCCGTCGTCGTCGCGGCGCCACTCGAGCAGCAGGCCGGGGAGGTGCGGGCGGCCATCGGCCGGGTGGACACAGCAGTGACGCGGCCAGGGGCGCGCGCTCTCAACTGGGGGCTGTGGCGCGGGCCCGGCGGCCTCCTGCGCCCGTCGCGCGTCCGCGCGCTCGGCGAGGCTCGGTCCGCGGGTGGGTCGCACGCCGCCAGCCATCCCCGAAGCACGCCACCTTGTCGAACGCCCGTGCAAGCGATGGCGAGGTCAAGGTGAGCGGGGAGGGCGCCGATGCTCAGCGCATGGGGGGACGCTGGCCGAGAGTCGTAGTAGTGCTGCTGCTGGCCCTGACCGCGCACTGGTGGGCGTCACCGGCGGCGAATGCCTTCGGGCACTGGTATGCGGAGATGACGGTGGGCCGCATGGTGCAGCCGGCCAGCCCCACACCGACGCCGTCCTAGCCCGGCGAGGTCGAACGATCCGGCGCAGACCACACGTTGGCGACGTCGGCGCGCCGCAGGATCGGGGCGGGGCCTTCGGCCGGCATGGGCTGCGAGGGGTCGATGACGGCGAGCAGGGAGCGCCGCACGTAGTCGGCGTACCCCTGCAGGTCCAGCACCGCCCGCGTTGCGGGGCGTACCAGCGGCACCTTGCCGGGCGGCCCGTGATCGCCACGTTGGTCCAGCCGCGCGCCGGTTCGCCGCCGTCCAAGACGACCGGCGCGCTTGTCTGGGGGCACCACTGGCCTCCACGCTGGCACCTTGGAAGCACGCTGGCGGTGAGGATTCGTGAAGAACCTGCAGGTCAGCGGTGGTGGGGCGGGTGGGGCTCGAACCCACGACCCAGGGATTATGAGTCCCCTGCTCTGACCGGCTGAGCTACCGCCCCGCGCGCACACTCTGGCACAGCCGGCGGCACCGCTCGCGCCCACCCGCCCACTACCCGGTGATCGTGAAGGGTTGATGGCGGATCTGCGCCATCAACCCTTCACGATCACGGGCGCGGAGCGGCAAGGAGCGCGGCGCGCTCCGGGTCGGAGACGTGCCGGACCTGGTAGCGCTCCCCCGCGACATCGTCGGGCACGGGCGCCGCCCAGAGGGTGAAGCGGACGACCCTCCAGCCGGCGGGGTCGATGCCGGTGGCGCTGAGGACCACGCCGTCGCGGCCGGCCGAGTCCGCGGTCTCACGGGCCAGGTCCGCGACGACGTCGGGCAGCGCCGCGGACGGGTCGATCGGCTCCAGGGCGCGGGTGGCGTGGACGGCGGGGCGAGCCGCAGCGGGCCCCTCGGCCACGGCGACGCCGGTCCAGCAGCGGACCGCGGGGCGCCCGAAGTCCGAGCACAGGCCGACGAACGCGGGGCCGAAGAGGAACTGCGCCATGCCGGCCGGGTCGGCCCACAAATAGAACGGGGCGTACTGGTTGACCGGAGAGCGGTCCTGGCCGCGCTCGCGGACCAGGTAGGCCTTCACGCCCAGGCCTGGGAAGTCGTCGGTGGCCGAGCCCCTCGTCGCGACCCGGTCACGGATGATCTGCATGTCGTAGTCGGCAGGCAGGGTGATCTCGTACTGCATGAGCTGCACGGCGTCCTCCTCGTGGAGGTCACAGCATCGACGGGACCGGCGAGCGACGTCGCGCGGACGCGCCGACGGCGGCGGGTCCGGTCAGCGCATCGGACCCGCCGCCGCCAGGGGCTGACGCAGGATGCCTCAGCCGAGGTAGTGCTCCCACGGCCCGCGGATCGCGAAGACGTGGCCGGGCTCCTGCACGTTGGCGAAGAGCACCTTGCCGTCGGGCGAGAACGCCGGGCCGGTCATCTCGCTGTAGACGTTGCCGCCCTGGTCGTTGTGCTCCAGCACGATGAGGTTGCGCGCCACTGCCTGCGCGCCGCTCTCCCGGGTCCAGGACAGGACGTGGTTGGCGGTGTTGCCGTCCTCGGTGAGCACGACGCTGCCGTAGGGCGAGACGTGGACGCCGTCGGGGCCGTCGAAGGCCAGGTCCAGCGACGGGCCGAGCTGCTTCTCCCAGCCGGGCACCTCGGCGTGCAGCTGCTCGCTGTACGGGAAGTACGCCACCAGGGTGAGGGTCTCGTCGGCGTAGTCGTAGTACCAGAGCTGGCCGTCGTGCTTGGTGGCGTTGGCCGGCAGATCGTTGCTGCCGAAGGCGAAGCTGGCCACGAAGTACATGCCGTCCCGGTCGCCGGACGCGCCCTCGAGCTTCTTCGAGTGGGTCACCTCGCCGACGCCGAACTGCTTGCGCAGCGACGTCGACGACGCCTGCCGGTCGGGCACCTCGACCCAACGGGTCCGGAACGGCCGACCGATCTGCGCAGCGGTCACGTAGGCCAGGTCGGGAAGGACGCTGCCGTCGTCGGCGAGGACCGCCATCGCTTCGAGTGCGCCGTCGTTCGCACCCAGGGTCTTGGCCACGTAAGGGCCGACCCGGTAGTGACTGGGCGCGGTCCAGCGGTAGAGCAGGCCGGTGAGCGGCTGGCCGCCCGGGTCGCTGATCTTGCCGGAGGCATCCTCGGTCAGGTAGACGCGACGACGGCTCGGCTCGACGACGACCGCCTCGTGGGCGGCGCGCCCCCAGGCCTTGATCGGCTCGGGAGCCTGCTCGTGGGGCAGGCCGGCGAAGACCTCGAAGACGTAACCGTGGTCCTCCTCGAAGCTGCCCTGACCGGCCTTGGCCTCGGTCTCCTCGCAGGTGAACCAGGTGCCCCACGGGGAAGGCCCGCCGGCGCAGTTGCTCACGGTGCCGGAGATCCCGACCCACTCGGAGAGGCGCGAGCCGTCCGACCGGGTCTCGATCACCGTGCAGCCGCCGCCCAACGCGCCCCGGTCGTACACCGTGCCGGGCACCAGCGGCACCGGGAGCGCGCTGCCCGGCCCGGCCTCGTGGTTCTGGATCAGCCGCCAGCGGTGTCCCCGGGCGGCGACGGCCGCGGTGCCGTCGGGGCGCTCGGGGGTCTTGCCGATGGGCTTGCCGGTGCCGTCGTGGATGTCGGTCACACCGGACTCGGCGACGACCTCGTAGCTGAAGCCCTCAGGCAGGGCGAGCAGGTCACCGTCGCGGGAGCACAGCGGCGGGAAGGTGCGCGCCGCACCACTGCGGCGGTCGGGGCGGGCGTCGGCCAGGGCCGGCGAGGCGGCCAGGGCGCCCAGGCCGGTGGACGCGGCCAGCAGGCCGGCGCCTCCGAGAGCGCTGCGGCCGAGCAGCTGACGACGGGAGAGGGGCATGAGCCGTCCTTCGGGTCGGGAACGGGACGGCGCGAGCCTGCTGAGGCGCGGTGAGCGCGGGGTGAACGGTGGTCGACGCGGAGGCGTCGAGCAGCCGGACGTCTGTCAAGCGGGGGTCAAGGCCGGACCTCATTCAGTCCTTCCCGCGGGCGCACCGATCGAGAAGGGGTCAAGGAGTGGCCTTGGAAGTGCCCAGTGGGGCACCGGTGCGGGTGGCATGCTCGGCGCCGGTCAGAGCACGCGACAACCGAGCACGCGACATCCGAGCACGCGACAACCGAGCACGCGACGACAGGGGCGAGCGATGGCAGAGCCGACGAGACCGGCCCGTCCGGCAGCAGGAGCTCTCCCCGCGACCATCGCCTCCGACCGGCTCGACCTCGTCCTGCTCCCTGCGGCCTGGCTCGCCGCGGTCGGGGCGGGAGCCGCGCCCCCAGACCTGGGCTTCACCGACCCGCACGACGCGTTCGCCGACGCCGCCCACGTCATCGCGATCCGGCTGGAGCAGGTGCGCCTGGACCCGGCGAGCGAGCCGTGGCTGCTGCGCGCGATCGTCCCGCGCGAGACCGGCGAGACGATCGGGCACGTCGGCTTCCACGGGCCGCCCGACGGGCGCGGGATGGTCGAGATCGGCTACACCGTGCTGCCCGCCTTCCGCCGCCGCGGCTACGCCCGGGAGGCCGCGGAGGCGATGTGGTCCGCGGCCGGCGCTGCCGGTGCCCAGGTGCTGCGGGCCAGCGTGAGCCCGCAGAACGAGGCCTCGCTCGCGCTGGTGCGCGCCGCCGGCTTCAGGCAGGTGGGCGAGCAGGAGGACGAGGACGACGGGCTCGAGCTGGTGTGGGAGCGCGCCGTCTGAGCAGCGGAGCCGGGGCTAGAACGACGACGGCCCCTGTCCCGGTCGACCCGGGCGGGGGCGTGCAGCTGGAGCGAGGGCTCCCGCGATTGGACTCGAACCAATAACCGTCCGATTAACAGTCGGATGCTCTGCCGATTGAGCTACGCGGGACCGGCGGCCACGAGGGCCGCCGATGTGGGCCTACCTTAGCGCACCGCCGCACCTGCTCCATGCAGCCTCCGTGCAGCCTCCGTGCAGCCGCCGTGCAGCCGCCGTGCAGCAGTCACGGGGTCGGCGGGACCCTGCCGGCACGGGCCGGAGGACGCCTGCGCCGATGAGTCGAGCAGGCGGGTTCGCCACCGGGAAGCATCGGGTACGAGCGCCACGGCAGGCCGGACGTCGGCGTGCCGCAGACGCCGAACCGGCTCGACCAGCGATCCCCAGCAGGAGGCACCATGCGCACCAAGGTCACCTTCCTCGCCGGCGCCGCCGTGGGCTACGTCCTCGGGGCGCGCGCGGGCCGGGAGCGCTATGAGCAGATCGTCCAGCTCACCCGCCGCACCTGGGAGGACCCGCGCGTCCAGCAGGCCGTCGGCGACGTCGAGCACCGTGCCGCCGACGCCGCCAGGTCCGGAGGGTCCGGGCTCGCGGGCAAGGCCTCGTCGCTGGCCGGCGGGGCGGCGTCGAAGGTCGCGCACCGCGGCCCCGGCGCCCACGCGCGGCCGGAGGGACCGGGCCCGGAGTGGGACCCGCGCCAGAGCGGCGAGGCGCTCGACGAGGCCGGGCGCGCCCGGATCTAGCGCCCGCATCAGACCACAGCTCGCCCGACCAGGAGGGGACATGACCGACTCCCGCAACGACACACGCGGCCCGCAGGACATCGACGACGTCGGCCTGAGCGAGGCCGAGCCCGCCGTGTTCGACGACCGCCCCAGCGCCCAGGCCTTCCCCGACGTCGTGGACGACTACGACCCCGAGCGGCGCGACACCCCCGAGCCCGAGCAGGTCGCGCTCCCCTCCGACGTCGGCTACCCGGGCTCCTCCTCGGTGGGCACGACGGTCGAGGAGCAGATCGAGGGCGAGGACCTGGACCGCAAGCTGGCCCGGGAGCAGCACGACGTCACCGTCGACCCGGCCGACGAGCCGCTGCCCGGCCAGGAGCGGCACCCGGACCTGGCCGAGGACGACCTGGTCGAGGGCATCGCCGGTCCCTCCGACGACGTCTACGGCCGCCGACCCGGCGCGCTGGTGGCGCCGGACGAGGGCGCGCACGAGGACCGCGAGGCCGACGAGATCGCGATGGAGACCGACGCCGAGGCGCTCTCGCCGGAGGAGCAGGCCATGCACCTCGAGCCCGAGCCCGAGGACTGAGCGCATGCCGCGGCTGCGCCGCTCGGACTGCACCGGGCCCGGCATCCACCGGGTCCGGCGCGGCCGCGGCGTCGCCTACCTCTACGACGACGGCAGCCCGGTGCTGGAGGACGACGCGCTCGCCCGGATCCAGCAGCTGGTGCTGCCGCCGGCGTGGAAGGACGTCTGGATCTGCCCGTGGCCCAACGGCCACATCCAGGCCATCGGGACCGACGCCGCCGGTCGCCGGCAGTACCGCTACCACGACCAGTGGCGCGAGCAGCGCGACGCCGCCAAGCACGACCGCATCCTCGAGGTGGCCCGCCGGCTCCCACCGGCCCGCGAGATCGTGCAGCAGCACCTGGACCAGCCGGGCTACCCCAAGGAGAAGATCCTCGGCACCGCGTTCCGCCTGCTGGACCTGGGTTTCTTCCGGGTCGGCAGCGAGGAGTACGCGGCCGAGAACAACACCTTCGGCTTGGCCACCATCCGCCGCGAGCACGTCAGCATCTCCCACGGCGTCGTCACCTTCGAGTACCTCGCCAAGGGCTCGAAGGAGCGGGTGCAGAACGTGCTGGACCCGGTGGTCCTCGACGTCGTCCGCGGCCTGCAGCGACGCAAGGACCCATCGCCCGAGCTGCTGGCGTGGAAGGACGGCAGCCGCTGGCGGGACGTGCGCAGCTCCGACGTCAACGACTACCTCCGACAGGTCGTTGGAGAGGGAGTCACCGCCAAGGACTTCCGCACCTGGCACGCGACCGTGCTCATGGCGGTCGGCCTCGCGGTGAGCCTTCCGGCGGTCACCAGCGACACCGCCCGCAAGCGAGCCGTCTCCCGGGCGGTCACGGAGGTGTCGCACTACCTCGGCAACACCCCGGCGGTGGCGCGCAAGTCCTACATCGACCCGCGTGTGGTCGACCTCTACGACGACGGCGTCACCATCGCCCCGGCGCTCGAGGAGCTCGGCGACGAGGCCGCCTTCGGCAGCCCGGCCACCCACGGCGCCATCGAGCAGGCGGTGCTCGACCTGCTCGCCGAGCCGCCGGACGCCGCCCGTCGCCGCGCCCATCGGCGGCGGCAGCGCCGCTCCCCCGCGGCCGGCCCCCTGGTGCTCGACCCCGCCGCGGTCCCCCTCGCCGGCTGACCACCCCCTCCGGGGGTCCGGTCAGGTGGCGGTCTGGGCGCGCACCTCGGCCAGGGCCGCCTCGGCGGCCGCCTGCACCTGCGGATCGGCGGGGTCCAGGCCGGGGTCGAGCTGCACGTTCCACACCAGGTCCGCGGTGCCGGGCACCTGCCGGGCCGTCACCCGGCCACCCGCCCGGCCCAGCAGCCGCACCTTCTGGCTCACCACGATGCTGGCCTGCACCCGCTCGCGCACCGTCTCGGGCAGCAGGCTGCTCGCCGGCTCGGTCAGGGCGAGCCGGCGCACCAGCGGCCGGCGGCCGGGCGGGCGGGCGTCGACCACCAGCCGCTCGGAGGCGTCGTCCCAGGCGGCGCTGTCAACGGTCCACCAGGCGATCCGCTCGACGGGCTCGTCGGACCGGCCGGCGGCCCCACCGACGGGCACCAGCAGCAGCGCCCGCTCGGTGGCCACCGCCCAGCCGCCGTCGAGCCGCTCGGCGGCGGCCAGGACCCGCTCCCTGGGCTCCAGCGGCAGCGCGGCGCGGACGTCGTCGGGCAGCGACAGCCGACGGCGCGGGCTGGGCCAACGGAAGCTCGGCAGGGGCACGAGCCGACCCTACGTCGTCGGCGCCGCTCCCCCCGCCGCCGGACGCTCGCCCACCGGCGCCGGATGGGACCCCTCAGCCCAGCCCGTCAGCCCAGGTAGTCGCGCAGCTGTCCGGCGTACTGCGGGTGGCGCAGCTTGGCCAGGGTCTTGGCCTCGATCTGGCGCACCCGCTCGCGGGTGACCCCGAACTGGCGGCCGACCTCCTCCAGGGTGTGCGGCTCGCCGTCGGTCAGGCCGTAGCGCAGCCGGACCACCGCGCGCTCGCGCTCGCCGAGGGTGCCGAGCACCTCCTCGAGGTGCACCTGCAGCAGCTGGTAGGAGGCGGAGTCGAGCGGGGCTACGGCCTCGCCGTCCTCGATGAGGTCGCCGAGCTCGCTGCCCTCGTCCTCGCCCACCGGCAGGTGCAGCGACACCGGCTCGACGGCGATCCGGCGGATCTCCTCGACCCGTTCCACCGGCAGGTCGACCTTGGCGGCCACCTCCTCGGCCGACGGCTCGCGGCCGAGCTCCTGCACCATCTGCCGCTGCGTGCGCAGGATGCGGTTGATCGTCTCGACCATGTGCACCGGCACCCGGATGGTGCGGGCCTGGTCGGCGATGGCGCGGGAGATGGCCTGGCGGATCCACCACGAGGCGTAGGTGGAGAACTTGTAGCCGCGGGTGTAATCGAACTTCTCCACCGCGCGGATGAGCCCGAGGTTGCCCTCCTGGATCAGGTCCAGGAACGGCAGGCCACGCCCGGCGTAGCGCTTGGCGATGCTGACGACGAGGCGCAGGTTGGCCTCGATGAGCTGGTCCTTGGCGCGCTCGCCGTCGTGGACGATCCAGCGCAGGTCGCGCAGCATGGCCTCGTCGAGGGGGTCGGGCCCGGCCAGCTTCTCCGCGGCGAACAGCCCGGCCTCCACCCGGCGGGCGAGGTCGACCTCCTGCTCGGCGGTGAGCAGCTTGACCTTCCCGATCTCGCGCAGGTAGACGCGCACCAGGTCGGTGGACGGGCCGCGGCCGGTGTCGTCCAGCGAGGGAAGGTCGTCCTCCTCGTCGGCCTCCTCCTCGACCTCGGCCAGGGCGGCCTCGTCGGGCTCCTCGACCACCGTGAGCGCGAGCGGGCCGGGCGCGACGGGGTCGGGGCCGGCATCCACCTCCACCTCGAGCAGCAGGGACAGGTCCGGCGACGGGGCCGCCGGCAGCGGGACCGCTCGCAGCGCGCTGTCGGCGGTGTCGATGACGAGCTGCGCGGCCGCGAGCACGACCGGCGGCGACGGGTCGGCCTGCTCCGCCGGCTGCCTGGCGGCGTTCCTCGCGAGCGGCGGGACGAGCTGGGTGCTGGCTGCTGGCACGTGGTCCTCCCCCAGGAGCTGCTCCGGACCGTTCCCGTCCCGGTCGCGCGCCAGGCTTGGCGCGGGGACGACCGCCCCGGTCACTGGCACCGCGGCGGGCGCGCGCGGCGTCGTGGTCTGGGGTCCCGGGCGACGCCGGGAGGCCTTCGGCACGAGGTCAAGTGTGCCCCCTCGGTCCACCGTCGCGTCTCGGGTTTTGCCCAGCCGCCGCAGCAGATCGTGACCTCTTCCGCGGCCAGCAGGGGGTGAAAGGCCCCATCTTCCCCACTCGGGACCATCGTCCGTCACGCTGCGTGACGGCGTCGCACCACTGGTGGGCCGCCCGGCCGGCTCAGATCGCGCCGACCGCCCGCTCCTGCAGGACCCGGCGCTGGTGCTCGAGCGAGACCAGCTCGGCGAAGACCGCCATCTGCTCCTCGGCCTGCGCCACCGGGTCCAGCCGCTGCAAGCGGGAGCGCAGCCCCTGGATCCGGCGCGCCACCGCCCGCTCCTCCAGCCGGGCGCACAGCTCGCCGGCGTAGCGGACGTCGGCGGCACCCGCGCGCAGCGGCTCGACGGCCAGCTCGAGCACCAGGTCGCGCACCTGGGGCGTGCGGGCGGCGTCGAGCAGGGCGGTGGCCCAGGTCTCGCCCTCCACTCCCCCGCCGCAGCCGCCGGCGCCCTCGACGACGGCGCGGACAGCGGCGTAGGCGGGGTGGGTGAAGCAGGCCTCGTCGAGCAGGTCGAACAGGTCGCCGGCCAGCTGCGGGGACTGCACGGCCACCTTGAGCGCCTCGCGCTCGACCAGCAGGTCGGGGTCGTTGGGCGACGGCTTGGGCACGGCCGGCGGAGCGTGCTCCGACAGCCTGTCGGAGGAGTTCTCCGACAGGTGGTCGGAGGAGCCGCGCGGGGCTCCGGGCGCCGGCCCGCCCCGCTCGAGCTGGCGCTGGGCCCGGCGCACCGCGGCGAGCACGGCCTCGACCTCCATGCCCAGCCACCCCGCCACCGTGCGCGCGTACTCCGGGCGCAGCGTGGGGTCCTTGATGCCCGCCACGATCGGGGCGGCGGTGCCCAGCGCGGCGACCCGGCCCTCCGGGTGGTCCAGGTCGTGCTTGGCGATGGAGGTGCGGATGACGAACTCGAACAGCGGCACCCGGCGGGCCACCAGCTCACGCACCGCCGCGTCGCCGTGGTGCTGGCGCAGCTCGCACGGGTCGAGCCCGTTCGGCTCGACGGCCACGAAGGTCTGGGTGACGAACTTCTGGTCGTCGGTGAACGCCTTGAGCGCCGCCTTCTGCCCGGCCGCGTCGCCGTCGAAGGTGAAGACCACCTCGCCGGTCCGGTCGTCGTCCACCAGCAGCCGGCGCAGCAGCTTGATGTGCTCGTCGCCGAACGCGGTGCCGCAGGAGGCGACCGCCGTCTCGACCCCGGCCAGGTGGCAGGCCATGACGTCGGTGTAGCCCTCCACCACCACGGCCTGGCGCTGGCGTGCGATCTCCTTGCGGGCCAGGTCGAGCCCGTAGAGGACCTGGCTCTTGCGGTAGACCGGGGTCTCGGGGGTGTTGACGTACTTGGCCGGGAGGCGGTCCTCCTCCAGCAGCCGGCGGGCACCGAACCCGACGACGTCGCCGGCGTTGCTGCGGATCGGCCACAGCAGCCGGCCGCGGAAGAAGTCGGTGAGCCCCCGCGAGCCCTGCCGGGCGAGTCCGCCGGTGGTCAGCTCGGCGTCGGTGAAGCCGCGGCCCTTGAGGTGGCGGACCAGGTCGTCCCAGCCGGTGGGCGCCCAGCCGACCCCGAAGCGCTCGGCCGCGGCCTGGTCGAAGCCGCGCTCGGCCAGGAACCGGCGCCCGACGACCGCCTCGGGCGAGCGCAGGTGCTCGGCGTAGAACTGCGCGGCGGCCGCGTGCGCGTCGAGCAGCCGGGTCCGCAGCCCGGGCGGGGGCGCGGGGGCGCCGGAGCCGGACTCCTCGTAGCGCAGCTGCACCCCGGCCCGGACGGCCAGCTTCTCCACCGCCTCGGCGAAGGAGAGGTGCTCGGTCTCCATGACGAAGCGGATGACGTCGCCGCCCTCGCCGCAGCCGAAGCACTTGTAGAGCCGCAGCGAGGTGTTGACGTTGAACGACGGCGTCTTCTCATCGTGGAAGGGGCACAGCCCCTTGAGCCGGCCGGCGCCGGCACGTCGCAGGGTGACCTGCTCGCCGATCACCTCGGCGATGTCGGCGCGCTCCTTGACCAGCTGGACGTCCTCGTCTCGGATCCGGCCGGCCACGCGCCGGAGTCTACGTCGGCAGCGGCGCCCGGCGCGGGCGGCCGTCCACCGCCGTCGCACCGTCGCCGACTCCCACCACCGGCAGCAGGGTGCGCACGTCGGCGGTGAACGAGCACCGGGGGGAGAGCACGTTCGCGGCCGGCGGGCGCCCGTACCAGGGGTAGCCGTCGCAGACCGGCGGCCGGGCGTCGTGAGCGGTGCACAGCCGGGCCACCGGGTCGAACGCGTCGCAGGAGTAGACCGGGCTGACCGCGGGGTCGTCGGTCGGCACCCCGTTGCGGGCGCCGTCCTCGGCCGACCGACGGGCGCCGAGGTAGCGCCAGTGCTCGCGGACGAACTCCAGGTCCCGGCGCATCTCCTCCGGCAGCACCGGCTCCGCGAGCAGGTCGGCGACGGCCTCCGGGGCCCACGGGTAGACGATGCGCTCGCAGCAGTCGCCGCAGCGCGAGCACTCGGTCACCCGCCCCACCCTGCCATGCCCCCGGGCCGGCGCACCGCCGGCCCGGGGCATGCCCGGCCTCAGCCGGCCAGCGAGGCCAGCGGCACCGAGGGGTCGGCGAGCCGGGCCGGGTCGACCTGCGCCTTGGCCCGCACCAGCGCCTCGATGGTCTCGCCGTCGTCCCACAGGTCGACGTTGGCCCCGGCCTGGACCCGGCCGTCCTTGAGCCAGAAGGCGAGGTAGCCGCCGTCCTGCTCGCGGACCACGACCTGGTCGTAGCCGTCCACCGGCAGCCCGCGGTACTCCATGCCGGTCTCGTACTGGTCGGAGAAGAAGAACGGGGTGGCCGCCCACGGCTCGCCCTTGCCGGCCATCGACCGCCCGGCGGCCAGCCCCTGGTCGTTGGCGTTGGCCCAGTGCTCGACCCGGACCTGCCGGCCGAGCAGCTCGTTCTTGGCGTTGGCGACGTCGCCGGCGGCGTAGACGTCGGGGTCGCTGGTGCGCAGCAGCTCGTCCACCAGCACGCCGTTGTCCACCGCCAGCCCGGCCTCCTCGGCCAGCCGGGTGTCCGGGCGGATGCCCACGCCCACCAGCACGACGTCGGCCGGAATCACAGTGCCCTCCCCCGGGCCGCCCGCGAGCCGGACACCGGTGACCGTGCCCTCGCCCTCGAAGCCCTCGACGCCGACGCCGGTGCGCACGTCGACGCCGTGGGCCCGGTGCAGGGCCGCGAACCGCTCGCCGATCTCGGCACCGAGCGGGCCGTGCAGCGGGGTGGGGGCCGGCTCGACGACGGTGACCTGCGCGCCGCGCTGGCGGGCCACCGCCGCGCCCTCCAGGCCGATCCAGCCGGCGCCGACCACCACCACCCGGGCACCCTCCACCAGCGCCTCGCGCAGCCGCCGGCTGTTGTTGACCGTGCGCAGGTAGTGGATGCCGTCGAGGTCGCCGCCCTCGATCCGCAGCCGGCGCAGGGTGGAGCCGGTGGCCAGCAGCAGCTTGGTGTAGCCCAGCCGCTCGCCGCCGTCGAGCTCGACCTGGTGGGCGGCGCGGTCGATGGCCACCACCCGGGCGCCGGTGCGCACGGTCACCCGGTGCTCGTCGTACCAGGCCTGGTCGTGGACGTGGAGCTCGGCGAACTCCTTCTCGCCCTTGAGGAAGGCCTTGGACAGGT
>JBQCHF010000188.1:0-4214 GCA_051954955.1 Motilibacteraceae bacterium
CCCCCGCGGGGGGCCGCTCTGCGGGCGCGCGGTGGCCCTACCCCGCCGGCGGCGCCGCCCGTTGCTGGGCCCCGCGCCGCCGTATCGCGCGGTGGACCGTGGAAGGTCCGCCGCCCTGGTCAGGCCTTCGCGGTGCGACGACCCCGGGTGGCGGTCTTGGCCGGGGCCTTCGCCGCCGACGTCGTCCGCTTGGCCGCGGTCTTGGTGGCCGCGGTCTTGGTCGCCGCCGTCTTCGTGGCCGCAGCCTTGGCCGGAGCGGCCTTGGTGGCGGTCCGCTTGGTGGCGGCGGCCTTGGCCGGAGCAGCCTTGGTCGCCGCCGCCTTGGCCGGAGCGGCCTTGGTGGCGGTGCCGCGGGCCGGAGCGGCAGCGGCGCTGGCCGCCCTACCCCGCGTCGGAGCGGCCGAGGCGGCAGCCTTGGCCCGCTTGTCGAACTCGCGCTGCTCGGCCTTGGCGGCCTTCGGGTCGGCGACGTCGGACTTGAGGCCCGAGCCGGCGGTGAAGGTCGGGACCGTGCGCTTCTTGGTCTTGACGGTCTCGCCCGTGCGCGGGTTGCGGGCGGTGCCGGCCGCCTTCACCCGGGTACCGAACGAGCCGAAGCCGGTCAGGGTCACCTTGTTGCCGAGGGCCACGTTGCGCTGGATCGTGCCCAGCGTCGCCAGAACCGCCTTCTCCGCGACCTTGCGGTCACCGAGCTCGACGGCCACGGCCTCGATCAGTTCCTTGCGGTTCAACCCGCTCCCTCCACAGTTCCCTGCAGTCCCGACGGTCGTCGGGCTGCCTCGACGATCACCACTGTGACAGGAGATTGTGCCGTCCACATAGTCGGGCGCAACGTGTCGCGGGAGAAGTTGTCGGTCAGCCAAGGGGTCCTCGCCTCCCTGAGGGGCCGTTCCGAGGCTTCCGGGACGGCTCTGGAGGACCTCCGGGCCGCCCTCCTCAGGGCCGCCGCCGGCCGAAGCGGACGTAGGCGGCGGGCGCTGCGCCGAACGCGTTCACCAGGACGATTGCCGCTGCCCACAACGCTTTCCGCCCCCGCACCTGCTCTTGCGGCCGGCGGCTCAGGTCCACCAGGGCAGCCACCTTGGCCGCCCCCTCCACGACCGCGCCGGACACGATCAGCACCTTCGTGGTGCGGCTGAATTCCTGCCACCTCCGGTGAGCTGCCATGTCTGTCCTTCTTCCTTGTGTCACCCGGTCGATGGCGCCGGTCGAGGGTTCAGGGGCCGGTGGAGGCCGACGGGCGGAGCTCCTCCCGTCGGGCGATCCGGTAGGTGAGA
Organism: Motilibacteraceae bacterium; assembly: GCA_051954955.1. Taxonomy (GTDB): domain Bacteria; phylum Actinomycetota; class Actinomycetes; order Motilibacterales; family Motilibacteraceae; genus JBQCHF01. The sequence goes on from JBQCHF010000188.1 coordinate 1,278, forward strand.
CCGTGCTCCCCTGGCTCGAGGACCACCAGGTAGGGCCTGCCGAACGCCCACCCGCCGTCGTAGGTCCCGAAGATGTCGTTGGCGCCCGCCGCGTAGCCGGCCTCGAAGGCGCGCTGAGCCGCGGACCGCGACGACGGGGGCACCGAGAGCCCCAGCTGCAGGGCACGCCCCTGCTCGATCCCCTCAGACTGCCCGACGTCGAGTCCGGCGCGATAGCCCTGCTCGTAGCCCCGGCTCGGTCCATGACCGGAGCTGAGGCGTCCGAGCAGGAACCCGGTCCCCGCGACCAGCATCGCCGCGAGGGGGACGAGAAGCGCCAGGGCCACCCGCCGCCACCCCTGGCGGAGGCTTCCTCCGCTCACCTGCGTGGACACGACCTTCTCCTGACTCCGCCTGCTCGACCGTCCGGCGTCGGCCGATCACCTGGTCCAGCCTGCGCTCGGCCGCCCACCCGGACCACCCTCCAACGGCGGGAAAGGCGTCCGCGCGGCTCAGCTTGCTACCCACGGAAGGTCCAGCAGGGGCTGCGGTGGTCCAGCGAGGTGGTCGGCTCAGAGGTCGACGACGCTGCCCATGACGACGGTCTGCCCCGGCGGCAGCCCGAACACGTCGGCGGGATTGGTGGCGTTGCGCGCCATCGCGGCGAAGAGCGCCTTGCGCCAGCGCCCCATGCCGGGCCGGTTCGTGCGGTGGATGGTGCCACGGGAGAGGAAGTAGGAGGTGGTGTCCGGGTCGAACGGCACCAGCTGGGGATGCGACCGGCGGGCGGCCCGCAGGGCAGCCGGGATGTCCGGGCTGTCGGAGAACCCGTAGCGGACGGTGAGGTGGGTGATGCCGTCGTCGCTGAACCCGAGGTCGTCCAGCTCCACCTGGCCCGGCCCGCTCACGTGCGGCACGTTCTCCGGGACCGCCGAGACGATCACGACGTTCTGGTGGAGCACGCCGTTGTGCTCGAGGTTGGCCCGCAGGGCCAGCGGCGCGGTCTCCTTGGTGGGGTGCGGGAAGACGCCAGTGCCCGGGACGCGCGGCACGTCCTTCTCGTGGACCAGCGCGACCAGCTCGGCGAGAGACCCCTCGAGCTCCGAGCGCCGGGTGGCGACCAGCTCACGGCCACGTCGCCAGGTCGACATCGCGGTGAGGACGACCAGCGCCACCAGCAGCGGCAGCCATCCGCCGTGCACGACCTTGGTTACGTTGCCACCCAGGAACAGCAGCTCCAGACCACCGAAGACGACGGCCCCTGCCACCAGCCGGCGCGGCCCCCAGCGCCACAGGTGCTTGGCCAGCAGCAGCAGGAGCACGGTGTCGACGAGCAGCGCACCGGTGACCGCGATGCCGTAGGCGGTCGCCAGCCGCTGCGACGACCGGAAGGACACCACCAGCACGAGCACGCCGACGAACAGCACCGCGTTCACCGCCGGCAGATAGACCTGCCCGGCGGCCTCCTCCGAGGTCTGCCGGACCGTGAGCGGTGGCAGCAGGCGCAGCTGCATCGCCTGCCGGGTGACCGAGAACGCCCCGGAGATGACCGCCTGCGAGGCGATGACCGTGGCAGCGGTAGCCAGGAAGACCATCGGCAGGCGAGCCCACGCAGGCAGCAGCAGGAAGAACGGGTTCGAGCGTGCGGCGGGGTCGGCGAGGATGAGCGCGGACTGGCCGAGGTAGTTGAGCGTGAGGGCGGGCAGCACGAGGAAGAACCAGGCGCGGGCGATCGGGGTGCGCCCGAAGTGGCCCATGTCCGCATAGAGGGCTTCGGCGCCGGTGATGCACAGCACCACGGCCCCCAGCGCCACGAACGCGATGGCCGGCCGCTCCACCGCGAAGGCGACGGCGTAGGTGGGCGAGAGTCCGCGGACGATCGCGGGGCGGCGGACCACCTCGACCAGGCCGGCGAGCCCCAGCACGAGGAACCACACGACCATCACCGGACCGAACAGGGCGCCCACCCGGTGCGTCCCGTAGCGCTGCACCGCGAACAGCGCGGTCAGGATGACGATCGCGATCGGGACGACGAGGTGCGAGAGCCCGGGCGCGGCCACCTGCAGGCCCTCCACCGCCGAGAGGACCGAGATCGCCGGAGTGATGAGCGAGTCGCCGTAGAACAGGCTCGCCCCCAGGATGCCGAGCAGGACGACCCGACCGGCGGTGCCGACCCGGCGGCCGAGCACCTTGCGCACCAGCGCGATGAGTGCCATCACGCCGCCCTCGCCGTCGTTGTCCGCCCGCATGACCACGGCGACGTACTTGATGGACACCACGATCGTGACCGACCAGAAGACGAGGGAGACCACGCCGAGGACGTCTGCCGGGGTCGGGCGCACCATGCCGTGGTCGAGCGAGAACACGGTCTGCAGCGAGTAGAGCGGGCTGGTGCCGATGTCGCCGAACACCACACCCAGCGCCGCCAGCACCAGACCGGCGCCAGGGCCGTGGTGCTTCGCCCCGCGAGGTGCCCGTCGCCCCGCAGGGACGGTCGCTGCCCGCGCGGTGGCCCGCAGGTCTGCCGCAGGAGCAGGCGAGGTGGCCGCCGGCGCGGACGGCTTCCCCGGCGTCACGCCTTCTTCGTGGGACTGCACGGCTCCCATGCTGCCCGGGCCTGCTCGGGCGACGCCTGCCGGGTCCGCCTCGTACTCACCGTGACGGCCTGCGGCCCCGCGCCGAGCACGCCGCTGCCGACGCGCCGCACCCCGCTCGCGGCGGCGAGCGGGGTGGGAGGTCCTGGTCGTGGGGCCTCCTGACGTGGCCCGGCTAGCGGCTCTGCACCTCGACGACCTTGACGTCCTTGTCGAAGGTGACGGTGACGTGACTGCCGTCGGCCTTGGTCAGGTGCGCCTCGTAGGCCGCGCCGTCCGCGTCGGTCTCCACCCGGTCCACCGTCGCGCCGGGCACCTTCGCCAGCGCGGCGGCCTTCACCTTCGCGGCGAGGTCCCCGGTCAG
>JBQCHF010000189.1:0-11884 GCA_051954955.1 Motilibacteraceae bacterium
CGCCGATCTGCGGCACGGTGACGTGCGACTCGTCGATGACGAGCATGAAGTCGTCCGGGAAGTAGTCGAGCAGGCAGTTGGGCGCCGAGCCGCCCTCGCGGCCGTCGATATGCCGGGAGTAGTTCTCGATGCCGGAGCAGAAGCCGACCTGGCGCATCATCTCGATGTCGTAGCTGGTGCGCATGCGCAGCCGCTGCGCCTCGAGCAGCTTGCCCTGCTTCTCCAGCTCGGCCAGCCGGGCCTCGAGCTCGGCCTCGATGCCGGCGATGGCCCGCTCCATCCGCTCCGGGCCAGCGACGTAGTGGGAGGCCGGGAAGACGTACATCTCGGTCTCCTCGGCCACCACCTCGCCGGTGAGCGGGTGCAGGGTGTAGATCCGCTCGATCTCGTCGCCGAAGAACTCGATCCGGACCGCGAGCTCCTCGTACATCGGGATGATCTCGACGGTGTCCCCGCGCACCCGGAAGGTGCCGCGGGTGAACGCGAGGTCGTTGCGGGTGTACTGGATGTCGACGAACCGACGCAGCAGCGCGTCGCGCTCGATCTCGTCGCCCACCCGCAGCCGCACCATCCGGTCGACGTACTCCTGCGGCGTGCCCAGGCCGTAGATGCAGGAGACGGTGGCGACCACGACGACGTCGCGGCGGGTGAGCAGGCTGCTGGTGGCCGAGTGCCGCAGCCGCTCCACCTCCTCGTTGATCGAGGAGTCCTTCTCGATGTAGGTGTCGGTCTGAGGCACGTAGGCCTCGGGCTGGTAGTAGTCGTAGTACGACACGAAGTACTCGACGGCGTTGTGGGGCAGCAGCTCGCGGAACTCGTTGGCCAGCTGCGCGGCCAGCGTCTTGTTCGGCGCCAGCACCAGCGTGGGGCGCTGCACCTGCTCGATGAGCCAGGCCGTGGTGGCGCTCTTGCCGGTGCCGGTAGCACCGAGCAGCACGATGTCCTTCTCCCCCGCGTCGATGCGCCGGGCGAGCTCGGCGATGGCGGTGGGCTGGTCGCCGGAGGGCGAGAACTCGCTGACGACCTGGAACGGCGCGACGGAGCGGCGGAGGTCGGTGGTGGGACGCACGGGACCACGGTACGTCGGGGGTCCGACAGTCCTCTCGTCGTCCGTCGCCCCTTCACGACAGCGCCCGGCTACCCGTCGCAGCCGTGGTTGCGCACGGCCCGCCGGGCGGCCTTCCACTGCTCGCCGAGGTCCACCACCAGGGTGGGTGACGGGTCGCCCTCGGTGCCGGACCCCTCCGGGTCGTCGTAGGGCAGCCCCAGCGCGGCCGGCGTGCTCGCGTCGTTCCAGGTGGAGAACATGCCCGGCGCGCAGGGCGGGGCCGGGACGGTGACGGTGACCTCGATGCTCCCCACCTGCCCCGGGCTGCCGGCCGGGACGTCGAACGGGGCGGCCGGCTCGATCCTCGCCCCGACGGCGGCGCTGCCGGCCAGCAGGTCCGCGCCGGTCACCCGCACCGGCCGGCGGCCGGTGTTGATCACCGCGACGGTGGCCACCACCCGGCCGTCCGCGGTGGCCCGGACGCGCGGCTGCCCGGCCCGCAGCGGCAGGGCACCGGGTTGCGGGCAGCTGGCCGAGAGCCCCTCCAGGCTCTGCGGCACCGGCAGCAGCAGGGTCTGGGTGCGCCCGTCGGCGGCCCGCACAGTCAGGCGGACGCCGGTCAGGCCCAGCGGGGCCGGGCAGGGGTCCAGGTCGACCGCCTCGAGGTCGCTCACCTGACCCGGCGCCAGGGTCGTCGGGTAGCGCATGAGCACCGTGCGGGCCGGGCCGACCAGCCTGGCCTCGACCACGTGCAGGGGCTGCGCCCCCTCGCTGCGGACGGGGAACACGACGGTCATGAAAGCGTGCGGGCCGCTCGGGTCGGTGAAGGTCCGCAGCTCGCCCACCGGACGGGCCTCCTGCAGTCGGACGGCGACCCGGTGCGCGGCGACGTCGCGGGCCTGCTGCGCGCGCACCTGCAGCACGCCCGCGGCGGCCACGCCGAGCAGCGCGAGACCGGTGGCGATCGCACGCAGCCGCCGGCGGGGGGCGGCGGGACGGGCGTCGGACGCCGGCTTCGGCCCGGCGAGATCGAGGACCTCCACCTCGGGACCCGGCCCGTGGCGGTCCGCGCCCCCGGAGCCGATCACCTCGCGCGACATCGCCGTTTCCTCACCCGTCCGCCGTTGGGCCGGCGTGCCGCACCTGGCCGCGCCGCGGGGCTGTGCCGGAGCCGGTGCGCACAGGATGACAGGGGCACGGACGCCTTCCGAGGGGATACGCACGGCTCGCTGCGCGAGTGGCCCCGTTTGTCCTGAATGGTCGATGGCAAACCGTCGGGACGATCTCCTTGACCATTTCCTTACCTACTGTGGGTCATCAACAGACGGATTTTCGCCGACGACCCCGCGTCGATGGCCGTTGATAGGAGCGTGACGCTCCCGGGGGACATGACGACGGCTGGCCACGGGTCGGCGCTCTGGCACCGGCTCGCCGTGCCGGTGGCCGCCCTCCTGGTCGCCGGGCTGGCCCTCGGCGCCTGCTCCGGGCCGCCCGCGCGCACCCCGCGCGCGGCCCCGGCCGGCGCTCCTGGCCACCATTCCGCGCACCCGCTGCGTCAGCCGGTCGCGGTGCCGGAGGCGGTCGGCTCGCCCTCGATCGCGTCCCGGGGCACCGGCGCGAGCACCGTGACCCAGGGCGGCCCCGCCTTCCAGCGCTCGCTGTCCCGGCACCTGCCAGCCGACCTCGTGCCCCCTCAGCAGCCGGCGGCCGGCTGCCCCGGCCGGGTCGGCTCGGCCGCCGCCGTGGCCGCGGAGGAGCGCCGCATCAGCGGCTCCGGCATCTCCCCCGGGTGGCGCCAGCTCCTCGACGCCGGCCCGGGCACCCTGGCGGTCTACCTGGACCGCACCAGCGTCGTCTGCGGGGACCGGCTCGGCGTCCACGTCGGCGGTGTCTCCGGCGCGGTCCGGCTCGAGGTGTGGCGGATGGGCTGGTACGGCGGCGACGGCGGGCGGCTGGTGCAGGAAAGCGGCCCCGTCGACGTCGGCCCCACCACCGTCGCCGCGCCTGCCGGACCGCAGCGGACGGCGCGACAGGACTGGCCGCAGACGGCGGAGCTGCCGGTCACCTCGGCCTGGGTCCCCGGTGTCTACCTCGTCCTCGCCCGCCCGGTCGACGGCGGCCCGGCCGCCTGGGCACCGCTCGTGGTCCGCGACGACCAGAGCCGGTCCGCGCTGCTGGTGGACATGAGCGACCTCACCTGGGCCGCCTACGACACCTACGGCGGCACCAGCCTCTACTTCGGCCCCGGGCAGTCGCACGCCGAGCAGGTGGCCGCCCGCGCCTACGCCGTCCCGCTGAGCCGGCCGACCGACAAACGGGCCCAAATCCAGGTGGCCGTCATGGACCTGCCCCTGGTCCGCCTGGTCGAGCGGCTCCACCTGCCGGTGAGCTACACCACCGACACCGCCTTCGACGCCACCCCCAGCACGCTGATGCACCACTCGGGGCTGGTCTTCGGCGGCCACCCCGAGTACTGGACCCGGCGTATGTACGACGCGGTGGAGGCCGCGCGCGGCGCCGGGGTGAACGTGGCCTTCCTCGGCGCCAACGACATCCACTGGCAGGCCCGGCTCGCTCCGGTGATCGGCCCCGACGTCGACGCCGCCCAGGCGACGATGACGGTCTACCGGCAACCGGCCCTGGACCCGGAGTCCGCCGCCCACCCGGCGCAGACCACGACCAAGTGGCGCGACGCCCCGCTGCTGCGCGACCCCACCCAGCTGGTGGGGCAGACCACCACCGGCGTCGGCGCGCACGGCGGCCTGATCGTGAACGACCACCGCTCGTGGGTCTTCGAGGGCACCTCGACGGTGCCCGGTCAGATCCTCCCGGAGGCGGTCGGCAACGAGACCGACGGTGTGCGCGCCGACCTGACCGACGGCCAGCCCGGGCAGCTGGACGTCCTGCTGGCCAGCGCCTACCGCCAGGGCGAGCGGTCCTACCTGGTGTCCAGCACCTACTACTCCACGCCCTCGGGCGCCGGGGTGTTCTCGGCGGGGACCACCTTCTGGCTCTGCCACACCGAGGGGGACTGCCCCGGTCAGCCGACGCCCGCGCTGACCCGGAAGGTGCTCACCACGGTGACCGAGAACGTGCTGCGGGCCTTCGCCCGCCCGCGGGCCGGGCGCACCCACCCCTCGCGCGCCGTCCCGGCCCTGCCAGCCGGCGAGCTGCTGGCCCGCCTGCCCGACAACGCGGTCGTCACGCTGGGCAGCGAGGACGACTGACCGGGCCGGGAGGCCTCAGCGGCCCCACGCCGCCTCGCCCAGCAGGTCCTCCCACAGCACGTCCACCTGGGCGGCCAGCTGCTCGAGGGTGCCGGAGTTGTCGATGACGACGTCGGCCACGGCCCGGCGCTGCTCCCGGGTGGCCTGGGCGGCGATCCGGGCCTGCGCGTCGGCCTCGCTCATCCCGCGCAGGCGGACCAGCCGGTCCAGCTGCACCTGCACCGGCGCGTCGACCACCACGACGACGTCGTAGCCGGGCGCGAGACCGTTCTCGGTGAGCAGCGGGACGTCGTGCACCACCACGGCGTGGGCGGGGGCGGCGGCCACCAGCTCCCCGGTGCGGGCGGCGATGAGCGGGTGCACGATCGCGTTGAGCGCGGCCAGCCGCTGCGGGTCGGCGAACACGATGGCGCCGAGCGCGGGCCGGTCCAGGGTGCCGTCCGGGCGGAGCACGCCGTCGCCGAACTCCGCCACCACCGCGGCCAGGCCCGGGGTGCCGGGCTCGACCACCTCGCGGGCGATGGCGTCGGCGTCGACGACCACGGCGCCGCGCTCGGCGAGCAGGCGGGACACCGCGCTCTTGCCCGAGCCGATACCCCCGGTGAGACCGACCTTCAGCACGCCCGGCATCCTGCCAGCACCCGAGCGACGGAGGTGCCGGTGGAGGTGGTCAGCGCCGAGCGCGCCGAGGCCGCGGCGCGCCGGGCGGCGGCCGCGATGGCCGCGCGCGGGCTGGGCGCCGGCGACCGGGTGGCGCTGCTGCTGCCCGGGTCCGGCGACCTGCTGGCGCTGGTGCTCGGTGCGGTGCGCACCGGGGTCGTCCCGGTGGTGCTCGACCCCGCCTCGCCGCCGGCCGAGCGCTCAGTGCTGCTGCAGGACGCCGACCCCGACCTGGTGGTCGACTCCCCCGCCGCGCTGGCCGCGCTGCTGGCCGGCCCGACGCAGGCCGAGCTGGCCGAGGTCCCGCTGGCCCGGCCGATGCACTACACCTCCGGGACCACCGGGCGCCGCAAGGGCGTCTGGTCCGGGGTGCTAGGCGAGCCGGCCGCGCGGGCGCTGGTGGCCGAGGAGGCCGAGCTGTGGGGGTTCGCCGCCGACGACCGGCACCTGGTGCTCAGCCCGCTGCACCACTCCGCGCCGCTGCGCTTCGCCACGCTCACCCTGCTGGCCGGCGGCACCGTGCTGCTGCCCTGCCCGTTCGACCCGGCCACGGTGCTGGCCGCCGTGGCCGAGCACGCGCCGACGTCGGCGTTCTGCGTGCCGGCGCACCTGCAGCGGCTGCACGCGCACGCTGCGGCGCACGGCGGCTGGCCGTCGACGTCGTCGTTCCGGCTGCTCGCGCACGCCGGGGCGGCGTGCCCGCCGGCGGTGCGGGCGAGGACGGTCGAGGTGATGCCGGCGGGGTCGGTGTGGGAGTTCTACGGATCGACCGAGGGTCAGTTCACCGCCTGCCGCGCGCAGGAGCAGGTGGACCGGCCGGGCACGGTGGGGCAGGCCCGGCCGGGGCGCTCGCTGTCGGTGGACCGTGACGGCACCATCTGGTGCGCAGTGCCCGCGCACGCCCGGTTCTCGTACTGGCGCGACCCGGCACGGACCGCCGCGGCCTGGCGGGGGGACGCGTTCACCGTCGGCGACCTGGGCCGGCTCGACGCCGAGGGCTACCTCTACCTGGACGGCCGGCGAGAGGACCTGGTGATCTCCGGCGGCGTGAACGTCTACCCGGCCGAGGTGGAGCAGGTGCTGGCCGGCTGTCCGGGCGTGCTCGAGGTCGCCGTGTTCGGCGTCGACGACGAGCGGTGGGGGCAGCGGGTGTGCGCGGCGGTGGTGGGAGCCGCCGACCCGGAGGCGGTGCGCGGGTGGGCACGCGAGCGGCTCGGGCCGGCCAAGCGACCCAAGGACGTCTACGTCGTCGAGGACCTGCCGCAGACGTCGACCGGCAAGGTTCGCCGGCTCGACCTGCCGGGGGTGCTGGGGCTGGACTGAGCTATCCCTGCTGCTGGTACGCCGGGTGGAGCTGGCCGAACCGGGTGCCGGCGTCGCAGCGGCCGCGGCCGGCCAGGTGCGCGGCCAGGTCCTCGAGGTGGATCTGGTTGCCGGCGGCGTAGGCGGCGAGGTGGTCCAGCGGCAGTCCGCGGTCCTCGACCACGAGCAGGGTGTACGCGCCGTCGGCGGTGAGGGTGAGCGCCACGGTGCCGGGCTGCTTCCCCGGCTCGTCGTCGGAGGCGGTGCGCAGCAGCAGCCGGTGTCCGGGCTCGCACGCCTCGATACGGGCGGTGCCCTCCCACCCGCTGGCGTGCCAGTGCGCGCGCAGCTCCCCGCCCGCGCGCAGGTCGCCGTCCACGGTGCCGAGCCACTGCGCCAGCCGGGTCGGTTCGGTGAGGGCGGACCACACCTCGCCTGCGGTGGCCTCGAGACGGTCCTCGAACCGGACGGCGCCGGCGGCCTGGTGGAGGGTGCCGAGGAGGCGGACCTCGGTGGGCGCGTCGCTGGTCATGGGGCTCCTTCTGCTCGGCGGGCCGGCCGGCTGGACCGGGCCCCGCCTGCATGGACGATCCGGAAGCACCGAAGTCATCGATGCCGGGCGGACGCTGCCTGCGGCGCCCGATTGCAGGGTCAGGTCTCCGGCAGAGCCGGACGGACGTCGGTGTGCGAGAAGTCGTTGCCCTTGAACAACAGCGTGTCGTCATTGGCTCGCGCGAGTGCGTATGAGAAGCAGTCGCCGAAGTTCAAGCGAGCGGGATGACCGCTCCCCTTGCCGAAGTCCCGATAAGCCGCCCTGGCCAGAGCGGCATGCTCCGCCGTGAGCGGTTCGACGACGATGCCCGCCACGCGCAGCAGCTCGTCGAATCGCGCGCTGAGCACCGGATCACCGCTGGCGTCGACGACGACTGCCGCTTCCACGTAGGTGGCCGCCGAGAGAGCCGCTCCCGGTGCCGCACCGAGGGCTTCGACGTAGCGCTCGGCGTCCGGCTCCTCGCGCAGGATAGCGATCACGGCGGAGGTGTCGACGATCACCGAGGCAACCCGGCCTCGTCGTAGAGCAGATCGCCGTGCTCCATGCTGGCGAAGGGGTCGCGCCACCGGGGGGCGGCGTCGCGGGCGATGGCACGGATCCGCTCCGCCCGCTGCGCAGCCGCGGACTCGTCCGGTCGACTCAGGCCCTTCAGCCGCTCTTCCACCGCGATGGTGATGGCCGCCGTCACGCTCTCCCCGGTGGCCGCCGCCAGCTCCCGGACCAACTGCTCGGTACGCGGGTTCTTGATGTTCAGGGCCATGGAAGAAGTCTACCTAACGCCGTCCACCATGGTGGCTCGCAGAGGGACCCGAGTCGTGGCGAGCGAGGCCACCAGTGCGCCGGCAGGCACCAACCGGAAGCCCCGGTCGGTCAGCCCGGCCAGCACCTCGGGCAGGGCGGCCAGCTCGACTCGCCGTCGTTCGCGCAGCGCACGCTCCTGGCGGGAGCCGGGGTGGGCGGCCCAGAAGCCGGTGCCGTCGTGCAGGCCGACGACGTCGCCGGTGCGCACGGTGTCGAGCAGGTGGCCGCGGACCATCGCGGGCGTGCCGGGGCCGCCGGGGCCGCGGGTGACCGACCACAGCAGGACGTCCTGGCCGAGCTCGGCGGCGGTGCGCAGGGCGGCGCCGGGCAGGCTGCCGCGCGGCGGGCGGAACCATGGGACCGGCGCCTGCACGACGTCCTCGATGGCGTGGACTCCGTCGCGCAGCTCGCGGGCGATGCGCTCCTCGGTGAGGAAGGCGAGGTCGTGATGGTGGCGGGTGTGGTTGCCCAGCTCGTGCCCGGCGGCCACCACCTCGCGCAGCAGTGCCGGGTGGCGCAGCGCGGCATCGCCGGTGATGTCGAAGGTGGCGCGGGCGCCGTGCCGGGCCAGGAGGTCGAGCACGCGGGGGGTGAGCTCGGCGTCGGGGCCGTCGTCGAAGGTCAGAGCCACCAGCGAGGCGGCGGTGGGCACCCAGCGGACCACGCGCTGCAGCCCGGCCGGCGGACGGCCGTCGACGACGGCCACGTTGCTCGCCTCCACCGCCCGGCCCGCGGGGGTGAGGGTGGAGGTGGGCGGGACGTCGAGCAGCGGGGCGGCTGCCCCGACCGCGCCCGCCACCGCGCCGGCCAGGCCCGCGCCGATCACCGCGCGCCGGCTCGGCCCGCGCGCCCCCCGTCGCTCCTCGTCGTCCATCCCGCCCCCGTCGACACCCCCGGCGCCGTTCCCACCCTGCTCCGCCCCCGCCACGTTGTCGCCGCCCCCGCGGAATTCCGCGGGGGCGGTGACAACGTGGCGGGGGCGTGATCGTTCCGGAGCGGCGTTGGAGGGTCAGTACAGGTCGTCGACGGGCTCGGGCCGGTCGGGCGCAGGCTCGACGGCCTCGGTGACCCAGGCACTGAAGACCGGCAGGCCGTCCCACGGGCTGGGCATGGTGTCCCGCTGGGCCACCGCGACGACCGCGAACGGGCGGGCGAAGCGCAGCTCGGCGCGGCGCAGGGTGCCGCGGCGGGGCATGGGAGCGCTGACGCGCAGGGCGAGCCCGGTGGCGGCGGCCGCCTCGAAGCCGTAGCGGTCGTAGCTCGCCACCGTCTGCTGGACCGCCGCGGCCGGGCCGCCCGAGCCGAGCGCGTCCCATAACGCGGCGGCGGCGAGATCGAAGCCGAGACCACGAGGCAGCAGCTCGTGGCGCGCGGTGGCGTGCCAGGCCGGCAGCAGCGTCGCGTACCGCTCGGCGCCATCGGCGTGCTCGGTCGGCTCCTCGGTCAGCGTCCACGCGTGGCCCGCGCCCAGCGGAAGGTCCGCGAGCCGGAGCGCGGTCGAGCGACCGAGGGCGACCTCGTGCGCGACGGCCAGGACGTCGACGGCCGGCACGCCCTCGGCGGCGACCACGGCCGTCACCGACAGGCCGTCGGCGAGCGCGGTGTGCACGGCGACGTCGCCGGCCCGGGCGGTGCGGTGGAGGCCGGCCCGGTGGGCGTGCCGGGCCTCGATGGTCAGCACCTGCTCCGCCGCCCACTGCCCGCCGAGCCGACTGGCCGGGGCGACGTCGAACGGCTCGAGCCAGGTGACCTTGGTGGCCAGCACCGAGGCGAGCAGCAGCAGGCCGTCGGACGGATCGACCGGGAAGGTCTCGATCAGGCCGAGGGAGTGCTCGCGGACCCAGGCGTCGACGTCGGCCCGGGAGGGGATCGGGCCGGTGGCCAGCTGCGGGGGCAGGGCATCCCGCCAGGCGCGCAGCCGAGGCCCGCCCTCCACCGCCCACCAGCAGGCCGCCGCGGAGACGACCGCGGGGTGCGGGCGGGCCAGCAGGTCGGCGGCGGCCGCGGAAGCCTCGTCGGCGTCGGCGCCGAGGACCTCCTCCAGCGCCGCCCGCGTCTCCCCGGTGGCCACCGGTGCGGCCAGCGCCAGCACCAGCCAAGCCGCGAGCGGCGAGGCGACGTGGTGCCGCTCCCCCGCCGCCGCGTGCAGCCGCTCGGCGTAGGCCGCGACCACCTGCGCCAGGTCGGCTCCCCCGTCTCGTTGTCAGCGCCCCCGCGGAATGTAGCGGGGGCGGCGACGAAGGATCACGGGGCCGTGATCGTTCCGGCCCCGGCGCGCTCGGAATGGCCCTGGAACAGCCCCGGGAAGACGGCGAGGCCGCCGCACCCGGGCGGGTGCGACGGCCTCGACGATCGTGCTGACGTGCTGAGCCGGCGGCTCAGGCGCCGCCGGTGAGCTTCTCGCGGAGGGCGGCCAGGGCCTCGTCGGAGGCCAGGGTGCCGGTCGCCTCCGGGGTCTCGGACGAGTAGGTCGACGGGGCGGGGCCGGAGCCACCGCTCTCGACGGCCGCCTCGGCCTCGGCCTTGCGCGACTCCTCGATCTGCTTCTTGTGCGCCTCGAAGCGGGCCTGCGCCTCGGCGTACTGGCGCTCCCACTCCTCGCGCTGCTTCTCGAAGCCGGGGAGCCAGTCGTTGGTCTCCGGGTCGAAGCCCTCGGGGTAGATGTAGTTGCCGGCCTCGTCGTAGCTGGCCGCCATGCCGTAGAGCGTCGGGTCGAACTCGACGGTCTCGCCGGTGACGCCCTCGTTGGCCTGCTTGAGCGAGAGGCTGATCCGACGACGCTCGAGGTCGATGTCGATGACCTTGACGAAGATGTCGTCGCCGACCTGCACGACCTGCTCGGGCAGCTCCACGTGGCGCTCAGCCAGCTCGGAGATGTGGACCAGGCCCTCGATGCCCTCGTCGACCCGGACGAACGCACCGAACGGCACCAGCTTGGTGACCTTGCCGGGCACGACCTGGCCGATGGCGTGGGTGCGGGCGAACTGCTGCCAGGGGTCCTCCTGCGTCGCCTTGAGCGACAGCGAGACCCGCTCGCGGTCCATGTCGACGTCGAGGACCTCGACGGTGACCTCCTGGCCGACCTCGACCACCTCGGAGGGGTGGTCGATGTGCTTCCAGGACAGCTCGGAGACGTGCACCAGGCCGTCGACGCCGCCGAGGTCGACGAACGCGCCGAAGTTGACGATCGAGGAGACGACGCCCGAGCGCACCTGGCCCTTCTGCAGGGTGGTGAGGAAGGTCTGGCGGACCTCGCTCTGGGTCTGCTCCAGCCAGGCGCGGCGGGACAGGACCACGTTGTTGCGGTTCTTGTCCAGCTCGATGATCTTGGCCTCGAGCTCGCGCCCGACGTAGGGCAGCAGGTCGCGCACGCGGCGCATCTCGACCAGCGAGGCCGGCAGGAAGCCGCGGAGCCCGATGTCGAGGATGAGGCCGCCCTTGACGACCTCGATGACGGTGCCGGTGACGATCCCGTCCTCGTCCTTGATCTTCTCGATCGTGCCCCACGCCCGCTCGTACTGCGCGCGCTTCTTCGAGAGGATCAGGCGGCCCTCCTTGTCCTCCTTCTGGAGGACCAGGGCCTCGACCTCGTCGCCGACGCTGACGACCTCGTTGGGGTCGACGTCGTGCTTGATCGAGAGCTCGCGCGAGGGGATGACGCCCTCGGTCTTGTAGCCGATGTCGAGCAGGACCTCGTCCCGGTCGACCTTGACGATGACACCCTCGACGATGTCGCCGTCGTTGAAGTACTTGATGGTCTCGTCGATCGCGGCGAGGAAAGCTTCCTCGCCACCGATGTCGTTGACCGCGACCTGAGGGGTGGCGGGGGCGGACTCGATGCTGCTAGCCGTCATGTAGTGGGGGCTCCGATGCGGACAGGTACTCGGCGGTGATGCGCGCGAAGGTCCGGTCCGGCGTGCCGATGGACCCGTTCCGCTGGGCGAAAGAGACCGTCTGATCGACAAGCTGAGCACGGCCTGCTCCGTCCGAGGCGTGCAGACCAACGTGCGCGTCGGCCAGGATACGGGCGCGCGCCAAGAGGGGTCAACGCGCCCCCCACAGGTCGCTCCCCACCGCTCTGCGCGGAACTGTAGCCCCTGGCGCCGTGCCCGGCGCGAGGGCGGGGCGGCAGGCAGGCGAGCACACCCGAGCACACCCCGGGCGGACGACGGAGGGCATCACGTGAGCGGCTGGCTGGACGATGGCGACGGTCTCGACGGCGACCTCGGCGACGACCTCGACGACGACCTGGAGGACGAGCTCGACGAGGGCGCGCCCGCGGTGCTGCGCCGC
>JBQCHF010000190.1:0-36963 GCA_051954955.1 Motilibacteraceae bacterium
GGGGCCCTGGCCCCGGTTCTTGGACACGGGGTGTGATTAGGCGGCGGTCTGCAGTCTAGCTGTGTAGCGGGCTTCGTAGGTCACGGGCGTCAGGTAGCGGCACCAGGAGTGGCGCCGCTTGGTGTTGTAGCGGGTGAGCCAGCGGAAGACCTCTCGTCGGCAGGTGAGCTCGTCGGGCCAGCAGGCGGCGTCCTGCAGGACCTCGCGCTTGAGGGCGGCGTTGAAGGACTCGGCCAGGGCGTTGTCGGCCGAGGATCCGACGGCGCCCATGGACTGGGTGACGCCCAGCTGCGCGCAGAGGCGGGCGTAGTCCTGTGATGTGTAGACCGAACCGTGGTCGGAGTGAAAGATCGACCCGGCGAGGCTGCCGCGGGTCGCGGCGGCGGTCTGCAGCGCTTCGGTGACCAGGGCGGTGCGCATGTGGTCTGCGAGGGCCCAGCCGACCAAGCGGCGGCTGTAGCAGTCGATGACGGTGGCCAGGTACAGGTTCGAGCCGTCGGCCAGCGGCAGGTAGGTGATGTCTCCGACGTAGCGCCGGTTCGGCGCGTCGGCGGTGAAGTCTCGGCGCAGCAGGTCCGGCACCTTCGCGGGGCTCTGCGCCGGGATGGTGGTGCGCACGCGGCGCTTCTTGGCGTAGCCGGCGATGCCGTGGGCGCGCATCACCCGGGCCACCCGCTTGTGGTTCACCCGCTCGGCGGCCGCCGCACCGTCGTTGAGCTCGGCGGTCACCCGTGGGGCGCCGACGGTGTTGTCCGCGGCGTGCACGGTGCGGATCCGCTCGGCCAATGCGGCGTCCTGAGCGGCTCTGGCGGCCCGTGCAGGGGCGGCGTTGAGCCAGGCGTAGTAGGAGGACCGCTTGACCTCGAGCAGCTGGCACAGTCGCTTCACCTCGAAGGTGGCGGAGTTGTCGGCGACGAACTGGAAGCGACTCACCAGCGCGTCTCCCCGGCGAAATACTTGGCCGCCTTCTGCAGGATCTCCCGCTCGGTGGTGAGCTTGCGCTCGTTCACCTCGAGCTGGGCTACCCGCGCCTCCAGCCGGGCGATCTTCTGCTCCGGGGTCTCATCCACCGGGCCGTCCGCGGCCCTTCGCCCGGTCGGCGTGGCCCGTAGCGGGCTGGTGGTCGGGCTGCCGTCCGCGGCGGTCTTCTTGCCGGTCCCGTGCGCGTGGAGCCACTGCCGTAGCGTCCCGCGCTCGATGCCGAGGTCCTCAGCGATGCCGCGGACCGTGGCCCCCGGCGTGGACTCGTACAAGTCGACGGCCTGCCGGCGGAACTCCTCCGAGTAGTGCTTCCTGGCCATAGCTCCGGATCATCTCGCTTCTCCAGCAGTGCTGGGTTCAGCGTGTCCAAGAACCAGGATCAAGGGCCGTGGGAGATGCGGGACACGCCCAGCAACACCGCGCAGCCGAGGGTGATCGCGCCAGCCATCCAGACCAGGGCCCAGCCGAGGTCACCCACCCGGCCGGCATGGTGGGAGGGCAGGTCGACCATCCACAGGGTCACGAAGTGGGTGGGCAGGACGCGGGTGGGCAGCAGGTCTGCGGCACCGAGAACGGGGCCGAAGAAGATGTCAAGGATCCAGACGAACAGCACCAGCACCGTGCCGTTGACCGGGTCGGCGACCAAAACCCCCACCAGGGCCCCCAAGGTGAGGTAGATGACCGCGAACATGATCGTTCCGGCGACCACCCGGGCGGGGTGGGCGCCCAGCCCGGTGCGAGCAGCCAGTGCGACGAGCGCCGCGGCGGAGGCGACCAGCGCCAGACTCAGCCCGGCGCCTGCCCGCGCGGCCAGCAACCGAACCGGTGCCAGCCCGGCCAGCACCAGGCGCCGGTCCGCGTCTCGGGCGCCGCGGACCTGGAAGTACATGGCTAGCGCGGCGATGAACCCAGCGGCCCAGCCGGCCGTCGCGGTCTGTACCGCCGGCCCGCCCGTCCCCCCGAGCAGCCGCGCGGCGTCGGCCAGCGGCGCGGCGGCGACCACGACGAACACCGCCGGCACCAGGACCAGGACCAGGAGGTTCACCGGGGTACGGGCGGCCTCGAGCACGAACCGCCGGGTGATGGGCATCGCCACCCTGGGCACGGAGGTCACCGCGGCGCCGTCCGTCCGTCCTTGAGCGTCACGATCCGGTCGAACCGCTCCTCGTCGGTGACGGAGTGGCTGATCACGAGCACTGCACGCCCCGCCTGCCGACACCGCGTCACCAGCTCCCAGAAACGCAGGTAGGTGTCGAAGTCGAACCCGGCGTACGGCTCGTCGAGCAGTAGCACCTCGGGGTCGGCCAGCAGCGCCAAGCCGAGGTTGAGCTTGGCCAAGGTACCGCCAGACAGCCGGTCGGCACGGGCGCCGGCGTAGCGCTCAAAGCCGAGCGCGGCGTAGATCTCCCGGCCGCGCCGCGCCTGCACCGGGGCGGGCAGCCCGTAGGCGGCGGCGAACAGGTCGAAGTGCTCGTCGCAGGTCAGCCGGTCGTAGACGACCGGCTCCTGCGGGCAGTAGCCCAGCCGCCCGGCCACGGTCACCATTCCGGCGTCGGCGGGCAGCGCGCCGACGAGGATCTTCATCAAGGTGCTCTTGCCCGAACCGTTCTCCCCGACCAGTCCGACAACTTCACCGCGGCACAGCGTGAGATCTGCGCCCCGCAGCACCCACGTGCTGCGCCGCGCCGGCCAGATCCCGCGAAGGTATGCCTTGGCGATCCCGTAAGCCCGCAGCACCGCGTGACTGGCTTCAGCGGCGTCCGGAACGGCTGGCGGAGACAGGTCGCCGGCGGCGTGGTCGAAGGCCACGCGGGCGCCTGGTGCGGCCCGGTGCAGTGGTCGGGTCATGACCTCACCGTGTCACGTCCTGGGGCGCAGGCCCCGGTATGAAGGTCCCGACCGAGGCCCTCGTCGCTTGCTGCGTCAGGCGCCCCCTCTCCGGTCGATGTGTGACCACTCGCCGCCCGTCAGCTTCCACAGCTGCCTCCTGCCTGTGTCGCGTTCGCTCTGACCTCCGGTCGCGCAGGGGCCAAGAGGAGAGCTGGGAGTGCTTGGCGTCGGATCTGGAGCACGGCATGCCTTTCCCCGAGCGACTTCCGGCCCACATGGCGTGGCCCGCGAGGGCCGCCGCGCTGACCCCGGTCATCGCGGCCGCTGCTACGGCGGTGGATGGTTGGCCCGGTGCCCGCGGTCTAGGTGGCCGAACAGAAGCTGCCGAAGACGTGGGTGCGGACGAAGTTGGCCGCCTTCGACAGGGCGGCCGCCAGCCGGTGCGCCGAGGGATAGTGGGCCCGCGCGAGCGCGTCGTGGCCTCCGGGCCGAGCAGGTCCGAGCGGCCCGAGGAGCCGAACAACAGTGACCCGGCGATGAACTACCGCCCTCCTGACCGTCGGAGAGCATCACGAAGGACAGGTGGGTGAAGGTGTGGCCGGGGGTGGCAAGCGCGCGGACCGGAAGCGACGCCATCACCCGAACCAAGTCGCCTCCCGGAAGGGGCTCCCTAACGAAGGAGATCGGCCCGAGGCGTTGACTGGTCTCCGGCGCCGGTAGCGTCGGCCAGGGCGCGACCGCCCATGATGTCGTTGTTTGCATGTGGATCTCGAACACGTGCTTCACCCGTAACCGGCCAAGGCCCCCGTACCGCCCTAGGCCATCTATCCGAGGGGGGGCGAGACTTCAGGTGCCACCGATCGGGCCGACCTCACTTCCTCCCCCTTCCGCCCTCACTCGACTCCCTTCGTCGTTCAGTGCATCCTCGCGCGACGGGCTGGTCGGCGTAGCGGGGCGAAGCAACTACCCCCGCTCACCCTGATAAGGCAGAGCCCGGCGGCTGAAGCCGTTGAGGCCGCGACTGCTCGTCAGCTCGCTGAGAGCAGATTCTGCATGGTCACGATCTCCTGCTCCTGGGCTGCAATGATTTTGGCGGCGAGCGCCTTGGCCTCAGGGTCCTGACCGCCGACCTGCTCCTGCTTGGCCATCGCCAAGGCGCCCTGATGGTGCACGATCATCTGCTGGAGAAAGAGCTTGCCGGCCTGCGCACCCGTGGCCTGCTTCAGGGCGTCCATGTCGCGCTGGCTCATGCCGCCGTTGGTCGAGGCGCCCATGTCCATACCCTCCATGGAACCTGTCGTCGCGGGTACATCCGCACCCCACGTCTGCAGCCATGCGGTCATCTGAGTGATCTCTGGCCCCTGAGCAGCCTTGATCTGCCGCGCGAGGTCGAGGACCGGCCGCGGCACGCCGTTCTTGCTCAGGATCAGGTCGCTCATCGCGATCGCCTGTGCATGGTGCGGGATCATCATCTGAGCGAACATGACGTCCGCCTCGTTGTATGGACTCGGGGCAGGTGTGCCCGCATCGCCGGCAGCAGGAGAGCCAGCGCTGGCAGTGGGCGACCCCATGTCCATCCCGTTCATCGAGCCTGAGGTGCTGTCTGCGCCGGCGCAACCGCTGAGGATCGCGCCCGCGGCGAGCAGGCCGACGGCGGCAAGGGAGGCTCGGGCGAGCTTCATGCAGGTTTCCGTTCTGGGTTGGATCAGGACTCGGGACAACAGGGAAGAGGAACCGCTGGCGGGGCTTTCCCCACGTGTGTCGCCGTGAGGCGCAGACCAGGCGGTTTCCTAGGACACGTAGGAGAGCTTGGTCATCATGCCGGTCTCGGCGTGGTAGATGTTGTGGCAGTGCGTCACCCACTGGCCCGGGTTGTTCGCGTCCAGCTCCACGTCCACTGACTGCATCGGGCGGACGATCACGGTGTCCTTGCGCGCGCCCCCGCCGGACAGCTCGAAGGTGTGCCCGTGCAGGTGCATCGGATGGAACATCATCGACTGGTTGGTGTACCGCAGCCGCACTCGCTCGCCCTGCTTGACCGGAAGGGCCGAGGTGTCCGGCCATGTCCTGCCGTTGATCGTCCACCTGTAGGGCATCATCGAGCCGGCGAGGAGCAGGTCGTGCGAACGATCGACCGGCTTGGCGGCTAGCCGGTGGTCCGGCCGCGCCTGCAGGTCATTGCCGAGCACGATCTTCCGGGCGAGCTCGGCCGGCCGCAGCGTGACCGGGGGAACCGGGCCACCGCCGGTCCGGACCAGAGCCCGGCCAGCCGTTCCGGTCTTGCCCTCCGGCACGGACACCAGCGGGAACACCCCATCTGCGAGGGTGACCTCGACGTCGAACCGCTCCCCCATGCCGATCAGCACCGCGTCGGCGTCCACAGGCTGAACCGGGTAGCCGTCGGTGTGGGTGACCCGCATCCGGTGGCCGGCCAGCGCGACACGGAAGGCGGTGTCGCTGCCAGCGTTGATCAACCGAATCCGCACCCTCTGACCGGGCCGGGCGGTGAAGGTCTGCGCCGCGCTGGGCACCCGGCCGTTGACCAGGTAGTAGGCGTAGTCGACATCCCCGGCGCCTCCGAGCAGCGGTGAGTTCGAGGACTCCCCCATGCCACCCATCCCGCCGCCCCCGCCCATGGACATGCCGCCCATGTCCATGCCGCCAGGGCTGCTGGTGCTCGACGACCCGCCCATCGACATTCCACCCATGCCACCCGGGGTAGCTGACTGACCAGTGCCGGTGAAGCCGGCCAGCACGTCGTCGGGGGTTCGCCCGGTGCCGTCGACCCAGTCGTCGAGCACGACGATCCACTCGTGGTCGTAGCCGCCCGGCTCGGCGGGGTCGTCCACGATCAGGGGCCCGTAGAGGCCGCGGTCGAGCTGGACGCCCACGTGCGGGTGGTAGAAGTAGGTGCCGGGGTCCGGCGCGGTGAACTCGTAGGTGAAGCTCGCGCCGGGCTTGATCGGCGACTGCGTTACGCCCGGGACACCGTCCATGTCGTTGCGCAGGGCCAGACCGTGCCAGTGCACGGTCGTGTCGGCCGGCAGCCCGTTGTCGACCTGGACGCGGAGCACGTCGCCGGCGGTGACCCGCAACAACCGGCCGGGCAGGTCGTCGCCATAGCCCCAGGTGCGCACCGTGGGGCCGCCGAGGTCCAGGTTGACCGAGCGCGGCTGAAGCCGAGCGTTCACCACTCGCGAGCCGTTGGGCTTGCGCGCCGCCTCGGCGCGCCCGACAGCCTGGGAGCTGGCCGTTACCGGACTCGCGGACCGGCTGCAACCGGTGAGGGCGGCCGCGCCGGCGAGGCCGGCGGCGGAGACGAGTAGCTGGCGGCGGGTCAGAGCAACCACGGTCAGTTCTTCCCAATCTGGCGGCAGGATTTGCACAGACAGAGCGCACTCGCGCGCGCCCCGTGACGAGTATCGACGGTGGCGTCAGGCCGGCGCACCGCCGCGGCCCGCTTCTTCAGGGAACCTTCATCGATCGGGATAGATCCGTCCTTGGGAGCCGCCTGGTTGGCGTGCTCGAGCAGGACAGTCAGTCGACGTCGAGGTCGGCGTGCAGGCCGGCGACCCGGGCAAGCGCACCGGGCCTCGTGCCGCCCGGGTCTCGATGTGACCGTAACCCGGCAGGCCCTGATCCCGTCACGGGCCCCCGCCGCACACCTCCTGTTCGGCTTTCAGTGTGGGTCCATGGCGCACGAAGGGCGCACGCCCGACGTGACAACGCGTGACCCCGGTCCATCTCGGACCGGGGTCACGCTCGTGTTCGGAGGCCCCCTCGAGGCGCGGCGTCAGACTGGTCCGGCGAGTAGGGCCGGTTCGGGAGGGGCGCAGGTGTGGGTGTGCCGAGTGACCGAGCCCGCCAGCTCGTCACCGCGCGGGGTGCCCTGCACGGTCCCTCCAACGGTCGTTGGTACGTTGGAATGAACCGATCCGCCGAGGCTGGAGAACCAGATGACCGACGACGGCTGCGACCTACTGTGCGTGGACCTGCCGCACGCTGAGGACATTCGCGCGCAACTGGCCGGCGACGAGCAGACCCGCGCGCTGGCGGCACAGGCGAAGGCGCTGGGCGACCCGACCCGACTCAAGATCGCCGCCGCCCTGCAGTTGGGTGGTGAGCTGTGCGTCTGCGACCTGGCCTGGATCACCGAGCTGCCCAACAAGCTCGTCAGCCACCACTGCGGCGTGCTGCGGGTGGCCGGCCTGGCCTCGTCCCGCCGGGACGGCAAGCTGGCGTTCTACCGGCTGACCGCCACCGGCGACCGGCTGCTGGCGACCCTCGCCGGCGCCGGCGCGTCCGCGGCTGCCGCGGGCACCGTGTGACCGCCGCGCCGGCCCCCGTCGCTTCCGCCCCGGGAGCCGCCCCGCTGACCACGTTCCATGCGCCCGGCGCGCCCGCCGAGAGGATGCCCGCATGACCACCCAGCCGCCCCCGCTCACCGAGGCCGAGACCGCGAGGCTGACCCGCCGCGGGCTGCGCCTGGCGCAGTTCACTGTCGTCTACAACCTCGCCGAGGGGGCCGTCGCGCTCACCGCGGGCCTGCTCGCCGGGCTGGTGTCGCTGGTTGGGTTCGGCCTCGACTCCGGCATCGAGTCCCTCGTCGCGGTCCTCGTCGGCCTGCGGCTGGCCGCTCGGCTGCGACACGGCGAGATCGACGAGCGCAAGGAGCGCCGCACGCTCAAGGCCGTCGCGGTCAGCTTCTTCCTGCTCGCCGCCTGGATCGTCTTCGAGTCGGTGCGCGACCTGCTCGGCGATGACCACCCGAGGACGTCCACGGTCGGCCTGGTCCTGCTGGTCGCCTCGATCGTGGTCATGCCGCTGCTGGCCCGCGCCAAGCGCCGGGTCGCGCTCGCCCTCGGCGGGGACAAGCTGATCCTCGCCGACGCAGCCGAGACCAAGATCTGTGTGCTGCTCAGCGTCGCGGCGCTGGCCGGCATCGGCCTGTTCGCCCTCACCGGGCAGGCGTTCTGGGACCCGGTGGCCGGGCTGGTCATCGCCCTGTTCGCCGTCAACGAGGGCCGGGAGGCCTGGGAGGGCGAGCTCCTCGAGGACGACGATGACCGGGACGGCGACTGACGCGTCGCCGCCTGGCCGCGGAGCGGCCCGGCTGAGCCCGGCGCTGGCTACGTCGCCTCCGGGCCGCCCGCGATCCGGCGGGTCACGTTCGTGGCCGCCGCCCAGTCGGCGTCGGTCAGTGGCCGCGCCGGGCGTTCCTTCGCGGCCCGCTTCAACGCACCCAGCCACAGGCCCTGCGCCCTCGGGTACGCGGCGAACGGGTCGGGCTCCCCGGCCTCGTGGTGGACGGCGCGCACGGCGTCGCGCAGCGCCCGCATCTCCGCGTCGTCGCGGGTCGGGTCCTCGGTCAGCCGCATGGCCGACCCGGAGAGGGCGCGCAGCAGCGTCAGCTCGTCGGCCGCCACCGCCGGCGTGCCCCGCTCGGCGCACAGCGCCACGTACGGGTGCAGCGCCTGGGCCCATGCCTCGGCGGCGCCTCGCGGCGGGGTCACGCCGTCCAGCAGCCGCGCCACCTCCGCGTCGAGCGCATGCTCAGCCTGTCCCATACCGATGACGGTACCGAGCGTTCCGGACAGCGCCTGGGTGCGCGGCCGCGAACCCGACGGCAGGGGCTGCCGCCGTAGGCGGACCCGTCAGATCGGCAGGTACGGGTTCACGTTGACCCGTCCCTCGGGCCGGGCGAGCCGGGGATGGGTGATGGTCCGGGCCGTCAGTGCCCGTTCGGCGCGGACGGCGGCCTGCTGGTGCCAGGTCAGCCACAGGCGCAGGTCCTCGTAGGCCAGGTCGCTGGTGCGGTTGGCGAGCACCTGGTCGGCGATGGCCTCGGCGGCGGCCAGGCCCCCGGTGTCGATGACGGCCTCGCAGGCGACCAGCGCCAGGCGGGGCTCGGCGAGGTGCAGGTTCTTGTCCATCGCGACTTCGAGGTACTTCATCGCGGCGGTGATGCGGCCGGCGTCGTCCTCGTTCGTGACGACGAGCCAGGCCATGTAGGCCGCCGCGTCGGTGCGGGCCGGGCCAGGTGTTGATGCGCCGGTCGGGGCGGCTGCCGAATAGCCGGTCGCAGATGCTGGCTTCGGTGAGCACGCCCCGCGCACCGAGCGTGGCGATTGTGCGACCGGCTGGTAGATCGTGTCGCGGGGGCAGCCGTGCCCGGCGCGGCAGTCGGGGCACGCCTCGGCGCGCACCTCTCCGCAGGGGGTGCTCGCGGCGACGAGCGGGCGCTGCCCGGCCCACCACCGCAGCGCGCGGGTGTGCGTCAGCGTCGGGGCCGCAGGGTCGGCCCCCTCGATGAGCTCGGCGACCGCGCCGAGCAGCGTGCCCGGCTGGCCCGGCTCGGTCAGCGAGGGGAGCAGCGCGACCAGTGGGTCGAGGAGCACCGCCCCGTTCTCCGGGGCGGCCAGGCCCGCCTCGCCGCGCAGGTGCGGGCAGCGCAGGGCCGCGCACTCCCCGGCGAGGTCGAGCCAGGCCCGGTGCTCGTCGGCGATGCCCGCGTGCGTCAGCGGCCGGTCGTGGCCGGCCAGGTGCGCGGCCGGCAGCACCGGGTCGATGTCGCGACGGCTGCGGATGTAGCCGGGCAGACGCGGGGACTGCGCGGTGCCGCGGTCGTGGTCGGCGAGCAGGTCCCCGAGCGACGCGTAGGACGCGCCGGCCGCGTGGACGAGCAGCTTGAGCAGGGCGTCGGCGGTCGCCCGGGCGTCGCCACGGGCGTGAGGGGCCGGGCCGTTGGTCACGCCGAGCAGCTGGCACAGGGTGGCCAGGCTGACCACGCCCCGGTTGCCGATGCCGGGCACGCGCAGCAGCCGGGGCAGCGTGCTGGTGTCGATCACGGGGAGGTCCGGCAGATCGGCCAGGCCCACGGTGACGCGTGTGTCGCCGGCGGCGCGGGCCTCGTCGAGACGTTCCAGCTCGCGGCGCAGCACCCGCAGGTCGCTGCCGGTGTGCTGGACGAGCACCCGCCCGGCACCCGCAGCGCGTCGAGGATGGGCGGGGCGTGGTGGCGGAACGGCCGCTTGCCGGCGACGGCCTCGCTGGTGAAGCCGTGCACGCGGGTGGAGGCGGCGCTGACCGGGACGCCGGGGTTCATCTCCCGGTACAGCTCGCCGTCGCGGACCCGCTTGCCACGCACGACCCGGACGACGGCGGCGGAGATGAGCCGGTCGCCGTCACCGTCGGGGTCGGCCGTGTACTCGGTGTCGAGCACCACGAACGGCCGCTGGGTGAGCAGCTGGAACAGCTCGAACCCGGAGTCGGACAGGCTCACGAGGCACCGCCGAGACGCTTGTCGGCCAGGGCCGCGACCACCAGCGGGTTCAGCAGCGACGAGTAGCGCGGCGACGGCGTGCCGTCCTCCCGCGGCGGCGGCTGCGCGTCGGCCAGCAGCCGCGGTGCCGGCGCCCACCCGCCGGCCGTCTCGTTGCTGTCCCGGATGGCCTTCGCCACGGCGTCCAGGTCGCCGAACGCGCCCTGGTCGCGGGCCACGGCCAGGTCGAAGAGGAAGTTGGTGCGGGCCAGGTTCCGGTACAGGTGCTTGCGGTTGTCTAGGAACGGCTCGAGCTGGAGGCGCGTGCGGGTCTCGACCGCCGCGTTCGAGGCCGGCAGCTGTGGCTGGCGGGCCAGCAGCGGCAGCGCCGCGGTCAGCCGCGGCTCGTACATCTTGCGCTGCTCGGCGAGCTTCACCACCGGGGCCGGCAGCGCCGCGACGGCGGCGATGAGCTCGTCCCACCACCGCGACCAGTCGGCGGCGGTCCGGTTGAGCAGCTCGTCCCGGGTCAGCACATCCATGTGCTTGGCCAGCTGCGGGATGAGCACGGCGCGGCCCTCGACCTTCGTCGTGGTGCCGGTCAGCTCCATCAGCCCGTCGCGGATCTTGCGGTGGACGTGGAACAGGCTCGGGATGAGGCCGACCGCTCCGGTGCCGTAGTGCGCGTTGACCGCGCCGGTGATGGCCAGCGAGCTGTCGGCGACGATGTAGTCCGGTTGCACCGGCAGCTCGTTGAGCACCAGCCGCGACGCCTGCTGGTTGCCGCGCGGGTAGGCCCGAACCATGCGCAGCCGCGCCTCCCGTGACGGCAGCGTCATCGGGTCCGATGCCGGCCGCCAGAGCACCTCTACGACCACCAGCAGGCTCCACTGCGCCTGCTGGAACCGGTTGCACGCGGCCTTGCGGCGGCGGGTCAGCACGACCGGCAGCTCGTCGAGGATGTAGGTGAGCGGGGCCGCCAGCGACGCGCTCGGGTCGGGCGGCCAGGGCGGCGTCGTTGGCCGCGCGCTGCCGCTGCTCCCGCTTGACGACCGCCTCGACCGCCTGCTCGAACAGCAGCGGCGCGTACTGCACCACGAGGTCGGCGGCCAGGTGCCAGGCGGTCTTGCCCTGCTTGGTCCTCCACGACCCCGACGCGCTGCCCGCGCCGGCGGCGAGCAGGTCGATGCTGTGCGCCTCGTGCAGGTGCCGCACGGCCAGATCGCGATGCTCACGCATGGCCAGGGAGACCTTCGCGTAGCTCGCCCCCAGCGACAGGTCGTTGAGCGCCTTCGCCACGGCCTCCAGCGACCAGGGGGTGTGCCGCGCTCCGGTCAGCTCACCGCTGTGCGGCAACAGCAGCTCGTCGCGAGTCGCGCAGGTGTCGCTGCCCACCTCCACCGTCTCCCGCGACAGCGGCGGGACGAAGGTGTGTGCCTCGTCGGCCACAAGCACGCGCCTGTACCGCTGCCGCCGCCGCGACCCCCGGCCGAACGAGCCGTGCCGGGTCACCTTCGAGTCCTCGTGCTCCGGGCACTCCGGCGGCACATCCAGCGAGGTCAGCGTCTTCCCGACCGCACGCGCCATGACCTGGAAGTGGTGCACGGAGCCGTCCGGGCGGGTGCACCTGTACCGCGCCCAGGTGCCCGCCTTCGTCCGGCGCGTGCCACGGGCCGCGACCCGGGCGTCCGCGTGTCCGGCCTCCGGGCAGCGGACCCGGCGCGGCTTGGGCCGGGCCGTCGGCCGGTCCAGCGGCCGCGTGCAGAAGTGGTGCGCCGTCGAGCACGCACTCGAACCGCTGCTGCGGCCCACTCGCCGCCGGACGGAGCCCGCGACGGCGCACCCGGCTGCCGGCGTGCTACGGCTTCGGGCAGGCGGGCACCCCGCTGACCTCGCTCATCGAAAACCCCCGTGACAGAGACCGACCTTCTCGGTCACGGAGAGTGTGACGAGGGGGTCGGACAGGGATGCACCCAGACCCACACTAGCCTCGATCTTTCACGTCTTCGGGCTCTGTGGCGTGTGTCGAAGCAGCGGAGTGCCTGTCCTGCTTGGGATTCTGTGATTGCGACGTCATAGAAGACCCAGGCGGGAAGGCACTCCGTAGGTGAACGGTACCGGGTGTGAGCGGCGGCTGCGGATGGTCGCCGGCAGCGAGTCGTTGATCTCCTCCTCCGGCGCGTCGTTGCTGGTCCGGGCCGCCTGGCTAACCGGGCTGAAGGCGCGGCTGCGTGAGCAGCTAGGGCCGTGGCGGGCCGATCGGTCGGTGCACGACCCGGGCAAGACGGTGCTGGACCTGGCGATCGCGGTCGCCCTGGGCGGGGACTGCCTGGCCGACGTGGGCGTGCTGCGCGCCCAGCCGGCCCTGTTCGGGCCGGTCGCCTCGGACCCGACGGTGTCCCGGCTGATCGCGGCCCTGGCCGCCGAACCCGAGGCCGCCCTGGTCGCGCTGCAGGCGGCGCGGGCCGCGGCCCGCGCGCAGGCGTGGGGGCTGGACAGCCCGCTGGCCGTCGACGGGCCGATCGTGGTCGACCTGGACGCCACCATCGTGATCGCCCACTCCGAGAAGGAGCAGGCCGGGCCGACGTGGAAGCGGACCTTCGGGTTCCACCCGCTGCTGGCCTTCGCCGATCACGGCGGGCAGGGCACCGGGGAGCCGCTGGCCGGGATGCTGCGCCCGGGCCGCTCGGGAGCCAACGACGCCGATGACCACATCGCGGTGCTGGAGGCGGCGTTGGCGCAGATCCCGCCCGAGCTGCGCCACCGGGTGCTGGTGCGCGGGGACGCCGGCGCCGGCACTCGCCGGTTCCTGGCCCACCTGCACCAGCTCGGGCTGTCCTACTCGGTCGGGGTGAACGCCCAGGAACCCCTCAAGCAGGCCCTGGCCCGGGTGCCCCGCCAGGCGTGGCGGGCCGCGTTGGACGGCGAAGGGCAGCCCCGCGAGGGCGCCCAGGTCGCCGAGCTGACCGCGCACCTGGACCGCCGGCGCCACCCCTGGCCGCCCGGGCTGCGGGTCATCGCCCGCCGCGAACGCCCGCACCCAGGGGCGCAGCTGCGCCTGACCGACCAGGACGGCTGGCGGATCACCATGTTCGCCACCAACGTCCGCGGCGGACGGATCGCCGAGCTCGAGCTGGACCACCGCCGCCGCGCCCGCGCCGAGGACCGCATCCGCTGCCTGAAAGACACCGGGCTGCGCAACCTGCCCCTGCACGACTTCGCCGCCAACCAGATCTGGTTGGAGATCGTGCAGATCGCCGCCGACCTGCTGGCCTGGACCCAGCATCTGGCCCTGCACGACACACCAGCGCGCCGCTGGGAACCCAAACGGCTGCGGCTGCGCCTGTTCGAAGTCGCCGGGAGGATCATCACCACCGCCCGCGCACGAAGCCTGCGCATCAGCGCACGCTGGCCCTGGGCCGAGCACCTCCTGGCCGGCCACGCCCGCCTGGACGCCCTCGCCGCGACCTGCAGACCCTGACCCCCGCCCCTACGACCGGAGCCCGGAAGCCGCGGCAGACGCGGAGAACAACCACGCCCTCCAGCAAAGACCCCGGCCACCCCGCCCGACAAACCCGTCACCGAGCCAGGCGACGAAGATCACGAAAGATCGAGGCTAACTGGGTGTGTCCCATTTCGGGAGCGCGCCGTGGTCCGGTGCGGCCAGGGAGCCACACCTGACCTTCCAGGTCGCTTGTCGTCTGGGTCTTCGGGGTCCGGTCGACCACCCGTAGCCTGTGGGGCATGCGAACGGGCGGGGGTGGAGGCTTTGTGGCCGTGCGCGGGGGCGTCGTCGGCTGGGTCAACGGCGGGGAGCCGATCGATGGCTGCGAGCTGGTGTCCGTCCTGATCTTCGCGCGGAACAGGGCCGGGGTGAAGGCGCGGGCTCGTGACCTCGGGCTGTGGAGTCCCTACGTCATGGACCGGTTCGGAGACCTTGATCCGACGGGGGGTCGCCGCCGCGTTGACCGACCGGGAGGGCTTCGTGTGGCGTGACGCGCGCGGGGGTGGCTGGCGGCCGTCAGGCGAGCTTGCACGGCCGGGGCGTTAGCCGTGGAACCTCCTGAGCGTCCCTGGTCCAGGGCTGCCGCGGCCGAGGCGGTTCGCGACCTCCTGTCCTCAGCAGCGCCGGAAGGGCGGCCGGGGCCTTGGTCGAGTTCTTGTAGCCCTGGTGTGGGAAGCCCCAGCACTTCAGGGTGGCTGCCGGGTAGGTCTCGGCCAGTGGACCGCCGCCGGTCCGGTCGACCGGGGTGCCGTTCGCGGCCAGGGTGACCTGTAGCCCTGCGGCGCGTAGCGCGACGTGCGCGATCTTGTCCGCGGACACCGAGAGCGGGTGCACGCCGGTGGTGTGGGCGACGTGCAGGTCGGTGGCCCGTGCGGTGAGGGTCTTACGCCACTGCGCTCCGGTGAGCCCGGTCGGGACGATGCCCTGCCCGGGATGGTGGGCGGCGAGGAACTCCACGAACGGAGCGGGCCACCCCAGGGGCGCATCCAGCCCCGTCTTGGTCGCGTCTGCGACCGCGTCGAGGACGTCCCGGTCACTGACGCCGATCTGCAGCCGGACCAGCCGCGCCCGGCCCGGCTCCCAGTCCACAACAGCCAGGGCTGTGCCGGTGTCCTGGGCGGCCAGGTCCACTCCCGCGGTACGCACGGGCGCACGGTACCGGCGGGTGCGCCGAGGGCCGCAGCGGACGGGCCCTGAGGTCAGCGCCGGGCGTGCGTCATGCGGTGCTGGCCGGTGCTGCGGCCGCGTGAATGGTGTCGGCCGGGGTCTTCCGGGTTCGGGGTGGCCGGGTGGTCTGGGTGAGCCCTTGTGCGGTCATCTGTGCGAGGGCGGTGACCCTGGGGAGCAGGGCGCCGGTGAGTAGGTCCCGGTCGGGGGTGGTGCGGGGCAGGGCGTTGATGGCGTCGGCTAGGGCATCGGGGGCGGCGGTCGCGTACGCGCTGACCCAGTCGGTGATCTGGTCGACCGGAAGTCCAGTTGCGCGGGCCAGGCCGTCCCAGTGGGTGCGCTGGAGCGCGCCGAACGCGCGCTCGCCGCCGATGGACATGGCGGAGCGCGGGTAGCGCAGGGTGCCGCCACGTTCGCCGAGCAGGCCCGAGGCGAGGTCGTAGAGCGGGGCCAGGCGCACCGCGGCCCCGGCGTGGAGCAGAGCGTAGTTCTTGGCGTGCGCGTCGGGGGCGCCCAGGACGGCGTTGACGATGAGGGCTTGGGCGAAGCGAGCGATGGCGTCGGCGGCGAAGTCCGCGGGCAGGGAGCGGAACAGGCGGACAATCCGCTGAACCCCGGGCCCGCTGTCGGCTTCGTACTTGCGGGACGGATCGAGCGCGAGCGCCTGCAGCAGGTCTTCCTGGTGCACCCTGAGGATCTGGCCGCTGGCGGCGACGAGCCGGTCGAAGCGGGTGACGACGATCGCGGGCTGGTCTTCGAACAGGCGGAAGTCGGTGCGGGCGACGTCGAGGCCGAGGGCGGCCGCCGCGCGCATGCTGACGTGCTCGGTGGCCGCGTGCGCCGGGACGCGCGTGATGCCGGGCTTGATGATGTGAGTGGACGGCTCCAGCCCATGCGCAACAGCCCAGCCGCTGTCGGTGGCGCGCAGGGTGAACTTCGCCTGCGCCCCGGCCAGGGACCAGTGCTCCTCGTCGTCGAGCCAGTCGGTCTCGTCTTCACGTAGGCGCCTGAGCCGCTCAGCGATCTGCGCCTCGGACACCGGCTCCAGGTGGCCGTGCGCGGTCGGGGGGACGTCCGGGGGCAGGAAGATGGCCCCGCCTGCAGCGTCTGAACCGACCGCGGCGACCAGTCCGAACAGGTCCCCGTCCCTCACCCCGAACCGGGCCGCCCAGCGGCGACGGACGGTCTCGTTGTCCGGGAGCAAGCCCTTGAGGTAGGCGGTGACTGCCTTGTTCCCGTGCGCGCGTTGGGGCAGCGGCATGGACAGGGACAGCGGGGTGGCGTCAGGGTCGGCGGCATAGTCGGGCTCGTAGGTGAACGACAGCGAGCCGGTGGGCTGGGCCAGGACCCCGGCCAACCGGTCGTACAGGTAGACGCTGAGGTGCCGCTGCCTGCGGGCGCTCACCAGCCCTCACCCGCATCTTCGGTACCGCCCTGCGCCGAGGGCGAGGCTTCCGTGGTCTTCCTGGTCGGGCGCTTGCGCGTGGCCACCCGATCGGACCCGCTTGCTGTCGAGGTCCTCGACGGGGCGGGGACTCCTGCTTGCGCCTTCGCCACTCGTCGCGTGGCCGTGCGCTGTGGGGAGCGCGGGCCCTGCTCGGGGGTGCGCGGCGCGGCAGCGTCGGCGGCGCTCCCGCCCAGGACGGAGTCCAGAGCGGTCAGCCAGTTCGCGTCCACCTGCACCGCCGTGGAGCGCAGGGTGGCGGGGGGCGTGGGCGCCTGTACGGGGGTGGAGCGCAGCGTCGGCTCCGAGTCAGCAACGAGCGAGGACGATGGCGCCTGCCCGCTCCGGTCTTGGCTATCGGGCGTGACGAGGTGGACGTTCAGGTTGAGGGCGGCCAGGACCGCGAGGACACGGCCGAGTTCTGCCCGGGCAGCATCGCCGCGTTCCAGGGCGATGACGAACGGGCGGGACACTCCCGCTGCTCGGGCGACGGCGGCCTGGGTCAGGCCGCGGGCTGTCCGTTCTTGACGGACCGCCGCCCCGAGGGATCTGACGTCCCGCACTCGTGCTCTCACCTGTGTCAGGGTACCGGAACATATGTCAATGTCAAGGAACCCGGACTTCGGCTAATGTTCCGGAGCCCTGACATCACGTGCCGAGCGCCCTCTCGGCCAATGGGGTGGAGCAGCGCCCAGTTCCCCCGCGACGGGTAAGGCACGCCACTACGCTCTGCGGGTGCTTGCCCGCCTTCGCCCCATCGTGCCGCTCGTGCCGGTTCTGCTGCTCGCCGCCGCCTGTTCTAGCGGGCACAGCACCGCACCGGCGGCCGCGGCGAGCACGCCGAGCCCGGCGGTGTCCGCTCCACCGCCACCGCTGGCCCAGTTCCTGCACCCGAACTACCGGGTCGTCTCCGAGCAGGCGATCACGTTGGAAGGGCAGGGGCGCCCGGCCGACGAGGTCGTCGTGTCCACCGGGCCCGGACTCACCCCCGGCCAACCAGTGCAGGGCGGCACCAGCGACGTCCAGGTCCTCGCGTTCGACCCAATCGCCAAGCGGTGGAACCTCACCCTCGACGCGGCCGACAAGATCGTCCCGGCCGGGTTCCACGTTCCCGGCACCGACCCCACCCAGGTATCCGGGGACCAGGTGCTGTTCGACCAGACCCACCCAGTCAGCCAGGTGTGGGCACGGCTCGTGCAGGTCGCCCCCGGCCAGCCCGTCCTGGCGATCTACGGCCTGGACGACTACTACAACCACCCGGCCGGAATCCTCGCGTTCGTCGACGCCGCCGATGGCGCCGCCCCGACGGTCACCTCGTACACCTCGGAGACGAACCTGTCCGCCCCGACTGTGACCGGTCCGGCGACTGCGCAACGGGTCACGGTCACCGCCGACTACCTGGCGGCCGAGGATGCGGCGTGCTGCCCGGTGCGCCAGTTCACCGAGACGTTCGGGGCGTCCGGTGACCCGCACACCGCCAGCCCGGCGATCACCGTCGTGGCCGATGACCGGCCCTGGCTGGGCGCCTGGGTGGCCGACGACCCGCTCCATCCGGCCGACGCGGTCGTCGTCGCCGTGCAGGACCGCTCCCCCGCATCTTCCGTCCTCCACGTCGGTGACCGCCTCGTCGGAGTCGACGGGGCCGCCAAGCCCGCGAACAGCGCCGGGAACCCGGTGTTCGACGAGATCGCCCTGCACCACCCGGGCGACCAGATCACCCTGACGGTCTCCCGGGCCCGCGCACTCGTGCACCTGCCGGTCACCCTGGCCAGCCGCAAGGACTCCCCTGGTGATCAGGACGCGCCCCCGGCCGCCACGATCGGGATACAGGGAAGCGACGCGCCCGCCGGGTCCACCCCGGGCGCCCTGGTCGTGGCCGTCCAGCCCGGCTCCCCCGCTGAGGCCGCGGGCCTGGCGCACGGAGACGTCATCACCGGCGCCGGAGATGTGGACGTGCGCGGCATCGTGGACCTGCAGGCCGCCCTGCTCGGCAAGATCGCCACCGCCGTCCCGCTCACCGTCGGGATCTCCCACACCGTCACCGTCACCGTCACCCCGGACCCGGCTCCCGCGAACGACACCAACGTCCTGTTCCCGTCGCTGACCTGACCGGACGACCACCGCCGTCCAGCACGCCACCGCACCCCTGGCTCGAAGCATCGTCGGGCCACCCGGATTGAGGCCGCCGGGCGGCGCGGCGAGCCGCAGGTGGTCGCGGGCCGCCATGCTCACCTGGGATGCTCTCGGGCAGGGGTCTGGGCTGAGTTGGGGTGGGGGCGGGCAAGACGGGTGAGCGATGTCGAGGTGTGGCCGAACAACGACTTCCGGCCAACACCGGACCTGATGCGCCAAGCGTTGACGCTGGAGTTCGAGCGCCAGCAGGGCATGGTCAATGGTCAGCCGGTGCCGCGTAAGGTCAGGCGCGGGCAGGGCGATGTCTTAGTCGTCGTGGAGTACGGCGCGCTCAGCATCGTGGTGCTCGAACTGGCTGAGGCCCCTGTCCTCCAACTATTGACCACCCCGCAACCCGCGCGGGCCAAGGACGGCCCACTGGGCGAGGCGGCGCTGCGTGCCCTGCTGTACCGGCTGGAGCAGGTGCCGCTGGTGAAGGCCGTGGTGCGGTCGGTTCCGCTGCCCGCGCAGCCTGGTGGGGCCGGGCCCGTCGTGCCCGAGCAGGTCCCGTGCATCCTGCTGACGGTCGAGGTGCCGATCCGCGGGCTGTTCGTGAACCTCACGGAGTGGCACATCAACACCGACACCCTGTTCGACGCGCACTATGCACTGCTGCAGGCCGCCCGCACAGTACAGAGCACCCTGGGGGCATGGGAAAGGACGGTGTCTGTCGTCGGGCTCGACGCGCTCATTGCCGAGGGCAGCAACGGGCAGGGGCACGACGTCGCGGCCGACGGCCTGGGGTGAGCGTGAGGAGACCCAGGATGCTCCAGCCGATACTGGCTCCATGAGGGAACCGGACGACGTCGACGGGGCGCCGGACTCGAACTGGGAGCGGGAGCCGGGCAAGCCGTTGCTCGCGCCGGTGGTCGGGCCGGAGACGTGGCGGTCGCTGCAGCCCGCGATCGACGCGGAGATCTCGTGGGGGAACGCGGGCCGCCTGGACTGGACGATGGACCCGCACAACGAGACGTGGGTGGCGCGGCTGCGAGACCCGATGCACGCGACCCGGCTACGCGAGACGTTCGACTTCGCCCCCGGGGTACGCCTGACCAAGACGGTCGAGGGCTGGCAACTCTCGGACGGGAACCGATCCTTCCTGGTCTCCGCCAACCGTGAGGTGCCGCTGGCCCCGGGCGGTCGCGCCGTGGCCACGGACCCGATCAGCAGGATCCTCACCTGGCTGGATGTGAAGTTGAACGGCCCCGACCCGAACTGACTTCGCCGGGTGGGGACAGAAGCGCTGGCCGCGGCACTTGTGGGACGGCCGGACGGACACGGGCGGACGAGGTTTCATGGCTCTTCATAACTGACGGTGTAGTCGGGGTCTGAAGCCGCCGGTCTCGAGTAGGGATCTGGCGATGTAGTTGGTGAGGTTGCGAAAGCCTAGGGAGGAGCCGCGGAGGTGTTCGAGGCGTCCGTTGATGGCTTCGGTGGGGCCGTTGGAGGTGCCGGGCCGGTCGAAGTAGGCCAGCACGTCGGCGGCGCGTCGGATCAGGGTGCGCCCCAGGGTCCTGATCTCGGTCAGGGCGGCGGGGACATCGCTGCTGATCGCCTCGATCAGCTGATGCATCTTCTCGCGACCCTGGGCGCGGTCGGGTTCGCGGTAGGCGGCGATCATCCGCTGGTAGATGCCCCAGGTGGCTTCGACGTGCACGTGCGCGTCGTCGGTGAACAGGGCCATCAGGCGTTCGCACTGGGTGTCGGTGAGCAGGTCGGTGCCGGTGTGCAGGGTCCGTCGGGCCCGGTAGAGCGGGTCGCTCTTGCGCCCGCGGTGTCCGTGCAGCTCGAGCTGGACCCGACGCCGGCAGCGGTCCAGCGCCTCACCGGCCAGGCGGACCACGTGGAAGGGGTCCATCACCGCGACCGCCTCGGGTAGCTCTTCGGTGGTGGCGGTCTTGAAGCCGGTGAACCCGTCCATGGACACCACCTGCACCCCGTCGCGCCAGGCCGGTGGGCGGGCGGCGAGCCAGGCCTTGAACACGGCCTTGGAGCGACCTTCGACCATGTCCAGCAGCCGGGCTGGGCCGGTGCCGGCGCGGATCCCGGTCAGGTCGATGATCACGGTGACGTACTTGTCGCCTTGCCGGGTGTGCCGCCACACGTGCTCATCGACCCCGATGACCTGCACCCCCTCGAAGCGGGTCGGGTCCTCGATCAGCACCCGGCGGCCCTCGGCGAGGACGGCGGTGTTCGCGGTGTTCCACGCGACCCCGAGCGCTTCGGCGACCCGGGCGATGCTCAGATGAGCGCACACGATGCCCTCCAGCGCCCAGCGCAGCGCCGCCCAGGACAGCTTGGCCCGCGGCTCGGCCGCGGCGCTGGTGTCCTGACGCCACACGTGCCCGCACCCGGGGCAGCGGTAGCGGCGGATCGTGACCAGCAGCGTGGTCGGGCGCCACCCGAACGGCTCGTGCGCCAGACGCCGCTGCACGCTGTCCCGCGCCGCCCCTTCGCAGCCGCAGCGCCGGCACCACCGCTCATCGCTGCCCTCCGGCTCGATGACCCGGCAGGCCAGCACCGCCCGATCCGGCTCCAGCCGCTGCCCAGTCACCTCCAACCCGAGCTCATCAAGGCGGCAGAACGCGGTCAGGTCAGCGCGGGCGAAGCCCGCCGCAGGGGTAGCGTCGAACACGTCGAGGTCTTCCGGACCGGTTGTGTGAGAGCTCCCATCTTCGGAAGACCTCGACCCCTACCCCTCCCGACGCGCCGACCAGCCGGCTACACCCTCAAGTGCAAAGAGCCGGTTTCATCCCGGGCGTTTCTGTCAGGTCGCGCCGCCCGCGGCCGACCCTGACCGTGCTGGCCCGGCACCCCCACTTGATCGGCAACTTGCTGGCGGACCGGCGGCGCGGCGAGGAGACCGGGGGGCCCGAGGAGATGGGGATGGCCGTGAACGGCGACTGGGGCACCACGGGGGCGGACGAGGACGCACCGGCGCTTCCGCGAGTGCAGGCCGCCTGCGACTCGCAGGCCAGCCCGGCCATGCTCGCCGTGCTGGCCGCCGACCCCCAACCGCTGGTCCGCGCCGCAGCCGCCACGAATCCGAGGGTCCCGCCGGAGAGTCTCGCCCGGCTGGCTGCTGACGTCGATGAGCAGGTGTGTCTCGCGGTTGCGGGCAACCCATCCACCTCGCCGGTGCTGCTGACTTCCTTGGTCGCCGACCCGAGCGTCGACGTGAGGCGCAAGGTTGCCTGGAACGAGAACGCTTCGCCGGACGGGGCTGCAGCCCTGGCGGTCGACCCGGACCTGGAGGTCCGCTCGGCCGTCGCGTTAGCGCCCCACACTGCTTTGCACCTTCTTCGCGCCCTCGCCCATGACCACGACTCCACGGTGCGCGGTTACGTCGCGGCCAACCCGTCGGCGACCGACGGGCTGCGCGCCCTGGCCCTCGATGTCGACTCCACGGTCCGATGCTCAGTGGCGGAGAACATCCGGGCGACTGGGCCGCTCCTGACGGCGCTCGGACACGACCCGGACATCTTGGTCGCCTTCTGCGCGGTCGAGAACCCGAACTTCCCAGACGACGCGCTCGCGGCACTGGCTCACCATTGGGACCCGCGGCGGCGGCTGATGGCAGCACGGAACCCACGTACACCCCCGTACGGCTTGGCTGTCTTGGGCTTCGACCCGGACGACAAGGTTCGCCACGAGGCCAGCGTCCGATTGACGGAGATGGGCGTCACCGAGATCGGCTGGGTCTGAGGGGCAGCGAGGGGGGCAGGTGTTGGCCTCGCCGCCCCCGCCGCGCTCGCTGGCCCAGGAGGAGGAGGAGGAGGAGGCGTGGTGCTGGAGCAGGAGATGGTCGACCTGGTCACCGCAGCCTGGGCCGGGCAGCCCGGCTTCACCGTCGACGTGGCGCGCCGCGGCGTCTGGGTGCTGGTCACCTTGCGGTGGGCGGCTAGCGCGCGCACCGCGGTGATCCAGTGGGGCGAGGACGAACTCTGCTTCCTGCTGGTCGGGGACTGCGAGATCCATGACTACGCCTACGACGAGCCGGACAAGGCTGAGGCGCTGCACGATCAACTGGGCCGGGCCCGCGAGTGGCTCGACGGGACCGTCGTCTGCAGTGAGATCTCCTTGGCCGGGACGGTGGTCGAGCGGCGGGTCCGGTTCAGCGACGGGGACTACGCCTACTGGCGGGCACCGTCGCGCCAGCGCACGGCGCTGCGGCTGCGGCACCTGGTCGCTCGGACTGTGGAGCGCCGTGTTCCGGTTCCGGACGACCCCACGTCTCCTACGCCACCTGGTCTGCGCCCTGGTCTGTGACGGGTAGGGCGAGCGGGCCGGAGACGCGGGCCGGGTACTTGGCGTGGCCCGGGTCGACCCCGAAGATCACGGCCCGCCCGCCATCGGCGCCCGGCAAGACCTCCCCGCCCTCGCCTGCCAGGTCGTCGGCGAGTACTCGGCTGTCGGGGATCTCGACCGCGGTCACGCCGGTGACGCCGTTGTGGTGGATGAGGGCGCGCAGGTCCTCGGACCGTCGGAGCGCCTGCAGGACCTTCACCCACTGCTGGCGGCGCGCGTCGTAGATGGCGGCGTGCCCGTGCGCCTGGTGGAACGGGGCGTCGGGGTGCTGGAACCACGGCAGGTACAACTCGAACGTTCCGGCCCAGGTGACTCCGGCCAGCGCCGAGGGCTCCCCGGTGATCATCGCGCCGGGGTTCCAGGCGGGGTGGGCCTGGTCCGGTAGCCCGGCGTTGAGCAGGACCGCTGCCTCGTGCGCGGTGACGGGCTGCCCGAGCCAGGACCACAGACCCCGGGTCAAGCCTGCGTGGCTGATGAGGATCTCCCCGGCGCCGACCCGGTCGGTGGTGCCGTCACCGCGGCGCAGCGGGATCCCGCCGGTCCGTTCGGCGTGCGCGAGCCGGAGCAGGCCCTCGCCCCACCAGCGAAGCAGCGTCTCGTCCAGGACCTGCTGGTCGACGTGCTCAGGCCATTCGAACATGACGGTCTGGTCGGGCAGGTACTGGCGCTCGTGGTTACCGATGAGGACGACGCACCGGTCCGGGTGGGCGCGCAGGAGCCGGTCGACGCAGCGCAGGACACCGGGTGAGTCCGGGCCGCGGTGCACGAGGTCCCCGACCAGCACCAAACGGAGGTCCGGCGGAATCTGACCGGTGTCCGGGTCGACGCCGAGGGCGCGCAGGTGCCCGGCGAACACCTGCTGGTGCCCACCCAGGTCCCCGAAGACCGCAACCTGCTCGACCTGCTTCTCCATGTCCCTAAGTCTTCCCTGCGGCCCCGACATACCGAGAAGCCTTGCCCGTCGGCCTGATGCGATACCCGACTGGACGTCAACCTCAGGCGGAACTGCTGCTTCCACCTGGAGCGGCTCGACCCCGAATTTGCGAGCGAGAAATTGACTCGGGGATTTCGTAGACGTGGCGTCGCCCACCCTCTACGGTTCGTGTTGACCGGGGGGCGGAGAGTCCCCCGCACAACGGGGGGATTCGCACTCATGATCAGACGAGTCAGCATGCTGGCAGCCAGCACCATTGTGGTGGCCGCTGCCGCCTTCATTCCGGCTTCTTCAGCCAGCGCGGCCACGAACGCGTGCGTCGTCGACTCCTACGAGACGACGTCCAAGGTGGGCGGCGTGACCTACCAGTCCGAGGGCACCGCGGTGGGCAAGCGCGCCGCGACCTCGGGGCCGCTGTCCATCTCGATCACCACGACCCAGTCGCGTGCCACGGCCCTTATGGGGGGCGCGACGGTCACCCTCGACTACATGATCGCGAAGGTTCAAGGCACTTTCTCCGTCACGGTAACCAAGACAACGACCACCGGCGTCACCGTCACCGACCAGATGAACGTCGCCGCGGGCAACTACGGCTACGCGCAGCCGAAGGCGGAGTTCCAGGAGTACAAAGACACGAAGACTCAGAACAACGCCAACTGCACGACGACGACTTCCATCCTGGGAGACGTCAACGCGATCATCACCAACCCGTTCTTCTCCGAGTGCACCGCGACCACCTCGTGCACCCCGAAGCCGTGACTTCTCAACCCATGCCCGTGCTCCCCACCCGCACTCGCGGGTGGGGAGCACGGCGCGCCGCTTCCCTCGCTGTCGCTTGCCTGTTGCCAATGGCTGCGGCCGCATGCTCTTCCGCTACCGAGAGCGGCCAGGGCCCCTCTGAGGTTCATCAGTTCTCGCTCATCGATGCGCAGGGTCAACGTCAAGTGCTTAGCGACCAAGGCGTGCCCCTGGGGGCGGCTGCGACGATCGATCCTGCGTCGAACAGCCTCGGCATCGACCGAGTCCGGCAGGTGGACGCGAACACGAGTGTGGGCATCCTCGACGGAGTCCTGACGAGCATTCACCTGACCGGCCCTGCGGCCACTCAGGGCGGGAGTAGCCCGACGCCCGCGACCGGACTCAACCGCCTGCACCCCGCCTCGGACTGGTTCCCCAGCGCGCGGGACTCCGGCTACTGGATCGTCACCGAGTCCACCGACCACGCGGCCTGTCCCCCGGTCGCCGGAACGGTTGCTGGAGCCGTGCAGTACCGGCTGCAGCACATCGACGCGTCAACTGGCCGAGTGAGCGGCCCGCTGCTCCTTCCCTGCCGCGTCAAACCAACATCGGACAGCCGCGCCGGGGTCGTGGCACAACTGCTGGACGACCACACGACGACCGGAAGACCAGACGGCGAGGTGTACGCCTCCGTCGTCCTGCTTGACCCTCAAGGTCACGTCACTCAAACCGTTGCGTCGCATTCGCTGGTCGTCGATGCCGCAGCCGACCGCCTGTTCTTGCTCGACGAGACCTGCAAGTCGGCGCGCTGCGGCTCCTACGCACAGGTCGGGGACCGCAGGCATGTGACCGTCCAACCAGTGAACGGACGCATCGCCGGAGCGGGCATCCTCAGCCCCGACGGGCAGTACCTGGCGTCAGCGGCCGTGAGTAGCGACGGGCGAAGCCTCGACCTTGACGTGATCCACCTGGACAGTGGTGCGACCAAGCGAGTTGGCACTTACGTCCCGTTGGCGCCGGGAGCCCCTGGCGTGCTGACGGATGACATGCCGTCGGTCTGGGCGGGCGATCACCTCATCGTCCTCGACGCCTCTGACCAGTCACTCCTCGTCTATGACGCACTCAAGGACTCGTCACGGCGCGTGCGACTGCGAGCCAGGTATCAAGGAGTGCTCGGCGCTTCCGCGTAGGGGGTGCGCACAGCAGCCCCGTGTTTGACCGCGGGCAGTCGCGCATCTGCGGCCCCACGCAGGTCGGTCTACCGGCCCGGCCGCGTACGGCGACCCGCGCGGGCCGCGAACGCGTCCAGCGCCGCGATCACCTCGGTCGAGCGCCAGATCCGCCCGCGCGTCTTCGACGTGGTCTCCACCAGGACTCCGGCCTCGATCAGCGGGGTGAGGAGCCGGTACACGTTGCTGGTGGCGATGCCTAGTTCGCGGCCGAGCAGCGGGGCGTCCACGACCGGCTGGCGCAGCAGGACATCGAGGATCCGCCACGAGCCGGAGCCCCGGCGGGCCCGGACCTGCTCGGTCCAGGCGTCGCGGATGTGGTGCAGGTCGGCGACCAGGATGCGCCCGTTGGCGATGGCGGCGAAGGAGGCGGTGGCGAGCAGGTCGACGATCCCGGCCGGGTCTCCGGCCCGGTAGGCGGTCAGGGCGGCGAAGTAGGCGTCGACGTCGGCGAGGAGCCCGGCCGAGACGGGCACGGTCACGGCGCGGGTGAGGCCTTTGCCGCGCAGCATCGCGTGCAGCAGGGCCCGCCCGGTGCGCCCGTTGCCGTCGGGGAACGGGTGGATGGTCTCGAACTGGGCGTGCGCGATGGCGGCGTGCACGAGGGCGGGGATGTCGTCGCGGGCCATGAACGCGACGAGGTCGTCGATCGCGCCGGGGACCCGGCCGTGGGCGGGTGGGACGAACATGGCGTGGTGCGGGCCGAGGTGGCCGCCACCGATCCACACCTGCTCGGTGCGCCACTTCCCGGCCATGTCCGGGTGGTGGGGGCGCAGGAGCGCGTCGTGCATGGCCAGCATCGCCTCGGCGGTGACGGTGTCGGCCAGGTCGATCGCGGCGGTCATGGCGCGGGTGTTCGCCACCACCTGGGCGGCGTTCAACCGTCCGGTTCCGTCTAAGAGGGCTGCTTCGGCGATCGCGTGGGCCCGGCGCCATCGCCCGCAACGCCCTGCTCCTCGACGCGGTCCCGGCGGCAGAAGGTGTCCTCCTGACCTTCAGGTGGAGGAAGGACCCCACCGTCTACGGCTACCTCGCCGACGACAGCCGCGCGCGTGCCCTTCGGACCAGCAGTGAGCGCGAATGGGCGCAGGACCTGGGCTGGCATCTCATGGAGGAACTCGAGACCGGTGGCGTGCGGTGGGCGGCGCGGCGGACCCGGAGCGAGCCGGTCATCCTCGAACTCGACCGTCCACCCACCGAGCGCAACCGGTACTACATCAGCCACGTCCGGACGGAGCCCATCCCGCCCGGCACTCATGTCATCGTCCGCGGGGGCGGGCCGGTCCCGGAGTTCGTTCGACCCCGCCCTTGCCGGACGGTGGCTCGAGGCGGCCGGGCTGCAGGTCGAGCGGGCGCGCCGCAGCCTGCTGGCCGGGCAACTGCTGTGCTGGCTGCAGGCATACACCAACGAGGCACACCCCACCCTGGTGGGCCACGCCGCCGCGTCCTGGGCGGCCAACAGGTCGGCGGTGCTCGACACCCTCGAGGTCGTCCCAGGCATCGAAGGCGAGGATGCGCTGCTCAGGCGGCTGCTGTGGGGCGTGGTCTACGAGGCGACCGAGCAAGGTGCCGACCGCGTCGACCTGAGCGCCGCTCCTGGCCCGTTGGTTCACGATGTCGGCGTTCCGGTCGTAGCGGGCAGGAGCGTCCTGACACTGCCTCCGCCTCCCGAGCTCGATCCGCGTCACCGCTGAGGCCCGCACGGCAGGGCCTCATGCTGCGGGCAGGAGCGGCCCCGCTCCTTCCAGGTGGCCGGACACATGCCGCAGGGTTGCCGCGATGCAGGCGACCTGTAGCCAGCCCGTGGCCGAGGCGGTGGTGTTCTCGAACGACTTGGCCAGGCGGCGGGCGCGGCCGAGTCGTCCGTGGGCGACCTCAACCCGCCAGGCGTGGCGGATGGGCCGGAACACCGGCTGCTTGTCATCCCAGCCGACCCGGCGCACCTCCATCCCGTGCGCTCGGCCCAAGTCCCGGGCGGCGGTGACGGTGACCCCTCGGTCGACAAGCACCAGCTCCAGCCGCCCGGTCGCGCCCTGGCTAGCCAGGTGCTCCAGCATCAGCTCGGTCGTGCGGTTCTCATGCGTCGACGCAGGCACCACCAGCGCACCGAGCGGCAGACCGGTCACGTCCACGGCCACGACGCGCTTGGCACCGTTCGTGCGCCCGTAGGCGCCCCCGCGGTCGTGGAAGGTAACCCCGCCGTTGGAGGCGCCGCGGGCCAGGTGGGTGTCGATGATCACCATCGAGGGGGTGGCCCTGGCGCGGCCCTCCGCCTCTCGCGCCGCCCGGTGCAGCACGGTCAGCGCCTGGGCCCAGGTACCGTTGCGTGACCAGCGCCGTAACTGGGACCACACCCGGGTCCAGGGCCCGAACGACTCGGGCAGGAACCGCCACTGGCAGCCGGTGTGCGAGATGTAGAGCATCCCGTCCACCACCCGCCGCAGGTCCGGCCCGTGCTTGGGACCCCGCTTGCCCGGGGCGTTGAACACCGGCTCCAGCAGCGCCCACTGCTCATCGGTCAAGTCACTGGGGTACGACATGCGCCGCACCCTGCCCGCCGACTCCCGCACGGCAGTCGGCCACGGAATAGGACACACTCAGTAAAAGCCGAACAGGGCACACCTTCGTGGGGGCCTCGCCAGTCGCCTGTTGGGCGGTGACGACAGTCACCGAGCCGGCGCCCGCACAGAACGCCCATGCGGTCCCGAGGGCTGGCAGTGACGTTCGCCTCTACCTCGACCCAGGGCTGGGGCGCGACCGTGATCTGGGCAGAAGGGGAGCGGTCCGATGACGGGGTGGGACAGCGATGGGCCGGGGCGGTCCTGCTGGTGGCCGGCGTCCTGGC
Source organism: Motilibacteraceae bacterium (assembly GCA_051954955.1). Classification (GTDB taxonomy): domain Bacteria; phylum Actinomycetota; class Actinomycetes; order Motilibacterales; family Motilibacteraceae; genus JBQCHF01. Next base: position 28,415 of record JBQCHF010000190.1, read on the forward strand.
TTGCGTCCTGGCGTCTGTTGGTCGTTGGCGCCGTAGCGGTATCCCGCGTCCTCAGCCCGCACAGAGAAACGCCGGCGGCCTACCGCGGCAACAGGCCGCGGCGCCTGCTCGAGGAGCGGTTCGCGCGCGATGCGGTGGACGACGGCGACCGCACCTGGCGGCCGGACCTGCTGCGGAGGGGTCGGTGACGGGGGTGAGCCGGCGGGCGCTGGTCGTGGCGGCCGGAGTGACGGTCGCGCTGACGACGGCGTCCATGGGCGTGGTTGCGCTGGGGCAGGGCCACTCGGGGTCGGTGCGGGTGTCTGCGGAAGGGGGGCACCGCCCAGGCGCCGCGACGTGGTGCCGGGTGCCGGCCACGCTGCCGGGGAGGGTCGTGACGGTGACGCTTGCCGACATGGGCCCAGGGATGATGGGGGGCGGCTGGTCCGGCGGGCCGGCGATGCGCGGCGGGTGGATTAGGACGCGCGCGGCCCCGCAGACCGTGCCGTCCGGGCAGGTGACCCTGGTCGCGTACAACCACGGCATGCGCACGCACGAGCTTGTCGTGCTGCCGCTCGCCGCGGGGGCGTCCGTCGGCGCCCGGACGGTCGGTACGGACAACAAGGTCGAGGAGACGAGCAGCCTAGGGGAGGCGTCCCGGTCCTGCGGCGCCGGGTCCGGCGACGGCATCACCACGGGCGCAGCCGGGTGGGTGAGCCTCACCCTCGAGCCCGGGCGGTACGAGTTGCTGTGCAACCTGCCGGGTCACTACGCCGCGGGCATGCATACCGAACTCGACGTCACCTAGCCGCACGGTCGGTAGTAGGCCCGCCGCTACCCGGTCAGCAGCAGCACTCCTCGCCTTCCCAGGCCTCGCGGCCTTCCTGTACCGACCACACAGCCAGGCCGAGCGCGATGACCGGGTCGACCTAGTCGACCCCGGTCGCGGCATGGAGGGCCAGGCCGACCAGGACGGCAGCGGCCTGCGCTGCGCACATCAGGTTCTGGGTGCCCTCGCCGACGGTCGCCTCGGAGTCGCGGCGGGCGCCGAGCCGCCGCTTGGCGACCCCGAGTCCTGGCATCACGACGACGCCGACTGCGGTCAGCCCCATGCCAAGAGCCGGGTGCGACCGGAGCAGGTCCGTCTTCGCCTCTGCTGTGATGAAGGCCGCCAGCAGCCAGAACAAGATGGCCCCACGCGATGGCCGCGCCGCTCGGCGGTCTCGGACCAGCCGGCGGGAGTCGGTGATCCGCCGGACGACCACGACGCGGCCCAAGCCCTCGCTCGCCGAGCCGACCGCCCCAAACGACTCGGCACCGACGTGCCGCCGGTCACCGCCTCGGCGTCCAGGCCGAGACCGGCGTCCTGGGAAGCTGCCCGGCGCCGCTGAGCCCGGCTGGACCGCCGGCGGCGTAGGGGGTGATGGATCCCGGACGCGGGCATGGGCGCCGCCGTGCCGGCGCCCGTGCGGGACCTACACGTCAGCCGGGCTCCGATCACGGGAGGGCCTGACGACGGCCGGCCATTTGCGGCAGCGCCGGCGAGTGAGGACCCACCCATCCGCAGGCGTCAAGCCCTACCGAAGAGACGGGCGCGCTTGAGGGGCTCATCGCCCTGACCCGAGCAGCTCCCGCCGGGCGCGGTACTCCTCGACGTCGATCTCTCCGCGTGCGAACCGTTCGTCGAGCAGGTGCGCGGCGTCGGACTCATGGCTGGTGTGCTCGGCACCACGGATGCCCCGGTAGAGCAGGAAGCCGCCGCCGATCAGCAGGCTCCAAAACGCGAGCATCATGAGGGTCATCCAGACCCAGCCGCCCCAGCCGAGGCCGCCGTACCAATCCATCATCGTCGTACTCCTTTCCTCGGGTTCACGCTAGGCGGTTCATACCGCCGGGGGGTAGGACGAAGGTCCGTTCCGTCACGGCGCAAGGTGCGCGCTAGCCTGCTTGACCAGCTCATCCGGTGAGAGCCACATCGACGGGTACTCGCCGTGCCAGCGCTGCGCCCCGTTGTTGTCGATCAGCACGAAGCCGTGTCCGGGCAGGCCCTCGTGCATGCCGCGACCGATGGTGCCGTAGGCGGTGGACACCGTCCCGTCGTCGAGCAGGAACGGGGTCTTCACCCCGTACAAGGCCATGTCGTGGAGGATCTGCTCACGGGTGTTCATCACGATCGGCAGCACCGCCAGCCCGGCCCGGTCGAACGCCGCCCGGTCCTTCTCGATCGCGGCCATCTGCTGCAAGCAGGAGCCGCATCCCGCGCCCTCGGAGAAGTACAGGACGACGTCCCGGCCGCGGTAGTCCGTCAGGGCCACCCGGCGGCCAGAAGTGTCGGTGAGGGTGAAGCCCGGGGCCGGCCTGGTGACCGCGGAGGAGGTGGGTCGCGAGGTGAGCATCATGGCGGCGACCAGGCCGGCGAGCACCGCCAGCCCAGTGACAGCGACCAGGATGCGCCGCTGGCGTCCCCGACGAGCCTGCTCCTTCCTGACCGCGGCCAGGACCTGGCGTCGGTGCTCCTCGTCGCGCCTTGCTGCCTTGCTGGTCATGCTGGGCCTCTCAGATCCGGGTGGGGTCGTGGTCGCAGTGCGATGCGTCGGCGAGGGCTTGCTCCGCGTGGCCCCGGTGCCGGTCGCGCAGGGTGGCGACGACGAAGACCGCGGCCAGGGCGATCACCCCCAGGCCGAGCAGCAGGTCTGGCACGCCGCTGGTCCACCTCTCGACCCGAGCGAAGACACGGGCGAGGAACGACCCGATCGCGACCTGGAAGCCTGGGCCGCCGGTCATCCGCTGACTGCCGGCGAGGTAGACGACGAAACCGCCCATCACCGCGAATCCGACGGCAACCACGACGTTGAAGGTGTTGGTGCGCACGGTCCGCCCACCCAGGTGCAGCTGGACCGGCCGCGCACACAGCCATCCGCGCTCGCCCAAGCGGTACCGGTCCCAGGCCAGGGCCATGACGAACAGCGGGAAGGTCATCCCGAACACGTAGGCCAGCCCGAGCAGGGCACCCCCGACGGCCGACCCGGACAGCACGGACAGGGTCATCACCCCGGCCAGCACCGGGGCGCAGCACGAGGAGGCGACCCCGGAGAACACCCCGAGCGCGAAGAAGCTCGCACTGTCCCCAGCGCTGGTGTCCGGAGCACGCAGCACCGATGGCAGCGACCACATCCGCCCCGACAGGGCGTACACGCCCAGGGCCAGCATCAGTGCCCCACCGACGTAGTAGAGCGGCCGGTGGTAGTGCGCGATGGTCGCCGACACCAGGCTCGCCCCGAGCGTGATCGGCACCAGGACCAGCGCCAGGCCGGCAGCGAACACGAACGTCAGCGGCAGCAGGCGCCAGCGCCTGTTCTTCACCGCCACTGCCAGGTAGCTCGGCGCCAGCAACACGATGCAGCACGGCGCGAACAGGGCGACACCGCCGGCGAGGAAGGCCGCGAGTAGGCCGCTGCTGGTCAGCAGGGTCGAGCCCATCACGCCACCGCCGACAGCCGCGTCAGCAGCGCCTTGCGCAGCTTCCGGCTGGACAGCCGACCGTAGGAGAAGAACCCTCCGTCGAGGAGCACCAGCGGGAACATCGGGGCGCGGTGCTCCCGGACCAGCGCCTGCCCGACCGCCCCGGTGGCCTCCACTAGTTCCACGCGCACAGGCAGCTCTCGCTCCAGTTCGGCGAGAGCGTCGATCGCGTCCTGGCAGAAGTGACAAGCAGGGGCGTGGACGAGCGTGACCATGACGGGGATAGACCGCGGTGCCGTCGGTGCAGACATGACAGCCTCTCGAGGACCTGCTGGCGCGGAATTCACCTCACCGTCGTCACCGGAGATGGCGTTCGAGGCAGGGATCCGGTGAAGGTTCGCTGAAGGTCGGCGAGCCGGCGCGCTCGCCGCGACCGCGCCGGCCGGCATGCGGCACAGTGGTGCCGGTCTTTACGAGGAGAGCGAGGCGGGCCGGATGACCGCGACAGCGGCCGCGAAGGTGCTGGTGGTCGACGACGAGGAACCCCTGGCGCGGCTGGTCGCGTCCTACCTGGAGCGCGACGGGTTCTCGGCCACCTGGGTCGGGGACGGGCTGGCAGCCGTGCAGATGGCCCGCTCTTTGGACCCCGACGTGGTCGTGCTCGATCTCGGCCTTCCGCGCCTGGACGGCATCGAGGTCTGCCGGCAGCTGCGCACCTTCAGCGACTGCTACGTGCTCATGCTCACCGCCCGCAGCGACGAGGTCGACAAGCTGATCGGCCTGTCCGTGGGCGCCGATGACTACCTGACCAAGCCGTTCAGCCCGCGCGAGCTCGTCGCGCGCGTGCACGTGCTGCTGCGGCGCCCGCGTCGAGGTCGGCCGGCCGATGACGCCGCCGCCCCCCTGCGGTTCGGCCCGCTCGAGGTCGACGTCGACGGCCGCGAGGTTCGCCTCGGCGGCGAGCAGGTGGCGCTGACCCGTACCGAGTTCGACGTCCTGGCCGCTCTGGCCACCCGTCCCAAGGTCGCGTTCAGCCGGCGACAGCTCATCGACACCGTGTGGGGCGCGGAGTGGTACGGCGACGAGCACCTGGTCGACGTGCACGTCGGCCACCTGCGGCGCAAGCTCGGCGACGACGCCGACACCGGCCGCTTCATCCGCACCGTCCGCGGAGTCGGTTACCGGATGGGCGAGGGCCGATGACCGGACCTGGTGCGTGGCGCGGCAGCGGCCTGGGCGCCCGCCTGTTCACCGCGCAGACCCTCACCGCGCTGGTCGGCGCGGCCACCCTCTGGCTGGTCGCCGCAATCGTCGGGCCGCCCCTGTTCCGACAGCACTTGCACCGGGCCGCCGGGCACGTCGACGCCGAGACCAGCCGGCACGTCGAGGAGGCCTTCGCCTCCGCGAGCGCCCTGGCCATCGGCGTCGCGCTGCTGGCCTCCCTGGCCGCTGCGGTCGCCGTGTCCGCCTACGTATCCCGACGCATCGCCGCACCGGTCGCTCGGCTGGCTGCCGCCGCCCACGGCGTCGCCGACGGCCGCTTCGACGTGCACGTGCCCGACCCTGCACTCGGCCCGGAGTTCGACACCCTGACCGCCTCCTTCAACGCGATGGCCCAGCGGCTGCAGGCCGTCGAGACCACCCGCCGCCGACTGCTGGGCGACCTCGCCCACGAGATGCGCACCCCGGTGTCCACCGTCGACGCCTACCTCGAAGGCCTCGAGGACGGCGTGGTCACCGTCGACGCCGACACGCTGGCCATGCTGCGCACGCAGACCGCCCGACTGGCCCGACTGTCCGACGACGTCACCGCCGTCTCCCGCGCCGAGGAGCATCAGCTCGACCTGCACCCGATGCTCACCCGCCCAGCCGACCTAGTCTCCTCAGCCATCGCCGAGGCCGCAGACCGCTACGCCGCGGCTGGCGTCGACCTGTTCAGCCAGCTCGAAGCGGCCCTGCCGCAGGTCGACGTCGACCCGGAGCGCATGGGTCAGGTGCTGGGCAACCTGCTCGACAACGCGCTGCGCCACACCTCAGCCTGCGGCCGGGTGACCCTCACCGCCCGGGCCACAGCACAGTACGTCGAGATCGAGGTGCGCGACACCGGCGAAGGCATCCCCGCCGAGCACATAGCCCACCTCTTCGAGCGCTTCTACCGGGTCGACACCGCCCGCGACCGCGCCCACGGCGGCTCCGGCATCGGCCTGGCCATCGTCAAGGCACTGGTCCAGGCACACGGCGGCACCGTCACCGCTGGCAGCTCGGGCCCCGGGCAGGGCGCCCGTTTCACCGTGCGCCTCCCTGCCGCAGCTCGGCATGGGCAGCGCGACGAGCCTCGGTGAGCGGTCCTTGGCGCCTGCACCGCCGGAACGACCGCTTACGAGAGGTCGCGGGCGAGCTTCTCGATCGGGTGCAGGCCCTGGCCGAACCGCATGATGGCCTCCCGGTTCGACGCGAGGTCGCCGTACGGCAGGTAGCGCACCTTCAGGTCGGCGACGCGGCTGAAGGCGGGGCGCTGAAGCTGCGCGCGGACCTCGCCCTCCCTGGCGTCGGGAGCGACCAGGTACATCCCGGTCAGCGAGCCGGCCTGCCCGGACAGCGCCAGATCGAGCATCCGTACGATGCCTGAGTAGATGGACGTCGAGTGCTCGACCTCGAAGGCGGCCTGCACTTCGCCTGAACCCAGCCACAGCACGTCGATCAGGGCGATGGCATCCGCTCCCGGCGCGGAGGCCACGGTGGGAGGCAACGCCGAGACGCAGCCGTCGGAGAGTCGGCCGCCGGCATAGGGCCGGCTGCGGTCGTTGCTGGCTACCCACACCTCGAACCCGAGAGCAAGCCCGAGATCGCGCAGCCAGCCTTGCACCTCGGTGTGGGTCACGTCCTGCTGCTCGGCTGCCTCCTGGGCGGCACCCCGCTTGGCGTCATCTCGGGCGGCCGCCAGCTCCGCGTGCCACGCCGCGCGTGCCTGCGCGGTGTCCTCCCCCGGCAGGGGCGGCGCCGGGTAGCGGCCGGAGCCGATGTCGAACAGCAAGCCTCCGACGGCCCCGAGGTCGTTGGACAGCAGGTTCCGTAGGACGGCGTTGACCCGCAGGATCCCGTCGCGCATCTGCAGGTACTGCTCCCAGCTGCCGAGCTTGATCTTCGCTCCGGTCAGCGCGTTGTACCCGGCGACGATGGCGGTGTTGAACGGTGGCATCACCGTCGGATGCAGGAAGTAGAGCAGGTTCGCCACGGCCGGACCGAGCCCCTTGATCCGGCGTTCGGCCAGCGTGCGCACGGCTGCGAGAACCTGGGACTCGGTGGTGCAGCCGCGGCAGGTCTCCAAGGCGCGTCCGAAAGCCAGCTGGTTGTCGCGGTCCTCGTAGATGTCAGGGATGCGCAGCTTCGGCTTCCACAAGAAGGCGTGGTCCGCACCCCTGAACATCTGCCGCTGCTCGGCGACGGAGTGCACCACCGTCTCCAGGGACGACCCCTTGTAGGCCGTGCCGAACGTGCCCGCCTCGATCTCCGCGGACACCTGCTCGATGCCCCGGCGGATGGACCTGAAGTTCTTCACCCGCTGGTCCCACAGGAACCAGGTCCGGTAGGTGGCGCCGGAGTCGCTGCGCCACCGCTGAACGAGCTCCTGGACGGGGTCAAGGTCGAAGGGCAGCGCGGCCAGGGGTTCGGTCACCGAAGCAGTATCGCTGATCTACCGTACGTGAGGCGCCGACTTCCCGACCGACTGCGGGTCCCCCTCGTCGCCGCTCTCGTGCGCGCCCTTGCCGTCGTGGCCGTGGCAGCCACTGCCGTGGCCCCCCATCGAGGACATTATGAAGATCATCATGAGTGGGCAGGCGAGCAGCACCGTGTAAGGCAGCGCGCTTGCCAATGGAACCCCGGCGATGAGCAGCAACCCGAGCAGCGCTAAGCCGCCGACAATCATGTGCTTGAGGTGACCGCCGTTCACGTGTCCTCCCGCCTATCGCCGCTGCCCGGCGGCGAGCTGCTCGCGCGCCTCGCGGTAAGCCTGCGGGTCGATCTCGCCCGCAGCCAGCCGCTTCGCCAGCAGCTCGTCCGCGCCGCCCCGCGCCTTTCCGTCCGGGAAGAGCCGGCTGACGGCCCACACCACCACGCCGATGAACCCGGCCCAGAACGCCGCCATCAGCAGCCAGCCCCCCACCCCCATCGAGCTGCAGTAGCCGAACATCTCCCACCTCCGCATCCAAACGGCGGCATCGCCGTCACCAACGACCCTCCCTCTGGCCGATGGAGAGCGCCCGGCGGGAACGATGAAGTTTCGTTGAAGACGTCCGGCTATGCGCGGGCAACCAGAACGCGGGAGTGCCTTGACCTCGTCCGAGGGCGTCTCGGTGCTTGCCATCAGACCCGGGCATGTCACGACGCCCATACCTCAGGAGTCGGTTCCCAGGTGGGCGCTCCCGGTGCCCGCTCCTTGTTCGGCGTTCCTGGACAGCGCGACGAGCGCCCACAGGCAATGCTCGCGCAGGGGCTCGGGGAAGCCATCAGTGAGCCGGTAGTAGACGGTCCGCCCTTCCTTGCGGGTGCTCACGAAGCCCGCAGTGCGCAGCAGCCTCAAGGCGTAGCCCACCGCGTCCTCGGTGAGCTGGAGGGCCAGGGCGATGTCGCCGACGCACAGCTCATCGACGGCGTCGAGGGCGTAGAGCACGTGCGCACGGGTGGAGTCTGCGAGCAGGCTCAGCACGCCAGTCAGCTCCGCGGCTTCGTCCCGTGAGGGCACTCGCGCTCGCGCACGCGCTACCCCTGCTGGGTCCTGAGGGTGGAAGTGATCTGCCGATGCCGCCACAGTGTGGGGTTACCCGTGCAACCGCACGGGTAACAGGGCGAGTACCGGAGACCATTGGAGGCGGGATGTTCATGGGGGCAGCGGTCATGCTCGCCGCCGCGGTCGCTGTTGTCGCGGCGGCCTACCTGGTCGCCCGCCGCACGGCGGTGAGCCCCACACCGCTGATGAGCCTGCCGTTCCTGTCCGGGTGGCGTCCGGAGGAGCACGCGCTCTCGCGCTTCCACGCGCGCTACTACCCGCTCACGTTGCTGTTCCTGGCTTTCGACGTGGAGATGCTCTACATGTACCCGTGGGCCAC
>JBQCHF010000191.1:0-4003 GCA_051954955.1 Motilibacteraceae bacterium
GGGGTCGAGCAGCAGCACTCGGGCGGCGCGCCGGTGGACGCGACCCGGTGCGGACGGCCCGGCGGGCGCGGCCTGGGCGCCCTGCGGCTGCTCGCACTGCTCCAGCTGCTGCGCCTCGCCCGACCGGACCGGCCCGGTGCTGCCGTCCCCGTCGGTGCCGCCAGCCATGCCCGAGAGCCTAACCCGGGGCAGGTCGCACACCGTGCACCGGCGACGGCTCGCGCCCCGCGGCGGCTGCGTCACAGCCCTGGCGGAGGACGGCGGTCCGAGACGTCAGTCCCACGCCTCGAAGCCCTCGTCGACCTGCTCGCCGGCCAGCAGCCGGGGCGCCAGCTCGAGGAGCCTGCCGGGATAGGTCCGCACACCCTGGCCGGCAGCCTCCGCCAGCTCGGTCAGGCTCCACCAGCGGCTGCTCAGCAGGGAGCCGTCCTCCTCGCCGGTGAGCACCGGCTCCCCCCGCGGGGTGCCCGGGCGCAGACGCACGAGGTGGACCGTCTCGGCCTGCCACCGACGGGTGCCGAGCCAGACGAACGTCGCCCGCCGCGTCCACAGCCCCGGGCCGACGTCGGCGGGGTCCACCTGCCAGCCGGTCTCCTCGGCCACCTCGCGCGCGCACGCGGTCCGCTCGTCCTCGCCGGGCTCCAGGCCGCCCCCGGGCAGCTCCCACCAGGCCGGCTTGCCCGGGTCGCCGGGGTCGCACATCTGCAGCAGGAACAGGCGGAGCCGGTCGGGCGGTGCTGCATCGCCGTCAGCGTGAGCGCTATCGCCAGTAACAGCGCCATCGACAGCGCCAGCGACGTCGACGCCCACGACCAGCAGGGCCTTCGCGCTGCGTCGCCAGGAGAAGCCGTCGGCAGGTGCGTCGGCGGCCGCCGGCCCGCGCTCGCCCACGGGTCAGTGCGAGGAGAGCGCGGGCTGGCTGAAGGTGTCGGGGCGGTGCAGCGTCCGGAAGCGGTCCAGCGGCCAGACGACCACGAACGCCCGGCCCACCACGTCGTCCTCCGGGACGAACCCGCCGCCGGGCTCGCCGATGTGCACGCGGCTGTCCTCCGACACGCTGCGGTGGTCGCCCATCACCCACAGCTCGCCCTGCGGCACGGTGACCTTGAACTTCTGCTCGCTCGGGACGTCGCCGGGGTAGAGGTAGGGCTCGTCCAACGGCACCCCGTTGACGGTGAGGCGACCCTCGGCGTCGCAGCAGGCCACGGTGTCGCCGCCGACGCCGATGACCCGCTTGATCAGGTCCTCGTCGGAGGACGAGGGGGCCAGACCGACGAACTCCAGCGCCCGTCGAACCCCGCCGGCCAGCCCGGTGGGCTGGGCAGCGGGATTCTCGGACAGCCAGTTGGCGGGGTCGCGGAACACCACGATGTCGCCGCGGTGCACCTCGCCGAACCGGGTGGTGAGCTTGTTGACGAAGACCCGGTCGCCGACCAGCAGCGTGTTCTCCATCGACCCGGAGGGGATGTAGAACGCCTGCACCAGGAAGGTCTTGATCAGCAGCGACAGGACCAGCGCGGCGACCAGGATGAACGGGAGCTCGCGCAGGAACGACCCGCCCTCGGAGCGCTGACGCCCCTTGCGCGGGCCGGCGGCCGTGGCCCCGCCGTCGGCGGGTGCGTCACCCGGCCCCGCACCCGAGCCCGCCGGTGGTTCGGTGTGCCGGGGCGTCTCCTCGGCGGCCGAGCTCGGCGCCTGCTCGCCCGGTGCCTGCTCGCCCATCGGATCCCCGTTCCCTCGGCCGTCGTCGTGACTGGTGCTCACAGGACCCTCTCGCCCGGGGCGGCTGTCTGCCGGCCGCCACGCCGTCCGCCGGGGTCGTCCCGGCGCCATCCTCCCAGCAGCACGACGCCGCGCTCGCCCGTGCGGTTCCGGCGGGGCCGGATGCGATGGGCGGGCGCGGCGTCGGTCACGCTGCTGCGGAGAGGGATCGCCTCATGCGGCGCGGGGCCGTCCTACTTGGCGGCGACCGGGGTCTCCCGCTTCTCCTTGATCTTGGCCTTCTTGCCGCGCAGGTCGCGCAGGTAGTAGAGCTTCGCGCGGCGCACGTCGCCGCGGGTGACCAGCTCGACCCGCTCGATGATCGGGGTGTGCACCGGGAACGTGCGCTCGACGCCCACGCCGAAGCTCACCTTGCGGACGCTGAACGTCTCGCGCAGGCCGTGGCCCTGGCGGCGGATGACGACGCCCTGGAAGACCTGGACGCGGGAGCGGTTGCCCTCGACGACCCGGACGTGGACCTTGACGGTGTCGCCGGGCCGGAACTCCGGGATGTCGTCCCGCAGGCTGGCGGCGTCGAGCGCGTCGAGGGTGTGCATGGCGTCTTCTTCCTCGTCGGTGCCACAGGTCACCGCACAGTTCGGTGGGTCGGAGGTCTGAACTGGAGCCCGCCGCGCACGGCGAGCGCTCCCCCTGTGGCAGGGGCGCGAGGCGCGCGGGCAACGGCCGATCAGTCTGCCACAGGGCCGATGGCACGAGCCAATCGCCTCAGGACCGTCCGGGCGACGCGGTCAGCGCGCCGTCCGGCCCGCGGACCCAGCCCTCCTCCGCGAGCACAGCCAGGTCGCGCCGGTCCAGGCCGCCGACGTCGAGCCCGGCGATGAGATCGGGCCGGCGGCGGGCGGTGCGCCGCAGCGCCTCGTCCCGGCGCCACCGGGCCACCGCCCCGTGGTCGCCGGAGAGCAGCACCGCCGGCACCTGGCGCTCGCGCCAGCTCGCCGGCTTGGTGAAGACCGGGTACTCGAGCAAGCCGTCGGCGTGGCTCTCCTCCACCAGGCTCTCGGCGTTGCCGATCACGCCGGGCAGCAGCCGGGCCACCGCCTCGACGACCACCAGCACGGCCACCTCGCCGCCGTTGAGCACGTAGTCGCCGAGGGACACCTCGTCCACCCGCATCCGGCCGGCGGCCTCGTCCACCACGCGGGCGTCGATGCCCTCGTAGCGGCCGCACGCGAAGGCCAGCCAGGGCTCGGCGGCCAGCTCGTGCGCCATGGCCTGGTCGAACCGCCGCCCGGACGGGCTGGGCACCAGCAGCCGGGGCGCCGGGGCGGGCGCGTCGGGTGCGGCCAGGAGGTCGTCGAGGGCCTCGCCCCACGGGTTGGGCCGCATCACCATGCCGGCGCCGCCGCCGTAGGGGGTGTCGTCCACGGTGCGGTGCCGGTCGTGGGTCCAGTCGCGCAGGTCGTGCACCCGGACGTCGAGCAGCCCGGTCTCCTGCGCCTTGCCCAGCAGCGACAGGCGCAGCGGCGCGAGGTAGTCCGGGAAGATCGTGACGACGTCGACGCGCACCGGCTAGTCCCCCGGCTCCTCGGGCTGCTCCTCGGGCTGCTCGTCCGGCTGCTCGTCCGGCAGCTCCTCGAGCAGGCCGGGCGGAGGGTCGATCACCATCCGCTGCGCCTCGAGGTCGACGGTGGGCACGATCGCGGCCACGAAGGGCACCAGCACCTCGCGCCCGTCCGGGCGGCGGACGGCCACCAGGTCCTGCGCCGGCAGGTGCAGCATCTCGGCCACCTCGCCGACGTGCTCCCCCTGCACGGTGACGACGTCGAGGCCGACCAGCTGGTGGTCGTAGAACTCCTCGGGGTCCTCCGGGCTCTCCTCCGGGTCGACCTCGGCGACCAGGAGGGTGTCGCGCAGCGCCTCGGCGCCGTTGCGGTCCTGCACGCCCTCGAAGCGCAGCAGCAGGCGACCGGAGTGCACCTTGCCGGTAGCCACGGTGAGCGGGCCGCGCTCGGGCGGGTCGGTGGCCAGCACCGCACCGGGGGCCAACCGGCGCTCCGGGTCGTCGGTGCGCACCTCCACCGTCACCTCGCCGCGGATACCGTGCGCGCGGCCGATCCGGCCGACGACGAGCTGCACCAGGACCTCCGGAGCTGTGAGAGGGGTGACGCGCCGCGGCCCCCGGGGGCCCCCGCCCGGGCCCCCCGGGCCCCCGGCCCGAGGAGGGGGCGGGGGGCCCGGGCGACGACAATGGACCCGCGCGCCATCGGCCCCCACGACCCCC